>NZ_JALXPE010000014.1 GCF_025143365.1 Microbacterium sp. p3-SID336 | reverse complement strand
CGCGTCTTTCCGAGGTATACAAGAACTCTTGTGCTCCTGACGCCGCGCCCATAGCGTTCTCGTCGTGGAAGACATCTCCGTGATCACCGCCGTGCACCACCCGCTGCGGCGCCGCATCTACGACTACCTGCTGCTGCACGGCTCGACCCAGGTGACCACGCTCGCCCGGGCGCTGGACAGCCAGGTCGGCAGCATCAGCCACCATCTGCGGATGCTCGAGCGCGCCAGGGTCGTGGAACGCGCCACCGACCCGACAGGCGACCGCCGGACCAGCTGGTGGACGATCGCCCGCCGCGGGCTCACGTGGTCGGTGGACGACTACGCCGACTCCCCCGCGGACGCCCTGCTCGCCCGCGAAGCCCAACGCCAGGGCATCCGCATGCAGATCGAACGACTGCAGCGCTGGCAACGCCGACGGAGCGACCCGGAGCTCGCCGCCTACGACGCCTCCAACACGGAGACCACGGCGTGGGCCTCGCCGGACGAGCTGCGCGACCTGTCGAACCGGATCCTGCGGACGCTCCGCGACTGGCAGGCCGACATCGACCTGAACGACGGGCAAGAGCGGACCCCCGTCTTCGTCTTCGCCCACGCCTTCCCCACGGAGCCGTGATGAACGTCCTGACGAGCACCCCGGTCGAGCTCGCCGCACCGCCGCCGTTCCGTCGAGACCGCCTGGTGCATGCGTGGATCGCCGTGAAGGCGCTGTCCGACGCGGGCGACGCACTGTGGACCATCGCCCTCGCCTGGACCGCGGTGCAGGTCGCCTCCCCCGCGGTGGCGGGGCTGATCGTCGCGGCGGGCACCGTCCCCCGTGCCGCGGTGCTGCTGTTCGGCGGCGTGCTCGCCGATCGCGCCGATGCCCGACGCGTGATGCTCCTGTGCAACCTGCTGCGGGTCGCCGTGCTCGTCTCGGTGGCGGTGTGGGTGCTCGCGACGCCGCCGGGCGTCGCCGTGCTGCTGTGCGCCGCCGTGGCCTTCGGCGTGTGCGATGCCTTCTACGAGCCGTCCGCCGGCACCATCGCCAGGCAGCTCGTCCGCACCGAGGACCTGCCCTCGTACGGCGCCGCCGCACAGACCGCGTCGCGACTCGGGACGATGGGCGGCGCCGCACTCGGAGGCGTCCTGGTGGCGCACGCGGGACTCGCCGGGAGCGCCGCGGTCAATGCGCTCACCTTCACCGCCGTCCTGGCCTTCCTCGCGCTGTGGCTGCGGCCCCGCTTCCGACTGGCGAGAGCTCCCCGCAGCTCCACGCTGCGCGGCATCGGGCAGGGCTTCGCGCACCTCGCCGCGCAGCCGACCACGCGCACGCTCGTGATCGCTCTCTCCGGTCTGAACCTCGCCGTGGGGCCGGCGGTCGGCATCGGCCTCGCTCTGCGTGCGCACGACGAGGCATGGGGGGCGCAGGCCGTGGGTCTGTTCGAGGCGCTGCTCGGACTCGGTGCCGCCCTCGGCGCGCTCGGAGTCGCACGCTGGCGCCCCCGCTACGAGGCACGCGGCGCGTTCGCGGCACTCGTCGTGCAGGGGGCCGGCATCGTGGCGCTCGGCCTCGGTCCCGCGTGGTCCGTCGCCGTGGCCGCCTTCCTGATCGGCGCCACGGCGGGTTTCGCGTCCGTGCTGCTCAGCGCCACGTTCTCGGCGACCGTCGACACCGCCTACCTCGGCCGGATGGGGGCGATCACCCGGCTCGGAGACGACTGCCTGATGCCGCTCGCGATGGCCGGCTTCGGCGCCCTCGCCTCCGCCACCGCGCTGTGGGTGCCGTTCGCGGCATACGGCGGCGCGATGGCGGTGCTCATGATCGTGCCGCTCAGCACCCGGCGGTTCCGACGGCTCTCACTCCGCGCGACGGAGTGAGGATCACTCCCGGAGACGACGAAAGCCCCCGGCGAACCGGGGGCTTTCGGGTGTTGTGTGACCCCAGCGGGATTCGAACCCGCGTTACCGCCGTGAGAGGGCGGCGTACTAGGCCGCTATACGATGGGGCCGTCTTGCGGAGCGTTTCCGTCCCGCGACAACCGTTCAAGTATGCCACGGCGATTCTCAGTGCGCCAAATCGAGGCGACCTGAGCGCGACGCCCGGGCGTGGCGCGCCGATTCCGTTTGCCGCAGGACCCTTCGGAGCGGTTGACTCGACTCATGCGCGTCACCAAGTTCGAACATGCCGCCCTCCGCCTCGACCAGAACGACGAGACGCTCGTGATCGATCCCGGCTCGTTCACGGCTCCCCTGCACGACCTCAGCGGACTCGTCGCCGTCGTGATCACGCACGAGCACCCCGACCACTGGACGAGCGAGCACCTCGACCGGATCCTGCGCGCCGCCCCCGGGACGCCCGTGTTCGGTCCACAGGGCGTGGCGGACGCCGCGGAGGGCTACGACATCACCGTGGTCGCCCCCGGGGACACGATCACGATCGGCCGCTTCACCCTGCAGTTCTTCGGCGGCGCGCATGAGGTGATCCACTCCTCCATCCCGACCATCGAGAACGTCGGGGTGCTGGTCAACGACGTCTTCTACTACCCCGGCGACTCCTACGCGGTCCCGGAAGGTGTCGAGGTCGACATGCTCGCAGCCCCGCTCGGAGCGCCCTGGCTCAAGATCGGCGAGGCGATGGACTACGTCCTGGCGGTGCGTCCGCGTCGCGCGTTCGGCACGCACGACATGACGCTCTCCGTGATCGGGAAGAACATGCACCGACAGCGCCTGCAGTGGGCCACCGAGCAGGGCGGCGGCGAGTTCCACGTGCTGGAGCCCGGCGACACGCTCGACCTGTGAACGCCCCGAAGCGCCTGCTCCCCCGTCCCACCGCCCGGCTGACGTTCCGCGAAATGACCGCGGACGACCTCGATCACCTGTCCGCGCTGCTGGGCGATCCCGAGGTCATGGCGTTCTACCCCGCCCCGAAGTCCCGCGACGAGAGCGCCGCGTGGATCGCCCGGATGCAGGAGCGGTATGCCGCCGACGGGCACGGGCTGTGGATCATCGAGACCCACGACGGCGACTTCGTCGGCGACTGCGGGGTCACCTGGCAGTCCGTGAACGACACGCCCGTCCTGGAGGTCGGCTACCACGTCCGGCGGGAGCGACAGCGTCAGGGCTACGCGACCGAGGCGGCACGTGCGTGCGTCGAGCTGGTCGCCCGCGAGTTCGCGCCCGTGCTCCTCACCGCCATCATCCACCCCGCCAACGACGCCTCGCGTCGGGTGGCCGAGAACCTCGGCATGACGCACATCGACGACGACCGTGCCCATCCGTGGATCGTGCGCACCGTCATGGGCATGACGGTGTCGCCGACCGCGGACTAGCCCTGAGCGGCCCGCACGCGCAGGTCGCGCGCGAGGTGATCCCGTTGCTCGATGACGAGCCGGCGCAGCGCTGCCGGGGCGTCCGCGTTCGTCTCGACCCACGCGTCGACGAGCTCCAGGGAGTCCGCCGCAGGGAAGAGGCCGACCACGAGGCGCTTAGCGAGCTCGATGCTCCGCGTGCCCCAGGCGTCGCGGATTCGGTCGAAGTACTCCGCGTCGAAGGCGCTCGTGAGGTCGCGTCGACCTCCGGCGCGGAAACCGGCGATCTCGGCGTCGAGATGATCGTTCGTGAGCGAGACGTCGTCCCACGCGGCCACCCAGGCGGCAGCGCGCACGGCGGACTCCGGCTGCGAGGCCCGCGCACGGCGGGCCGCCGTGCGTCCATCGCCGGTGTCGTCGCGCTGCTCCTCTGCCGCGATCTCGGCCAGGTCGGCGTGGCCGGTCGTCACCAGCGCCGTCAGCAGCTGCCAGCGCAGATCCGGGTCGACGACGAGGCCCTCCGGTGTCTGCCCGTCGAGCATCGCGCGCAGCTCGGCGTGACGGGTGTCGTCGTATGCCGACGCGGTCGCGAGCGCGCGTGCCCACGACAGCTGCGCATCACTCCCGGCCTCTGCGCTCTGCAGTGCGGTCCACACGGCCTCGGTCCAGGCGCGCTGCTCCTCCTCGCGCCGCGCGTCGGCCACGAAGTGCCGCAGGGCGAACACCGCGTCCTGCAGCGCCGCGGCCAGCAGCCCCCCGTTCGGCTCCGCCGGCGCGTGCGTCCGCACGATCGCCAGGAAGCGCGACGGGTCGAGCTCGCCGTCACGTGTCGCATTCCACAGCGAGGACCACACGAGCGCCCGCGCCAGCGGATCCTCGATCGCCGACAGCGACTCCTCGACCGTCTTCAGTGACCTCTCGTCCAGTCGCGCCTTAGCGTAGGTGAGGTCGTCGTCGTTGAGCAGCACCAGGTCGGCCTCGGGCAGTTCGACGTCCGCGCGCTCGCCGATCAGGTCGAGCTCGCGCTGCTCGCGGCGCACGATGCGCCCGTCGGTCCTGTCATACAGGCCGATGCGGAGTCGGTGCGGGCGCACATCGCTCTGCACGAGCTGCTGCCGCCCCTCGTCGTCCGTCTCCGTCCAGATGGTGGAGACCCCGGTCGTCTGCAACCAGGCCGCCGCCCAGTCGCTCATATCCCGCCCCGACACTGCGCTCAGCTCGACGAGGAAGTCCTCGAGGGTCGTGTTGCCGAAGGCGTTCGCCGCGAAGTAGCGGCGTGCGCCCTCGAAGAAGGCCTCGTCCCCGACGAAGGCCACGAGCTGCTTGAGCACGGAGGCGCCCTTGGCGTAGGTGATGCCGTCGAAGTTGAGCTTCGCGGCCTCCAGGTCGGTGATGTCCGCGACGATGGGGTGCGTGGTGGGCAGCTGGTCCTGCTGATACGCCCACGCCTTGCGCCGCATCGCGAACGTGACCCAGGCGTCGTGGTACCGCGTCGCCACGGCGGACGCGTGGGCGCCCATGTAGTCCGCGAACGACTCCTTGAGCCAGAGATCGTCCCACCACGTCATGGTCACCAGGTCGCCGAACCACATGTGCGCCATCTCGTGCAGGATCGTGTTCGCGCGGGAGGCGCGCTGCGCCTCGGTCGCGGCGCCGCGCGACAGGTAGGACTCCGTGAAGGTCACGAGCCCCGGGTTCTCCATCGCGCCGAGGTTGTACTCCGGCACGAACAGCTGGTCGTACTTGCCCCAGGGGTACGGGTAGGCGAAGGCGTCGGTGAAGAAGTCGAGCCCCTGCCGGGTGACCTCCAGGATCTCCTCGGCCTCCAGGTGCTCGACGAGCGACTGCCGCACGAGCACACCGAGAGCCACCCGCTGCTCGTCGCCGCGCTGCCACTCCCCGTCGACTCGGGCGTACGGGCCCGCGGCGACGGCGGTGATGTAGCTGGAGATCGGCAGCGTGGGGGCGAAGGTCACGCGCTGCACGCCGACGCCCAGATCCACGTGGGCGGGCGACTGGTTGGACAGCACCTCCCAGCCTGCGGGCGCGTCGACGACGAAGGTGTATTCGGCCTTCATGTCGGGCTGCTCGAAGCACGCCATGACCCGACGGGAGTCCGCCGGCTCGTACTGCGTGTACAGGTAGGTGCGGTCGTCCGCCGGGTCGTGGAAGCGGTGCAGACCCTCGCCGGAGCGGCTGTAGGCACCCACCGCCTCGACGCGGACGACGTTGGACGCGGCGAGCCCGCGCAGCGCGATGCGCGCCCCGTCATAGACCACCTCGACGTCGGAGTCGTTGACCACGACGCGCTGGACCTGCTCACCGAGGAAGTCGAGCCAGGTCGACTCCTCGGTCGCGTCGAACTCGAGCGTCGTCACGGTCGGGAACCCGGTACGCGCCCGCTCGGGTGCGCCGGTGAGGTCGAGCTCGACGCGGATGCGGTGCAGGGTGATCGCCGCGGATCGCGCGGCGGTCTCCTCGCGGGTCAGGTTGGCGGTGTCCATTCCTCCATCCTGGCATCCTGCCCCGGCCACCGTGACCGCGTCGCGATCCACGCCCCGGCGGGCCGAGGCCCCGACTCGGCGTCGAGGCGCAGCGACGTGCGCTGCGGAGCCCCGCGACGACCCCGCCGCGGCCGTGCTCAGACAGCTCGTGCGGCTGCGGAACGCCGACGCCGCGACGACCCTCTCCGGTCGACCTTGTGCGAGGTCTCCGGTCCGCCCAGGAGCCTGCGGATCGCCGTCTCCGGCGACACGTCCAGGTCGAGCGTGCGGCCGCGGGCATACTGCCGGAACACGCGCGGGTCGATGTAGCTGTTGCGCGCCACGGCGGTCGTGTTGCCGAGAGCCGTGGCCGCGGCCTGCACGGCGAGGCGTTCGGCCTGGCCGCGCTGGCCCTTCCGGTCGAGCGGACCGATGCGTGCCAGGGCGTCGGCGGCGATGATCGTGCCGTGCAGTGTGCGGAAGTCCTTCGCCGTGAAGCTCGCGCCCAGCACCTCCTTCAGGTACGCGTTGACCTCGGCGGGGGTGATCTTCACGCGGCGACGCCCCTTCCGATAGGCGAGAAGGAACGCGTTCGAGGCACCGGTCGCGAAGTCGGTGAGCGCGTCGGCCAGCGACTCGTCCTCGATCTCGATCGAGGCCGTCCTGCCGCTCTTGGCGGGGAAGGACAGCGCGACGTCGCGCCCGTCGACGCGGACGTCCCTCCGCCGCAGCGTGGTCAGGCCTCTGCTGCCGTGACGGGCGAGATAGCGTTCGGACCCGATCCGCAGCGCCGCATCGTCGAGCATCCGGAACGCGATGGCGAGGGCACGCTCCCTGGTCTGCCCGTCCTCCCGCAGTGCCCTGGTGACCTGCGCTCTCGCGCTCGGCAGCGCGGCGGCCAGATCGAGTGCGCGCACGAACTTGCGCCGGTCGCGCGAGACCCGCCAGAGCGGGTGGTACAGGTACTGCTTGCGTCCGGCACCGTCGATGCCGACGGCCTGGATGTGCGCGAGGGGGTCGGCGGCGATCCACACGTCCGTCCAGGCCGGCGGGATCACGAGATCTCCGATGCGCTCCCGGTCCGCCTCCGGGGCGGGCGCCCCCGCCGGGTCGACGTAGCGGAATCCCGAACCCGTCCGCTGCCGCCGGAACCCCGGATCCTGCCCTGGTACCACCCTGATGAGCTTCGCCATTCGCGCCCCTTCCTCCGTCTGCTCTCACGATGGCCGCTGACGCGGCAACGCCGGAAGGGAGTGGCGTCGGCGGGGTGGCTCGTGCTATCCGCCCGCCGAGCGTGCCTCGGTGCTCTCCGCCGAGGCGGGCGTCGGCCCGTCGAGCTCCTCCGAGCGCTCCGCGGCGGCGCCGTTCGCCGCAGCCGGCACCACGCGTTCGAGCACGAGCGCGAGCGCGCCGACCGCCAGGGCGCCCGCGACCATGATCGCGATGTACCAGCCGCTCGCTCCTGCTCCGAGCAGCAGCCCGGCGACCAGCGGCCCGGTGATGGCACCACCCTGGAAGGCAGCGGAGTTGAGGGCGTTGTACCGCCCCCTCGTGCGGTCGGTGGCCAGGTCGTTGTAGATCGCGGGGATGGTGGGCTGCATCATCGTCTCCCCGAACGCGAACACGCCCATGAACGCGATGACGGCGATCGCGGCGGTCAACGACTCCGGCAGCAGCCCGGCTGCGCCGAGCATGACCCAGGAGACCGCCCAGATGATGGCCATGACCTGCATGACCCTGGTGCGGCGGCGTCCGGAGATCAGGCGGAGCACCGCGAACTGCAGCAGCACGATCACGGCCGTGTTCACCGCGAACGAGATTCCGATGACCTGCGTGGACACACCGGCCAGTTGCCGCGCGAAGGCCGGGAAGCCTGCTTCGAGCTGCCCGTAGCCGATGAACACCGACAGGAAGGTGAGGAGGGTGAGCCACAGCACGGCCGGTCGCCGGACGATCTCCCGGTATCCCCCTGCCGCATCGGCCACGGGGTCGTGCTCCGCCTGCGTCCGTACGCGCCGCAGGGGGCCGAGCAGCAGGGCGAGCGGGATCAGGCTCGTCGCCGCGTCGATGAGGAAGATCGCGGTGAAGGTCCCGGGGTCGGTGACGTCCACGAAGAACCCGCCGATGATGCCGCCGACACCGATCCCGAGGTTCACGAGCGCGAAGTTGACGCCGAAGTACTGCTGCCGCACCTCGCCATCGACCACCGACGCGATCAGGGCGTTGAAGCCCGGCCACGAGACGCCGAAGTTCACGCCGATCAGCACCACCGCCACAGCGGCGACGCCGGGGTGGGTGGCGAACGCCAGCAGCGTGCATCCGGCGATCATCGACAGCAGCCCGACGATCAGCACCCGCCGCGCGCCGAAGCGGTCGATGAGCGTGCCGCCAGGACCTGTGACGACCAGCCCGGTGACCGCGATCAGGCTCATCAGCGCGCCGGAGAGCCCGAGGTCGAACCCGCGGACCTCGTGCAGATAGATGATCGAGAACGGCAGGGTCATGCCGCGTCCCAGCGTCTGGATGGCCACGGTCGACAGCAGCCAGCGGCCCTCGGTGGGCAGGGCGTTCCAGAAGGAGCTCATTCCGATCACCTCGGTATTGTTCCAGCCCCCACCGACATCGGCGCCGCGCACGGCCGATCCTGCTCCTAACCGATATTCTGCGAACATGGCGCTGTCATTCGAGGAGTTCCACTCGTCCCTGCTGAGCAGCGAGGCCCGACGAGAGCTCGGGATCCAGCTCACCGACGACGAGGCCCAGCGGGTGCACGCCGACGACCGGTCCAGCCGCAGCTGGTACGACTACTGGATCACGATCAGCGGGCAGGGCACGCCGCCGGCCGCGACGACCGCCGCGACCGTCCCGCTGGGCGGGCACGACGTGCCGACCGCGGCCGCTGCCGCCCCGCCCGCGGCCTACGGCGCGACTCCCACGGCATACGCGACCGGGGCGGCGCCGTTCACGACCCCGCCGCTCGACGGCACCGCCACCGCGACCGGCACTCCCCCGCGCAAGAGCCGCGTCGGGCTGTGGGTGACGCTGTCGGTCCTCGGCGCGCTCTTCCTCATCGCGGCGGTCGTCACGGCGTTCGCCTTCGCGACCGCACGGCACTGGACCAAGGTGGACGTGCCGGAGAAGCCGGAGACGTTCCACAGCGAGGAGTACGAGACCGGTGCGTACTTCGTGACGGACGACGGCGTCAGCCCGTGCTACATCGACCAGGACTGGACCGACTGCATCGGCGCCATGGAGGCCCAGTACGCGGCCGCCTGTGCAGGCGTCGAGCTCGTGCCTTCCGCCGCCGACCTGTGCGCGCAGCACCGCGCCGAGATCGACCGCATGATCGCGGAGGACGTCGACGGCACCTACGTCGCCTCGCTCGGCGACTTCGGCCATCTCACCAGGACCCCGGAGACCGCGACGCGCCAGGTGTCCAACGACGATTACGAGCCCGCCGTGACGCACGAGGCCGTCTGCTACCTCGGCTTCCTCGGAGAGTGCGAGTAGAAACCGCGCCCCGGGCTTTTGAGCGGTGACTGGCCGGAGGTCACCGCAGCTGGATGACGTCGCGGACATCCGGCGATTCCCGAGGATCTCACCCCGACGGAGGCGAACACCAGTCCCTGGCGCGTCCGTGAGGTCATCTGTAGCATCACCCCCGACGGATGACGACGCGGCAGCCGAGCGGCCGTATCGTCGGGCCAGGACCCGAACGGGTCGGGGATGAGGTGTCGACATGTGTCGGTGGCTGGCGTACTCGGGAGAACCGCTGCACCCGTCGGAGGTGATCCTCGACACGCGACATTCCCTGGTGGCACAGTCACTGGACTCGCCGCTCGGCGCGGAGACCGTGAACGGAGACGGCTTCGGCCTCGGCTGGTACCCCGTGTCGAATCCGGACGATCCGGGCAAACAGCCTCCGAAGCCCGCCCTGTTCCGCAGCATGGAGCCCGCCTGGAACGATCAGAACCTGCGCGAGATCTCCAGCACGATCCGCAGTCCGCTGTTCCTGAGCCACGTCAGGGCAGCCGCCGGACCCCCGGTCCAGCAGACCAACTGCCATCCGTTCCGGCACGCGAACTGGCTCTTCATGCACAACGGCGGCCTGGCGGACTTCCTGACGGTGAAGCGCGACCTCACCCTCGCCGTCGACCCCGCGCTGTACCCGGAGATCCAGGGCACCACCGACTCCGAAGTGCTCTTCTACCTCGCTCTGACCCTCGGGCTGCAGGACGATCCGATCGCAGGGATGGAGGCCGCGATCCGGGAGGCCGAGCGGATCGGGCACGAGCACGACATCCGCTTCCCGGTGCAGGGCACCTTCGCGGTCTCCGACGGCATCACGCTGTGGGCGTTCCGCTATTCCAGCGTCGGCCGCTCGCGCTCCCTCTACCACTCCGCCGACATCGAGACGCTTCGTCAGATGTACCCCGACGCCGAGCGTCTGCGGGCGTTCGGTCGTCGAGCCCACGTCATCGTCTCCGAGCCGCTGAACGACCTGCCGGGGATGTTCATCGAGGTTCCCGAGTCGACCGTCTCGATCCTCGACGACACGGGCTATCGCCATGAGCCCTTCCTCGACGCGGCATGACGGACCCCGGCTCCGATACGCCTGTCCGTGCCCTGAGGGCCATCCGCATCGAGGAGGAGCTGCACCTCGTCGACGCCCGGACCGTGGTCGTGCGCCTCGACTGACACGCAGGAACGACAGAAGCCCGGACCCCGCATTGCTGCGGATCTCCGGGCTTCTGTGAAGTGCTGACATAAGAGACCTCTGCTCGAACCATTGGAACTTGCCGTTCACCCGGTGGATCTTCAGAGTCTCGCTATCCCAGGCGGTCGCGAGGATGGTTCGAACCCAGCACCGACGTATCGCGCTCAAGCGCTGCCCAAGCGACTAAGCGCGGAGAAGATCGAAGAAGTCGTGCGGCGGTACGAAGCAGGTGAGAGCGCTCGATCGCTCGCAGCCGAGCACAGCGTCGCCGCGTCAGCGCTCATCCGCCTCCTGCGCGAGAACAACGTAGTGGTGAGGAGGCGGAAGGTAACGGACGACGCAGCCCATGCAATGGCGCGCGACTATGAAGCGGGGGCGACCATGACCGACCTCGAGGACAAGTACCGCCTGTCGCACGGCGCGGTGTACCGCGCTCTTCACCGCGTCGGGGTCGAGCCCCGGGCCAGTGCGCCCCGCAAGAGGCAATGAGCCGGGCTCACGGGCCTCGTGCGAAGCACCTGTCAAGAGCGCGCGACTTTCGGTGGGCCCTGTGCCCCGCTTGAGAACCAAGAAGGCACCAGCGGAATCCGCTGGTGCCTTCTCCGCGCTCCCGGACGTGTTCACAGGTCCGGAAGGTCGTCCAGGTTGTTGCGAGTCGTGTTGTCGCGATCGGTGCGCAGGTACTTGCCAGTTGCGCCGTTGACGACGCGGATCTCCGTCCGCTTCTCCGGCCACTGCACGTGGTACGTGTGGATGCCGTACTCGATGTCGCGGATGGCGTCGGCCTTGGCACGCGGTGACCAGAACTGGCCGGGGTTGCCGATGGCCGTGATGTCACCGTCGCGGTTCTTGCGGGAATGGGTTACTCGTCGATCTGCCATGATCACTCCTTCTCTTGATGGCGGCATGAGATGGGGGTCGAAGTGACGGGTGGAGCCGGCCTACGCACGCGGCACGGCCAGCCCCACCTCACTCACTTTTCGTTGCGGACGCCCTTGTGCTGGTTCGGGCTGCCGTTCATGATGCGGCCGGTCGAGGTGTCGCGCTTGAACCAGGTCTTGCCGACCTGGAACTCGCTACGTCCCTTGACCGCTCCGACGCGGTGGCCGCGTCCCGTGTTCTTCGCCACTTCCGGCTCCATCTCCGGAGCTGACCGTCAGCCCCTCACCAAGTAGTCGGAGCAGAGGGCGAAAGAGTTAGCGGCAGTTCTCGCAGAGGCCATCCACGAGCAGATGTCGCTGCCACAACGTGAAGCAAGCAGCGCAGCTCTCCTCGGTCTTGGCGGCACGGTCGCATTTGCAGTTCCCGCAGGCCGGGCAGAATCCCTGTCCGCATGTCGGGCATGGGTAGCCGCGGAACGTGCGCTCTTGGCCGCAGCAGTGGACAGTCAGGAGCGGACGAGTGTCGAAGTCCCGCGGTTGGATGACATAGCTGGGGTCAACTTTCCAGATGTCTTCACCGGCAAGCACTGCGATGATCCGCCGGTCGTCGGCAACAGCGTCGGCGTAGAACTCGGCTGTACGTCCCCAGGAATCGCGCCATGTGATCCTCCGAGTGAACGACGAACCGGGAGCGAACTCTCGCAACGCGTGCGCCTCGGGAATGACCTGTCCACGCCACGGGTAGACCTCGGGCCATCCATCGTCCGGGCCCGGCCGGATGCTGGCGTGATGGACCTGGCCATCGAACCGGTCGATGAGAACGACGGCACCGAGACCGCGAATGTGCCGGGCGATGGCGATGGCGCAGGCCTGATAGCTCGCTTGGCTTGAGTCGAAAAGATCCTGCACATGATGTGCGCGCACAATGTCGGTACCGACGACATCGCTCGTGAGCGCATCCGGCAGGAGCAGGCGCTGCGCAATCTGGTCACAGACCGTCTCGAGAAGAGACGTCGGGTCCGCTTGATCGGCGATCCAATCAAACAGTCCTTGGTCCTTCTCGACGATCCAATGGCCGAGCTCGTGCGCGAGGGTGAAGTTCTGCCGGCGGCTGTTTGGTGTCGGCGCATAGAGAATGACGCCGTCCTCCAGGAACGACATGCCGTCGCAGAATCCTCCATCGGCGCGCCTATTCGCCAACGTCTCAACAGGGCGAA
Organism: Microbacterium sp. p3-SID336; assembly: GCF_025143365.1. Lineage (GTDB taxonomy): Bacteria > Actinomycetota > Actinomycetes > Actinomycetales > Microbacteriaceae > Microbacterium. The sequence goes on along the minus strand of NZ_JALXPE010000014.1, from coordinate 57,716 downwards.
TCGTGAGGCCGAGCTGCGTAGTCAGCGCAGCTTCCGGATCGAGCGTGAACTGTTCCTGGGTCTGCGCATCGAGAGTTCCGACCGCACGTTCGATCCAGGGCTCGAGCTTCACTGGTCTGCGGAACTTTCCACGGCGGTGACCATTGCCTCGAGCGAGTCGAGCAAGATCTCCTCGTCTGGGGCGCCACCGCGGTGTACGGCCACCAGCATGCGGGATTCCAGCGCTGAGGCGGCAAGATCGACGGTAGTGCCTTGGATGCGCGCCCAGCGTTGGGCGAGATTCTTGAAGGTCGCGGATGCTATGACGGCAGCGAGCTTGGCGCGCTCGGGATCCTCACGGTTGCGACGACGCAGTCGATCCGAGTCGGTGCCGGTTTCCTGAGCAATCGCATTGATCAGCGCCGGCACCTGAGGAGCGTTGCGACCACTCTCCCAGGCGAAAACATCCTTGCTCGAGACATCCCACCCTCGAGCGGTCAACCGAGCGGCAAGAGTGCTGACGGTGAATCCCGCTTGTTTGCGCGCCGAAGCCAGAGCCTTGCCGTCGAGTTCGATCTCCGGGTCCGGAACCAGTCCCAACATCGCGGCAACAGGGTCGTCCGCGAGCGGTGGAGCGCTCTGCTCACTCTCCCAAGCCAGGTCTGCAATCTCGAGCACTCCTCGCAACTCCGGGTCTCGCTCTAGGTACGGGGCGCCAGCGTCGAGTGCCGACCGACCGTTCCGCCCGTCGAGGATCTCTCCGATCTGATCGTCTTCGTTCCTGTCTGAACTCATCGTCACCCTCCTTCCGTTACCGCCGTGTTGATTTCTGTCAGGACTTTGGTCGCAATCTGACTCACCCTTGCCGGCGTCACACCAAGCTCCGCTGCCACCTCAGCCCTCGGCCGTTCGAGCACGACGTACTGCGCGAGCACGTAGTGCGCCCGTGCGTCGAGCTTGGCCTTCGCGATTGCCGCACGCACCAACGCCATCTTTTCGAGGCGTTCGAGCACTTCCTCCATATCCTGCTCGCTGGCCGACGAAGCACGTTCTTCCTCAAGCACCGCGCCCTTGACCATCGCGGCCGAGCCGACCATGTCCAAACCTCGGCGCTTCGCCGTCGCCACGAGCAGGGCTTCCCAGTTACGGGGCGTTTCGGTCGGCGGTGACTTCATAAGCGAGACCATCGCATCCTGCACGGCGTCGTCCGCGAGGTCGACCCGCCCGCTGCTGCGCAGCACACCTTTGGCGACCCTGAACATCGCGTCGCGATGCTTCTGGTACAGAGCCGCCCAGTCTATGGAGGCGTCGGCCATCAGGCCGTCCTCTTCTTTCTCGCACGCATCGCGCCACCTCTCCACCCGCACCGCTGGTCGGTGCTTACAAGGTAGTCGGAGCAGGGTGCTGCAGAGTTAGCGTGTGGGCGCGTGTCGGACTCGTCGGCGACTTATCTGGCATGGCCCCGCGACGCCGTCCGTCAGTTTCGGTTCAGCCCATGCCTCCGGCTGTCGAGCGCGACCTTGAAGTGGCTCTCCAAGGCATCGATAGCGGAAGTTGGCGTCGATGGGTCGAAGACTCGTAGCAGCGAATAGCGGAAGCTCGACGGATCGAGGCCGCGGAGCTCGACGTTGCCTCCGTGACCGTTGGTCGCATATACGGTCCAGCGCTGGCGAACGTTCTCTTCGCCGTCCGCCTTGCCGACGTAGTGACGTCCATCGTGGGTGTCCGTGATCAGGTAAATGCCGACGAGGGACGGAAGGGCTGTCCGCCACGAGGCATAGCGGTGCTCCCGCATAACGGCCTGAAGCTGCGGGTAGTCGAGAACGAGCCGATCGAACCCAGGGAAAGGCACCGGCTCGGCGTCGGCGATATCCTTCACCGGGTAGCTCGCGGCGGTACTGGCTCGCATCCACCAGGTGCGCGGGGACCGCCAGCCGATGACAAGACGCCCATGCAGATCCGCCATGTGTTCGGAGACGATCATGTCGAAGATGCGGCGCACTCCGTCGTTGGCGAACTCGCTGCGATTCTCGACCACTGCCCAGAGCCGAGCCTGGTCACCGCCCTCACGGATGAAAACGACCCAGAAGCGCGGAGGGTCGGCTGGGAAGCGCCGAGTGTTGGCGGATTACCAGCGCGTCCGATAGGTCGATGCGCGCGTCGAGCAGGATCGGGCCGAGCGTCAACGCCATCAGCCCTCGCCCCACTCACGCCGCTTGTCTGTCATCCAATCGCTTGCGCGACTCGAAATCTTGGCCGCATCGAGTTGTTGGATGTATTCAAGGAATTGGAGCATGCCAGCTTCCTGGCTGTTCCCTCGATGGTCGATCGTCGGGTACTCGAGGAGCGCATCGATGTCGGCCTGAGTCAGTTCCTCAGCGACGAGCTCGAGCCGCATCAACATGATGTTGCTGTGATCGTAGGAAAGTGTGAAGTCTGCCTCTTGGAGCCATTTCGACTTCAGCACCTTCCGCACTGATGACGATGCCAACCCCGCAGGAAGCGTCAGCGCGTCGATCCACCTGCCGCCTTCGAATGCACGATAGAAGCGGGTCACCGAGTAGCCGCGGCGCGTGGCAGTGACGAGCTCCTCGATCTCCGTGATCAACTCCTCACTGACGTACTTGGTGATCAGGTCGTAGGCGAGGCTCGCCAGCGCGATGTAGTGGATTGCGAGGTTCGGATCGATCGGCGACGCAGGCGTATGTGCCTTCTCGTTCCTAAGGTGCTGAACGCCGAGGTGCAGGTACCCGATGCCTCGGAAGAAGTCCTTCTCCGCATCACTTGACGCTGCTGCCTTGCCGAACAGCGCCTTCCAGTGCCCCTCATTTTGGGCGCTGCTATTGAAAACGTCAGTGGCCCGCTCTTTGCCGGTGATGTCTCGAAGCTTCTCCCGCACTAGCTTGTAGGACTCCTCAACGGCGTGGAAGTAGTCCCCAGTCGTAAGGTATCGCTCGATATGCGAGTAGATGTCCTCGTGGATTTCGATCTGGATCCGGTTCGCATTGACTGTCGCTTCGGTCGTGAAGCTGGCGGCAGTCCCAGCGTTGGCGACAGGATCTGGAGCAGGTGCCAGCTCAAGCGCGATCGAGCGTAGACGAGCGAGCTGGTCGGGGCTCATATCGATGCTGGAGTTTCCCGCTAGTTGCTTTGCTTCGACGTAGTCGGCGAGGGCGATGAACGATGTCGCGACCTCGTCGTCGTCAGCGCTCTTCCAGAACGCGCGAAGCCTGTTTGCTTTTGAGTCGCCGAAGCCGGGGTACCGCTCCGCGTCGTAGATGTCGATGTTGAGGTCGCGAAAGAAGTTGGCGAATGAGGCGTTACTGAAGTCCAGAACCTGTCCGCCAGACATGCCGAGTACCGGCTCGAGGAAGGTCTTGTGTGCCACGCTAAGGCTGCTCATGCGTGGTCCTCCCGACGCTCCTGTCGTGATTGCGGCGCTAGCACCCATACCGCGTTGACAGCAGCGACGAAGGCGGTCCGGGCGACGGTCATGTACGCCGTTGGGTACATCGTGCTGGTCGCTCGCATCGCATCGATCGCGAAGTCGAGAGGTTCAGAAGCGATGCACATCGAGTACCAGATCGGGTTCTCGACGTTGAGCCCGTTCACTGAGTCGGCGGCCAGCGAGCTACCTGACTCGGGCGATTCTGGATTCTCTGCGCGGCGTCGCCAGGCCTCGACAGCCGTCGACATGCGTCCTAGACGCAACGGCCACCCAGCGATGTCGTCTGTCGGACGCTTCTGCTTCGGCCGGCGCTTGGTCATGCTCGCACCCTATCCGCAAGACTCAAGTGCGCCAGTGAGGCCATGTTCCGGTGTCGAGCTTCAGAGCTAGCGAGCTTGCTCGACTGCGTCGGCGAGCCAGCCGATCTCGGGACGTTGCGGCGACGAACGTGCATCAATGAGACCCAGCTGCGGACCTCGACCTCGCTGGGCCCAGTCAGGATCTCGCGGCTTCCACGGCTTCGCTGGTACTCGCGCTCCGTAGCGTCCAGATCGGCCAATCCTTCATCTCGTTTAGCGTGTCGTCGGCCAACCTGGCGATGAGGTAGTCCGCCTCGGAGTGCTCGCCGAGGAGCAGTGCACACGCCACTTCGAGCTCGGCCGCGCGTTGACCTCCGTCGCGAACGACCGATCGTCGGAGTTCGCGGATCGCGTCCAGGTCCGCAGGAGCTAGAGTCGCGATGCGCTGGCGAATCTGCCAACGGTTGATCAGGTGGGTCGGGAGTTCTCCCTCGTGTTCGATCACCCATTCGTTGAGGGTATCGGCTGCGCCGAGGAATTCTGACCGCCGCTGATTGTTGGAGTCGGCTGCCCTCAGGAGTGCCAGCACCTGATGATTCGCGAGGTTGGTGGTGCGCTCGGCATCGACGATCGCGTCGTAGGCCCTGACTATCGAGTCGAGACGCAGATTCAGAATCGTCGACAGCTCGCCCTTCTCAAGGACGTCGTAGACCGTCACGGGGAACACCTTCGTCGCGTCGTCGTCAGCCGACCAGCGGAACAGGTGCGGTGCCTGTGGGTCAAACGGATCGACGAAACGCCACTTGTCTGGGGTGTCGCCCTCGAGGATGATGAGCATCACCGCTCCGCGTCCGAGGCTGAAAAGACCCCGAGCAACCTCCCCGTCGGGATTAGACACTTGTTCACCATGGATCAAGGCGCGATGGAGGGTGTGGATGTTCCGAATCTGCACGTCGTCTACGGCATCCAGATCAACGAGAGAACCGTCGATGTTCAGGTGCCTGAAAAGCTCGTCCATCATGTGAATCAGACGGAGTTGACGTCGGAGCTCCACGAGGTCGGTTTCACTGGAATCGCTAATCACTCCCAGCGGCGTCATCTTCTTGTTAACTTCGATCCCACCGGTATCTAGGAAGCCTTCGATGAATCTCGCAGCCTTGAGGCGGTCGGCGAAGCTCCCTTCCTCTGAGAAGGCAAAGTTCCATAGTCTCTGCTCGTTTGCCTCGGTCATCGTGAGACTGAGACCTGGGGCAAGCTTGAGGACGATTGATTTGGGGTCGAGTTGCTGCCGCGTCACGCGGGTGTAGCTCACTCCACCTGCGGCGAGGACGACGTCAAAGGGTTGCTCCATGTACAGTCCCGGATAGATGTGAAGCTCGCCTCCCATAGGAACCCGCATGCCACCGTCCGTGACGAGCTCCACCGCGTAGTCCAGCTTTCGCGGACGAAGGACGAGCGGTTCATCGAAACAGAGATCGCTGAGGGTGTGGACAGTGATGCTCTGCATCTTCTGGAACAGTGCGGGGTCGAAGCCGAGCGACGGATTCTGGTCACGGGTCTTCAATGCAAGCCCAAGAATCCGCTCTATCTCGTTCGTGTTGTTGCGGAACTTCTTGAAGTCGACGGCAACGCTCGTTTGCTCCTCCGGTGCGCTCCGCAGGTAGTCCTCGATAACGAACGGCGACAGGATCGCGTAGTACGGAGTACTTCGCTGCCCTTGCCGGTCGACGGCGACGTAGAAGTAGAGGACCCCCGATTCCTTCTGAAAGCCGAGTAGATCGGTGCGATCGATGCCGAAGGTCAATTGATCTGCAAGCTTCCCAGAACGAGTGCGCCCCTTGACCTGTACGGGAACCCGGCCGAGGAAGTCCGTCTTGTTCTGACCGAATCCCCCATACAGATCGACATGGCCATCGGTGAAGGGCGTCTTGTCGTTCGAGCTGATGAACGCTTTCAGATGGGGGCAGCGCGCAATCATGTTCTGGATCTTCGTAACGGCAAGGGCTTCTACGTCCACAGCTCCCATCCTGGCAGTCGCCACGGACACCGATCTCGGGCACCAGCGACATCGGCCAAATCAAGAAGGCGACGACCGACGCCGCCAAGCAACGTGGCGAATGCAAGACGCCCTGGCTCCGCGTCGAGCAGGTCGAAGCCGAGATCACACCCGTCGTAGCTGGCGAACGCCTTGACCTCGACACCATCGATAGCATCCGCGAAGACCTGCAGGCTGCGATCAACAACCTCCTCGCTTCCGATCGCGATGCCAAAGCACAGCTCACCAGGCAACTGCGAAAGCTTGAGGCACAGGAGGAACGGCTCATCGAGCTCGCCGCGACCGGCACCCTTCCGATCGCGAAGATCCGCGAACGGATCGAACGCACGACGCTCCAGACGGAAGCAATCAAGGAACAGCTCGACGTCACGCTCGACCGGCTTCAGTACGGTGCCGACACCGCGCTGGCCTACATCGACCTTCTCCGCGAGCCGGGCAACCTCTACGAGCGAGCCTCGGACACGGTGCGCCGCGACCTCATCACCGCATACTTCAGCCGCCTGATCATCCGCGTCGAGGACAATCGCGTGCAGATCACGGGGCGAGCGCACCCAGGCCAACCGCCAGATCCGTGAACTTCAGGGCCAGCGCGCACTCGAAGAGCGGAAAACAAGAACTCCCCGCCCGAAGGCAGGGAATTCAGAGAAGTCAAAGCTAGTTCATTTGACCATGGTTCGAGTAAGAACCGTGTGGCTGGGGTACCTGGACTCGAACCAAGAACAACTGAACCAGAATCAGCCGTGTTGCCAATTACACCATACCCCAAGGGCGAAACCGGGGCCTCGCACCGAGAGTCAAGCTTACCCGAGCGGCGACGTATCGCCAAAACCACCGGCGTGAGCCGCCGCTCGGGCGCGTCGCGACTCAGCTCGTGAGGAACGCCGACAGGCCACGCAGCCGACGCAGCGACTCGTCCTTGCCGAGCAGCTCCATGGACTCGAACAGCGGCGGGGAGACGCGGCGGCCGGTGACGGCCACACGCGGCGGCCCGTAGGCGACCCGCGGCTTGAGCTCGAGGTTCTCCACGAGCGCGGTCGCCAGCGCCTCCTGGATGTTCTCGGGCGTGAACTCGGTCACGGGCTCGAGCGCCGCGACACACGCGTCCAGCACCTCGGCCGCGTTCGCGGGCAGACCCTTGAGCGCGTCCGCGTCGTACGACACCTCGTCGCGGAACAGGAAGCCGACCATGCCCGGCACCTGGCCCAGCAGCTGCACGCGCTCCTGCACCAGCGGCGCGGCGCGGAAGGCCAGCACGAGCTGCTCGTGCGTGGGCTCGTCGAACAGCCCCGCGGCGGCGAGGTACGGCACCGTGCGCTCGGCGAAGTCCTTCACGTCGAGCATGCGGATGTGGTCCCCGTTGATCGACTCGGCCTTCTTCTGGTCGAAGCGCGCGGGGTTGGGGTTGACGTTCTCGATGTCGAACGCGGCGATGAACTCGTCGAGCGAGAACACGTCTCGGTCCGGACCGATGGACCAGCCGAGCAGCGCCAGGTAGTTCAGCAGGCCCTCGTGGATGAAGCCCCGCTCCCGGTGCAGGAAGAGGTCGGCCTGCGGGTCGCGCTTCGAGAGCTTCTTGTTGCCCGTCTCCCCCAACACGAGCGGCATGTGCGCGAACCGCGGCACGAACGTGGTCACCCCTGCGTCGATCAGGGCCGCATACAGCGACAGCTGCCGTGCGGTGGACGGCATCAGGTCCTCGCCGCGGAGCACGTGCGTGATCCCCATGAGCGCGTCGTCGACCGGGTTCACGAACGTGTACAGCGGCACCCCGTTGGGGCGCACCACCACGAAATCGGGGAACGAACCCGCGGGGAAGGTGACCTCGCCGCGGATGAGGTCGACGTAGGTGAGGTCCTCGTCCGGCACCCGCAGTCGCAGCGCGGGCTGACGGCCCTCCGCGCGGAAGGCCGCCTTCTGCTCCTCCGTGAGATCGCGGTCGAAGTTGTCGTAGCCGAGCTGCTTCGCGCGGCCGTTCGCCTCGTTGCGGGCGTCGATCTCCTCGGCCGTCGAGTAGCTCTCGTATAGGGCGCCGGTCGCGAGGAGCTTGTCGATCACGCCGCGGTAGATGTCGTGCCGCTCGGACTGACGGTACGGGGCGTGCGGCCCGCCCACCTCGACGCCCTCATCCCAGTCGATCTCCAGCCAGGTCAGCGCGTCGACGAGCTGACGGAAGCTCTCCTCGCTGTCGCGGGCGGCGTCGGTGTCTTCGATCCGGAACACCATCTTCCCGCCGTTGTGGCGCGCGTACGCCCAGTTGTACAGAGCCGTGCGGACCATGCCGACGTGCGGCAGCCCCGTCGGAGAGGGGCAGAAGCGGACGCGCACGTCAGCGCCGCTGGCGGTCGTGGTGAGGGGATGCGGAGTAACCATAGCCCTTCGATTCTACGGTGAGGCCTGCGTGCTCCCCTGCGCCCCGGCTCGGCTCATCGTGCGGCCAGGCGCCCCATCGGCGACAGCACCACGATCGCGAGGACGAGAACGGAGGCGGCGACGCCGAGCCCCGCGTACTGGAAGTTCGACAGCACCACGCCGGCCAGCACGGAGCCCGCCGCAGCAGACAGGCTCATCAGCGAGTCGCTCCGCCCCTGGCGGCGGGTGCGGACCTCCGGGGCCGACGCCTCCGTGAGCAGCGCGGCACCGGCGACCGTCGCCGCGCTCCAGCCGAGACCGAGCAGGATGAGCGCCACCATCACGCCCCACGCCTCCGTCCCGGCGAACACGGCGAAGGCCAGAGCGCCGCCGAGCATGGCCTGTCCGAGCAGCACGACGCGCAGGCGCCCCCAGCGGTCGGCCAGCACGCCGAACACCGGGGACAGCGCGTACATGCCTCCGACGTGCAGCGCGATCGTGATCCCCACCAGCGCCGAGACGTCGGCGGGCGTCGCCGCTGCACCGTGCGCGCCGTGCGCCATGTGCGACAGGTGCACCGGGGTCATCGCCATGACGGATGCCATCACCACGTGCGAACCCGCGATCGCGAAGATCGCGTAGCGCGCCACTCGGGGCCGATCCGCGACGACGGTCCCCGTGGTCGCCGCGGCCGCCTTCGCCAGGCGCTGCGCCGCCAGCAGCGGATCCGGCCGCAGGGCGACGAGATACAGCACGAGCGCGGCGCACTGGGCGACGAACGAGAACACGTACGACCCGGTCTGCGCCGGCATGCCGATCGCCTGACCCACGACCTCCCCCGGCCCGAGGAGCAGCGGGCCGGCGACGCCGCCGATGGTCGTCGACCAGACGACGATGGACAGGTCACGACCCCGGTGCTGTGGCGCGGCAAGGTCGGTCGCCGCGAAGCGCGACTGCAGGTTGCCCGCGTTGCCCGCGCCGATCAGCAGGATCCCGGCGAGCAGCAGCGGGAAGACCCGCACCGAGGCGGCGAGGATGACGACCGCGATGCCGATCAGCGCGAACAGATTGCCGAGGGTGAGCGCCCGTCGGCGACCGAGCCGGGCGGCGAGACGAGCGAGCGGGATGGCGCACAGGGCGGCGCCGAGCGTGACCGACGCCGTGGCGAGCCCGGAGAGCGCGTCGCTGCCGGAGATGTCCGCGGCGAGGAGCGCGCCCAGCGACACGGTGGCCCCGAACGCGATGCCGCCGAGCACCTGTCCGAGCGACAGCACCAGGACGGTGCGGCGCTGCACCGCCGTCTGCTGCGCCGCGGTGAGCGCGGCGTCGGTCATGAGGCGGAAGTGGCGTCGCGCACGGTGTTCCGCAGGATGCCGAGGCCGGTGATCTCCACCTCGACCACATCGCCCGCGACGAACGTCCCGACGCCGGCGGGCGTGCCGGTCATGATCACGTCACCGGGGAGCAGGGTGAACACCGCCGAGGCGTACTCGATGATCGCGGGGACGGAGTGGATCATGTCAGTCAGCGGTGCCTGCTGACGCACCTCACCGTTCACGCGGGTCTCGATGGTCGCCGTGGACGCGTCGAAGTCGGTCTCGATCACCGGCCCCAGCGGGCAGAACGTGTCGAAGCCCTTCGCGCGCGACCACTGCCCGTCCTTGCGCTGCAGGTCACGCGCCGTCACGTCGTTGCCGATGGTGTAGCCGAGCACGTAGTCGAGCGCGTTCTCGGCCTTGACGTTTTTCGCGACCTTGCCGATCACCACGACGAGCTCGCCCTCGTACTCCGTGCGCTCCGACAGCGCGGTCGGACGGACGATCGTGTCGCCGGGGCCGATCACGGCGGTGTTGGGCTTGAGGAACAGCAGCGGCTCCTCGGGCGCCACTCCCCCCATCTCGGCGGCGTGGTCGTGATAGTTCTTGCCCACGCACACGACCTTCGACCGCGGGATGACCGGCGCGAGCAGGGCTGCGTCGGCCAGCGGCACCCGGGCGCCCGTGGTCTCGTAACCGGAGAACATCGGGTCCCCTGCCAGCACCACGAGCTCCCGCTCGTCGATGATCCCGTACATGATGGCGTCGTCGTGACTGAACCGGGCGATCTTCATGGATAGAGCCTATCGAGCACACGAGACCCCGAGCAGGTCGTCCCGCCCGGGGTCTCGTGGAGGAAGTGACGAAGCGTATCAGGCGTCGAGGCGCACGAGCCAGCCGTGCTTGTCCTCGCGGCGGCCGTACTGGATGTCGGTGAGCTCCTCGCGCAGCGACAGGGCCAGCTGGCCCAGGGGCTGCGGCTCGTCGAAGCCCTCGCCCACGAGCGCGCCGATCGGCGTGACCACCGCGGCGGTACCGCACGCGAATACCTCGACGATGTCGCCGGAGGCCACCCCGTCGCGCCACTCGTCGATGGAGATCGCGCGCTTCTCGACCGTGTAGCCGCGGTCCTCCGCGAGCTGCAGCAGCGAGTCGCGCGTGATGCCCTCGAGGATGCTGTCCGACTCCGGCGTGACCACACGGCCGTCCTTGAACACGAACACGACGTTCATGCCGCCGAGCTCCTCGACGTCGCGCTTCTCGTTGAGGAACACGACCTGATCGCAGCCCTTGGCGCTGGCCTCCGCCTGCGGGAGGAGGCTGGAGGCGTAGTTCCCGCCGGTCTTCGCCTTGCCGGTGCCGCCCTTGCCCGCACGGGCGTAGTCCTCGGAGAGCCAGATGCGGACGGGCTTCACGCCGCCCGTGAAGTAGGCGCCCGCGGGGCTCGCGATCACGTAGTAGGCCACCTTCTGCGCGGCGCGCACACCGAGGAAGGCTTCCTTGGCGAACATGAACGGACGCAGGTACAGGCTCTGGTCGGCGCCGGAGGGCACCCAGCGGCCGTCGACGGCGATCAGTTCCCGCAGGGACTGGATGAAGTACTCGGTGGGCAGCTCAGGCAGGGCGAGACGACGGGCGCTGGCCTGCAGGCGTGCGGCGTTGCGGTCGGGACGGAACGTGTGGATCGAGCCGTCCGCGTGCCGGTACGCCTTGATGCCCTCGAAGATCTCCTGGGCGTAGTGCAGCACCGACGCGGCAGGGTCGAGCGGGATCGGGCCGTAGGGCTGCACGCGCGGGCGGTGCCAGCCCCCCTTCGCCGACCAGCAGATGTCGACCATGTGGTCGGTGAAGACGACCCCGAAGCCGGGGTTCTCGAGCACCTCGGCGAGGCGCTGCGGGCTGGCCGCGTTCAGGTTCTTCGTCACGGCGAACTCCAGCGGAGCCACGCTCGTCTCGGCGTCGATGGTCGTCATCTCGTCATCCAATCCTTGTGGGGTGGGCGCATCCTCGCGCCCTGTCAGCCTACGCCCGTCGCTCAGAGGCGGGCAGTGATGGCGGAGCCGATCTCCGCCGTCGTGCGGGCACCGCTGCGCGCGGCGATGTCCGCCTCGACCGCGGCGCTCACACGCGCCGACTCGGCAGTGAGTCCGAGGTGGTCGAGCAGCAGCGCGATCGAGAGGATCGCGGCGGTCGGGTCGGCCTTCTGCTGGCCCGCGATGTCCGGCGCCGAGCCGTGCACGGGCTCGAACATCGACGGGAAGACGCCATCCGGGTTGATGTTCCCGGAGGCGGCGAGGCCGATACCGCCTGTGACGGCGCCGGCGAGGTCGGTGAGGATGTCACCGAAGAGATTGTCGGTCACGATCACGTCGAAGCGCGACGGGTCGGTGACCAGGAAGATCGTGGCGGCGTCGACGTGCAGGTAGTCGACCGTCACGTCGGGGTGTTCGCGGGCGACCTCGTTCACGATGCGCTGCCAGATCGCGCCCGCGTGCACGAGCACGTTGGTCTTGTGCACCAGGGTCAGCTTCTTCCGGCGGCGCTCCGCGAGTTCGAACGCGTAGCGCACGACGCGCTCCACGCCGAAGGCGGTGTTGACCGAGGTCTCGTTGGCCACCTCGTGCGGCGTGCCGGTGCGGATCGCGCCGCCATTGCCGACATACGGTCCCTCGGTGCCCTCGCGCACGACCACGAAGTCGATGTCGCCGGGCTCGGCCAGCGGTCCCGGTGCCCCGGTGTAGAGCTTCGACGGGCGCAGGTTCACGTAGTGATCGAGCGTGAAGCGGAGCTTCAGCAGCAGCCCGCGCTCGATGTTCGCGTCCTTCAGGCGGGGGTCGCCGGGCGTGCCGCCGACCGCACCGAGCAGGATCGCGTCGTGAGCGGAGATGGCGGCGAGGTCGTCGTCGGTGAGGGTGTCCCCCGTCTCCAGGTACCTCGCGGCTCCGAGCGAGAAGCGGGTCTTGTCGAACGTCACGCCGCTGTCGGCGGTGACGGTGTCGAGCACCTTCTCCGCCTCGGCGATGACCTCGGGACCGATGCCGTCACCGGGGATGACGGCCAGCTTCACGACTCGCGACATGAGACTCCTTGCGCACTGCACGGGGGTGGACCGGCCGCGGAGCGACCGCGGGTCGAACGGGCCGGTCCCCCCAGCGTAGTGGTCAGTGCGTGGGTGCCTTGCGCAGTGTGACGGCGGCGATCACGCCTGCGATCACCACGAGCCCCGCGCCGATGAGCGAGGTCACCGTGACCCCCGAGCCGAAGGCGTCGGCCGCCGCCCGCCACAGCGCGTCCCCGAGCTGTGCCGGCAGCTGCTGCGCGGCGGTGTACGCACCCGCGAGGGTCTCCTGCGCGGCGTGCACCGCGTCGTCCGGAAGGCCGTCCGGCAGCACGAGCGCGCCCCGGTAGAACGCGGTAATGATGCCGCCGAGGACCGCGGTGCCCAGCACGGCGCCGAGCTCGTAGGCGGTCTCGGAGACGGCGCTCGCGGCACCGGCCTTCGCCGCGGGGGCGCTGGACAGGATCAGCTCGTTGGAGATCGTCTCGGCGGCCCCGATGCCGATGCCCAGGACGGCGAAGGCCAGGATGAGCGGCGTCACACCGTGCTCGTGCGTGGTGAAGGCCACGATCAGGTAGCCCGCGACCGAGAACACCAGCGCCGCCGGGATCAGGATGTGCGGAGCGACGCGACGGGAGATCGGCACCACGGTGAGTCCGGCGACGATCATCGCGGCCATGCCGGGCACGAGCGCGAGCCCGGCCATCATGGGCGAGAGCCCCAGGACGAGCTGGACGTGCTGCGAGACGAAGTAGAGGAAGCCCACGAGCGCGACCACGCTGAGCAGGTTCACGAGGATCGCGCCGGAGAACGACCCTCGACGGAACAGCGCCATGTCGAGCATGGGGGTGTCGGCGCGCAGCTGACGGCGCACGAACAGGCCGCCCATCAGCAGGCCGAGCAGCGCCCACCCACCCGCGGAGAGCGAGGGGCCGTCCACCGCGAACGACTTGATTGCGTAGACCACCGGGATCATCGCGGCCATCGACAGCACGATGCTAATCGGGTCGATCCGGCCGGGGTGCGGGTCACGGCTCTCCGGCACGAGCAGCGGCGCGCCGATCAGGAGCGGGATGAGCACGGGCACCGCGATGAGGAACACCGAGCCCCACGCGAAGTGCTCGAGCAGGAACCCGCCGACGATCGGGCCGAGGGCAGAGCCTGCGGAGAACGCGGAGGCCCACACCGCGATGGCCATGCGGCGCTGGTCGCGGTTCTGGAAGATCGAGCGCAGCAGCGACAGCGTGGACGGCATCAGCATCGCGCCGAAGAAGCCGAGGAGCGCCCTGGCGGCGATCAGCAGCCCCGCCGTGGGAGCGAACGCCGCGAGAGCCGAGACCACGGCGAAGCCGGTGGCGCCGATGAGCAGCAGGCGGCGCCGGCCGAAGCGGTCGCCCAGCGTGCCCATGGTCACGAGCAGCCCCGCGAGCACGAGCGGGTAGACGTCGATGATCCACAGCTGTTCGGCACCGGTGGGCGCGAGCGAGATCGAGATCTCGGGCAGCGCGAAGCTCAGCACCGTGTTGTCCACCGACACCAGCAGCACGGGCAGCATGAGGACGACGAGCGCCGCCCAGCCCCGTGCGCCGACGCGGGGCGCTTCCGTCTCTGTCGTCGGAATCGACGCAGTACGGGTCATGGAACACCTCTCCTGTCGTTCGGCGGTCCCGTATGTGAACCGTCCGGCTGGTATAGTAACAGAGTTGGACCCGTCCCCACTGAACAGAGGATGAACATGCCGCGCCCTCCCCTGGCCCGCGAGAAGGTGCTCGACGCCTTCGAGGCGATCCTGATCGACGAGGGGGAACGCGCCGCCACCCTCGACGCGACCGCCAAGGCCGCAGGCGTCTCCAAGGGCGGCCTGCTCTACCACTTCGGTTCGAAGGAGGAGTTGGAGACCGGTCTGCTCGACCGGCTCGAGCACCTCACGACGCTCGACCTGGAGCGCATGAACGCCGCCGAGGAGGGACCGGTCGCGTACTACGTCCGCACCTCCGTCATGGAGGACGACGCGCTGGACCGGGCGCTGATCGCGGCCACCCGGCTCGCCCAGGGGGGATCCCCCCGCGCGGCGGACATGCTCCGCGACACCCGCCGGCGCTGGGCCGAGACCATCCGCCCGCACGTGCGGGACACCGCGAGCCTCGACCTCGTCATGCTCGTGAGCGACGGCCTCTACTTCAACAACTCCCTCGATGTGCACGGCCCCGAACGGCTCGTGCCGCGCAGCGACGAGCTCGCCAACCTGATCGCCCTGGTCCTGCGCGCGACGGCCTGAGCCGCGACCGGAGGAAGCCGCGGCGGGAGACGACGAAGGGCGGGAGCCGCGTGCTCCCGCCCTTCGTCCGAAACGCTCCGCTCAGACCTCGGTGATCTCGATCTGCCGGAACAGGTCGGCGTCGATCGCGTCGCGCACGTCGTCGAGAAGCTCCTCGGAGACCGGCGAGTCGAGCGTGAGCACGCTGAGCGCCTGATCTCCGGCAGCCCGTCGCGCGATCTGCATGCCGGCGATGTTGATGCCGGCCTCGCCGAACTTCTGGCCGTACACGGCCACGATTCCCGGACGGTCCGTGTAGAGCATCACGACGTGGTGCTTCTCGATCGGCAGTTCGAGTGCGTGATCGTTGATACCGACCAGCTTCTCCGTCTGCTTGGGACCGGTCAGCGTGCCGGAGACCGAGAGCTGCGTGCCGTCGGAGAGCGCGCCCGTCAGGGTGATGACGTTGCGGTACTCCTCGCTCACGTCGTCCTGGAGGAGACGGACGGCGATGCCGCGCTGCTCGGCCAGCAGAGGGGCGTTCACGTACGACACGGTCTCGCTGACGATGTTCGTGAACACGCCCTTGAGGGCCGCGAGCTTGAGGACGCTCACGTCGTACTCGTTCAGCTCGCCGTGCACCTCCACGTCGAGGCTCGTGAGCGGCGAGGTCGCGAGCGCCGCGAAGATCTGACCGAGCTTCTCCACGAGCGAGATGCCGGGGCGGACGTACGGGTCGATGACACCACCCGCGACGTTCACCGCATCCGGCACCAGGTCGCCGCCGAGGGCGAGGCGCACCGAGCGGGCGACGGACACGCCGGCCTTCTCCTGCGCCTCCTCGGTGCTCGCGCCCAGGTGCGGTGTGACGACCACGTTGGGGAGGTCGAGCAGAGCGCGGGCGCTGCCGCCTTCCGCCGGCGGCTCCGAGGTGAACACGTCGAGACCGGCGCCGGCGATCTCGCCCGCGACGAGCGCCTCGTGCAGCGCCTCCTCATCGATGAGACCGCCACGGGCGACGTTGACGACGAACGCGGTCGGCTTCATGGCGGCGAACTGCTCGGCGCCGATCATGCCCGTCGTCTCGGGGGTCTTCGGCATGTGGATGGTGAGGAAGTCGGCTTCGGCGACGAGCTCGTCCAGCGAGAGCAGCTGCACGCCGAGCTGCTGGGCGCGTGCGGAGGTGACGTAGGGGTCGTACGCGACGACGCGCATGTCGAACGCCGCGAGACGAGCGGCCACGAGAGCGCCGATCCGGCCCAGGCCGACGATGCCGACCGTCTTCTCGAACAGCTCGGCGCCGGTGAAGGAGCTGCGCTTCCACTGCCCGGCGGCGAGCGAGGCGTGCGCGGCCGGGATGCGGCGCGCGAGGCTGAGGATGTGGCCGACCGTCAGCTCGGCCGCCGACACGATGTTCGACGTCGGCGCGTTGACGACCATGACGCCGGCCGCGGTCGCCGCCTTGATGTCGACGTTGTCCAGGCCGACGCCCGCGCGGGCGACCACCTTCAGCTTCGGCGCGTGCGTCAGCGCCTCCTCGTCGATGCGGGTCGCCGAGCGGATCAGCACCGCGTCGGCCTCCGCGAGAGCGCCGAACAGTGCCTCGCGGTCGGTGCCGTCGACATGGCGGACGTCGAAGTCGGGGCCGAGCGCCTCGATCGTGGCGGGAGAGAGTACTTCGGCGATGAGCACGACGGGCTTCGGCACAGTGGATCCTTCGGGGCAGCACGACAGGGCGGGAGGGGCCGATGCGCCGCACACCGTCGGGGGCGCGATCGCGACAACTCTACCGGAGCCGCCACCCCGCTCCGTGCCGTGTGACGGTCCGCCTCGTCAGGCGCTCGGCAGCGTCAGGCTCAGCGCCAGCAGGCTCATCCAGAACACCGCGACGATGCCGAGCCCCGCGAGGAACACGAGGGCCAGCTCGCCCACGCGCCTCCGGCGTCCGATCGCGAAGGCGAATCCGAAGACGATGAGAGGGAAGACCACGCCGAACAGCAGGACCGCCCACCCGGTGCCGGTGAGCCCCGTCTGCGCCATCGTGATCAGGTGCGCGACGGCGTTCCACACCGCGTACGCGTAGAACAGGCCGGCCAGGCCGACCACGGCCCACACCAGCCAACGCGGCGAGCCCGGAGCCACCGCCGGTGTCGTCTGTGCGGCGGTCATGCGCCGATCACCCCCACGGTCACGAACGGCCAGGGCACGAGGAGTACGACGCCCGCCAGCAGCACGGCGACGCGGATCCAGCTCGCCCTGCCCCGCGTGAGCACCCAGGTCGCGAGGAACCAGAGCGCCGGCGCCGCGATGGCGAGCACGAACCACGGCAGGAACATCGCGTCGGCGACCAGGAACGAGGCCAGCGGCTGCAAGCGGAGACCGCCGATGATCCATCCCGCCGTGTAGAGAAGGTAGATGCCGCCGACGACGCCGACGAGCAGCAGCATCGCGGTGCTGAGGCCCGCAGGGGCTTCGTCATCGATCGCCGCGCGGTCCGTTTCGCTGCTCTGCGCGCCGCGATCAGCGGAGGTGACGGACCCCGAGGCCGCGGAGCCCGGGGCCGCGGAGCCCGAGGCGACGGATGACGGCGCGGGCTCATCCGACGCCACAGCGCCGGAGGTCGAGGCCGCGGAGGTCGGGCGCTCCGCGGTCGGCGCCTGCTCCTGCGCGGTGGCCGGCTGCGACGGCACGGCCGTGCGCGGCGAGGACTCGGGCCTGGCGCGGCGAGGCCCCCGCCGGGCGGGACCTCGGGCGTCGACCGCGTCGTCGCCCTCCCAGCTCAGCGCGTCATCGGGATCGGAAGTCATTCCTCCAGCGTAGGACACCCGGTCCATTAGGATCTTGTTGCCTCGGCGCGTGCGGCCGGGCCTTCGGGGGAAGGAAACAGCGTGGCCGAGAGCAGCGACGAGACCACGGGCGCCGGCGTGCGACCCACCACGGGAGCGGCCGATCGCGAGCCGCCCGCGGGGTGGAAGCCCAGCGCCGAAGCGAAGGCCACAGCCACCCGGTTCCGCTGGATCGCCGCGGTGCTCTGGGCCGTCGCGATCGCGGGCGAGGCGTTCGGCATCTTCTGGCTGCTGCGCCAACGGGTCGTCGTCGGCGAGGACGGGGCTCTGGTGCGCGATCCCGAAACCGGGCTGCTGGAGACGCAGGGGGCGACGGCGCAGTTCCCCCAGTGGGCCTTCGTGACGCTGCTCGTGCTCCTCGTGGTCATCGCGGCGCTGTCCATCACCGGTTCGCTGCTGTGGAAGAAGGCGAACCGTCTGGACCCCGCCCGCAGGGCGGACAAGGCCCGCTTCTTCGTGCAGAACCAGCTCGGCGCCATCATCGCGGTCGTGGCGTTCCTCCCGCTGGTCGTCCTGATCTTCCTGAACAAGGACATGGACAAGGGGCAGAAGACGACCGCGGGCATCGTCGGCGTGGTGCTCGCCGCGATCGCGGTGTTCATCGGCATCGACTTCGACCCGCCCTCGATCGAGCAGTACACGGCGGATCAGTCCACCGTGATCCAGTTGCTCGGGAAGGACGAGGTGGTGTGGGTGGACGGCGGCAAGGTGTACCACGTGTGCGACGAGGTGCCTGCCATCCAGACGGGCAGCGAGATCCGCACCGGCACCACGAACCAGGCCATCGAAGCGGGGAAGATCCGGCTGACGCTCCAGTTCCCGTCGGAGCTTCGCACGTGTGGACTCCCCGTGCCGGAGAACGCCGACGAGATCACCGAGGCGCTGCGGGCGATCCAGGCCGGTGCGGTCGACACTCCCCTGCCGGCACCGGTGTGGGCGGATCCGGATGAGGCGCCCATCGTGGTGGAGGACGCCCCCGAGAACGCCGGCTGAGGTCAGTCCGCGCCGAGAGCCTCGACCAGTCGCTCCTCCGCCGAGCCCAGGTGCGCGTGCAGCAGCGCCGCGGCCCTGTCCGCATCGCCCGCCGCCACGGCGTCGAGCATGTCACGGTGCTGCGCGGCGATGGCGGCCGCGTCGAGCAGACGCCTGCCTTGCACCTGCGCCATGCACAACCGCACCTCGTCGATCACGCTGCGGTACATCCGTCCCGTCCGCTCGCTGTCGAGCGCATCGATCAGTGCCGTGTGGAAGCGCAGGTCCGGGTCGACGGTGGCGGGGTCGGGGCCGGGTGCCATCGCGAGGAGCTCGTCGTTCGCGGCGACGGCGGCCGGGGGCACCGCGCGGGTCTCCGCGAGCTCCCGCAGCGCCGCGCTCTCCAGTCGTGTACGCGTCCGGTACACGTCCCGCACGGTCGCCGGATCGATGCCGACGACGCGCGCCGTTCGGTGCGCAGTGCGCTCCAGGAGGCCGCTCGCCACGAGCTGCTCGATGGCGGCCTTGGCGCTCGGGCGCGCGACACCGTAGTGCTGTGCGACGGCTGCCTCGGTCAAGGGCTCCCCGGAGCGGATCTCACCGCTGAGGATGCGCGCACGCAACTGCCCGGTGACGGCGTCGACGACCCCGATGATCCCGAGCCCGTTGTCGGTGACGGTTGTCATGACCTCAGCCTAGCGAGCGGCCGCGACTCCAGTACACTTGTCAGACAATCTGGATCCGGAGCAGAGGAGCACCGTGCCGACCACACTCGCCGACCCCCTGGACCCCGCGCTTCTCGGCGCGGACACGCAGGTGCACGCCCGGTCCATCGACCGCTTCGCCAGGGCACACGACGCCTCGCACTACCTGCTGATCCCGGACGCCGTGCTCTCCCCCGCCGACGCCGAGGGCGTGGCCAGAGCCTTCGCGGCCGTGCGCGCGGCCGGGCGGGCGCTCACCTTCCGCTCGGGCGGCACGAGCCTCTCCGGGCAGGCCGTGAGCGGCGACATCCTCGTCGACACCCGCAGCCACTTCCGCGACATCCGTATCGAGGACGACGGCGCCATCGTCCGGGTCGGGCCCGGCGCCACCGTCCGCCAGGTGAACACCCGCCTCGCCCGCCACCGCCGCAAGCTCGGCCCGGACCCCGCCAGCGAGATCGCCTGCACGATCGGCGGTGTCATCGCCAACAACTCCAGCGGCATGGCCTGCGGGATCACCGAGAACTCGTACCGGACGATCGAGTCGATGACGATCGTGCTGCCGAGCGGCACCATCCTGGACACGGGCCGCCCTGACGCGAACGCCGTGCTGCGCGCCGCCGAGCCGCGGATCGCGGACGGGCTCCTCGCGCTCCGCGAGCGCATCCTCGCCTCGCCGGAGCACGTCGCCTTCCTCCAGCAGCAGTTCTCGATGAAGAACACCATGGGCTACGGCCTCAACGCCCTCCTCGACTTCGACGACCCCGTGCGCATCCTGGAGCACCTGCTGATCGGCTCGGAGGGCACGCTGGGGTTCGTCGCAGAGGCGCGCTTCCGCACCATCGAGGTCCGCCCCGCGATCGCCACCGGACTCCTGGTGTTCGAGACGCTGTCCGCCGCGATGACCGCGCTCCCCGCACTCACCGAGCTCGGGCTGGCCACGATCGAACTCCTGGACGCCGCCTCACTGCGCGTCGCCCAGGGCCTCAGCGACGTGCCCGCCGCGATCGCCGAGATCGACGTGCAGGGTCATGCCGCACTGCTCGTCGAGGTGCATGCCACGGACGATGCCGCTCTCGAGTCCGCGTCCGCCGCGGCACAGGCCCACTTCGACACGCTGCCCCTCGCGATCGCC
The DNA here is from genome assembly GCF_025143365.1 of Microbacterium sp. p3-SID336. GTDB lineage: Bacteria > Actinomycetota > Actinomycetes > Actinomycetales > Microbacteriaceae > Microbacterium. Next base: position 37,297 of record NZ_JALXPE010000014.1, on the reverse strand, counting down.
CCGCGCCTGACGACCGCCGCGCCCGAGCGCGCCGCACTGTGGCACGTCCGCAAGGGCCTCTACACCGCCGTCGCCGGAGCCCGCCCCTCCGGCACGACCGCGCTGCTGGAGGACATCGTGGTGCCGGTCCCGCGGCTGCTGGCGACGTGCGAGCGTCTCATCGAGCTGTTCGCCGAGCACGGCTACGAAGGATCCGTCATCTTCGGCCATGCCAAGGACGGCAACGTGCACTTCCTCCTCAACGAGCGCTTCGACGACCCGGACAGCGTGGCCCGCTATCGCCGCTTCACCGACGATCTGGTCGAACTCGTCCTGGCGCAGCAGGGCTCCCTCAAGGCCGAGCACGGCACGGGGCGCATCATGGCTCCGTTCGTGCGGCGGCAGTACGGCGACGCGCTCACCGAGGTCATGTGGGAGATCAAGCGTCTGCTGGACCCGGACGGCATCCTGAACCCCGGCGTGGTGCTGTCCGACGACCCGGACTCCTACCTGCACGACCTCAAGCGCGTGCCGACCGTGGAGCACGAGGTCGACCGGTGCGTGGAGTGCGGCTACTGCGAGCCCACGTGCCCCAGCAAGAGCATCACCCTCACTCCGCGTCAGCGCATCGTGCTCCGCCGCGACATGGCGTGGGCCGAGGAACAGGGCGACACCGAACTGCTGCGCGACCTCCGCGCCGACTACGACTACGACGGAGTGCAGACCTGTGCGGTCGACGGCATGTGCGGCGTGGCGTGTCCAGTCGACATCAACACGGGCGACCTGGTGCGTCGGCTGCGCGCGGAGCAGTCGAACGCGGTCGAGGATGCCGCCTGGGGCGCCGCCGCGAAGCACTGGGGCACCGTGACGCGCGCCGGCGGCGTGGCCCTCACGGTCGCGGACGCCCTCCCCGCTCCGCTCGTGCGCGGTGCCACGCACCTCGGGCGGGCAGTACTCGGGGCCGACACGGTGCCGCTGTACGACGCGGGCCTGCCGCGCGGCGGCTCGACACCGCCGCGGCCGTCGTCGCCCGCCGACGCGGAGGCCGTGTTCTTCGGGGCCTGCATCGGCACGATGTTCGGCGCGGAAGGGGAAGGCCCCGGTTCCCGGGACGCGCTGCGAGCGCTGCTCGACCGGGCCGGGATCGCCGTCGTGATCCCGGAGGAGAACGGAGGGCTGTGCTGCGGCACGCCGTGGAAGTCGAAGGGGCACCTGGACGGCTACCGGCTCATGAGCGACCGCGTGCTGGACGCGCTGTGGACCGCGAGTCGCGAGGGCGCACTGCCCGTGGTGTGCGATGCGGCGTCCTGCACCGAGGGGCTCGACGTCATGCTGACTCAGGCCGTGGCCGCGAACCCCCGCTACGCCGGACTGCGGATCGAGGACGCGACGACCTTCGTCGCGCGCGAGGTCCTGCCCCGGCTGACCGTCGCTGCGAAGCTGCCCACGGTCGCCGTGCATCCCACATGCTCCACGACCGCTCTGGGCGCGACCGGCGCACTCACCGCCATCGCGTCCGCCGTCGCCGAGGACGTGTACGTGCCCGAGGGCTGGGGGTGCTGTGCGTTCGCGGGCGACCGCGGCATGCTGCACCCGGAGCTCACGGCCAGTGCAACCGCGCAGGAGTCCGCCGAGGTCGCGGAAGCCGATGCGGAACGCGGCGGCTTCGACGCGTTTGTGTCGGCGAACCGCACGTGCGAGATCGGCATGACCAGGGCGACCGGGCGGCCGTACCGCCACGTCATCGAGGTGCTGGAGGAGCTCACGCGCCCCTGAACGCGGAGGACGGCAGGAGCGCCGCGGCCTCTGACCGTGGCGCCCCTCGTCCGCGCGGTCCGTACCGCGCGCCCCCTGCCCTCAGATTCCGCGGGCGGTGAGCACGGCGACGGGAGCGCCGCGCAGGCCCTCGGGAACCGTCACGCTCGTTCCGGCCGCGTCCGCGCGCGTCGCCGCGACGGAGCCGTCGCTCCATCGCAGCTCCGCGTCGTCCAGCTCCGCGGGCAGCTCCAGGATCCCGGTCGCCGGGTCGAGCGCGTGCACGTGCACCGCGCCCTGCGAGGTCGTGTAACGGCGGGGCGTGCCCTGCTGCTCGCCCATCCGGGTCCACGGCCGGGTGCCGTACACGGCGTCGCCGTTGCCCTGGAGCCACGCGCCCAGCTCGCGCATCGCGCGGCGCTGCAGTTCGGGGATCGAGCCGTCGGCGGCCGGCCCCACGTTGATCAGCAGGTTCCCGTTCTTGGCCACCACGTCGACCAGCAGGCGGATCAGCGCCGCGCCGGAGAGCGAGTGGCGGTCGTCCTCGTCCTGGTTGTACCCGAACGAGTAGCCGAGGCCGCGCGTCGACTCCCACGGCTCCGGGATGATCTCGGGGATGTCCGTGTACTCCCGGGTGAGGAAGCCGTGGTACGGCACGCCCCACCGGTCGTTGACGACACCGTCGGGCACCGCGTCGAAGTACCGCCGCAGCAGGGCAGCGACCGCGAACTCGTCCTTCCCCTTGCCGCCGTCCGGCCACTCGATGTCGTTCCAGAGCACGTCGGGCGAGAACCGCTGCACGAGCTCCTCCAGCTGCGCCGCGGAGTAGCGCGCGAAGTACTCGTCGTTGCGGCGGAAGCGGAACAGGTCCGTGTCGGACTCGATCGGCGGGAAGTCGCTCACGTGCCAGTCCAGGGCCCCGGAGTAGTACACGCCGAACTTCGCGCCCGCGCGACGGGTCGCGTCGTGGAACTCCGCGATCAGGTCGCGGTGCGGACCCCGCGCGACCGTGTTGAAGCCGGTCGTGTCCGTGCCCCAGAGGCAGAACCCCTCGTGGTGCTTGGTGGTCGGGACGATGTACTTCGCCCCCGCACCCACGAGCTCCCCGACGAACGCCTCGGCGTCGAACGCGGCCGCGTCCCACCGGTCGGCGAGGTCTTCGTAGGAGGTGCCGGGGCCGTACAGGCGCTGGTGCCGCTCCCACGTGGGGCTTCCCGCGATGCGCACGGTGTTGCCGTACCACTCCGCGTACTGATGCCACGCATACGCGTCCTCGGTGGGGATGTTCACGCCCTCGCCGTGCTGCACAGCCCACGCGGGGACCGAGTAGAGACCCCAGTGCACGAAGAAGCCGAGCTTGGCGTCGCGGTACCACTCCGGCACCCCGTTCGACGGATACACGGGAGCCGCGGCGCCGAAGTCCGGGCCCGTGCGCTTCTCGAAGTTCATCATGCGTGCTGCTCCTCGCGGTCGCCGCGGCGGACGACCACCGCGGACAGGTCAGGGGTGCCGGTGGTGTCGAACGGGTAGACCCCCGGCTGCAGGCGGTGGTGGCCGAGGCGCAGGAGGTCCTGGTCGACGCCACCCGGGGTCAGCGCGAGCGTCCAGCCCGCGGCGAGCTCATACAACTCGGGCTCGAGATAGCCGATCTTCACCACGACGATGTCGGCCGTCGTGGGTTCGAGCCCGAGCATGCGGAAGTCGTCCAGGTGATGGAACGGCTTGCGGCGCTCCGTGAGGATGGCGTGCAGGCCCCCGACCGCCATGACGACCTGGGTTCCCGCATCGGGATCGCCGTCCGTGATCGAGAACACCGTGCCGGTGAGCTCCGCGGGGCCGTGCGGTCCGGCGTCGACGTGAGCCCCGGCCGCGAGCGTGACGGTCGCGCCGACGCCCGCGGCCACGGCCTGGGCGACGGCCTCGCGGTCGAAGACCGACGCCACGAGGGTCGTGCGGGTGCCGTCGGTGAGCTCCGGGCGCTGCAGCAGTCGGGCGAGCGTCCATGTCACGTCGCCGGCGCCCCCGGCGGTCGGGTTGTCCCCCGAGTCGGAGATCAGGTACGGGCGCGGGGCGTCCGGGGTGAGTGCCTCCTCGAGCGCCTCGTCCAGAGACCCGGTCTTCGCCACGAACACGAAGTCCTCCCTGGCCTCCCAGAACAGCTGCGCGACCCTCTCGGCCTCGCGCGCGATGAGCTCGCGGTCGTCGCCGGTCACCACGACATACGCCTGGCAGCGCGGCTCATCCGCCCACGCGTAGCCGATCCACACCGAGGCGTCCACGACACCGGGAAGCGCCTCGATGCCGGGGAGCTCGGCGTAGATGCTGCGCGCGGGCTCGAGCCGAGTGCTCGTCTTCTCGCCCGGGAGCAGCACGGGCACCGGGACCCACGCGGTGTACGGCCTCCGGGCGTGCGGGTCGGCGCCGTGCGGGCCGCGGAGACGCGCGAGCAGGTTCCACACCGCACGCTCCTTCGTGTTGAGCCAGTCCTCGTGCGGAGCCATGCGGTAGCACGTGAGCAGGTCGACCGCGTCGCGCAGGGTCTCGGACACGTTGCCGTGCAGGTCCATCGAGGTCGACACGAGTGTGTCCGGGCCGAGCGCCTCGCGCACCGCGAGAGCCAGATCGCCTTCCGCGTCGTCGAGGCCGACCACGCTCATGGCGCCGTGGATGTCGAAGAAGAAGCCGTCGAAGGGACCCTCGGCGCGGATGCCCTCGACGATCGCATCCTTCATGCGCTGGTAGGTGTCAGCGGCGACGGCCCCGCCGGGGAGCGAGCGGCCGTGCGTGAGCGGCACCCACTCGGCGGCTTCCGCGAGCTCTTCCCCCGCGTCGAGGAAGGGATAGTACGCGCGGAGCGCGTCGCCGGTGCGGATCGTGAAGGCCTCGTCTCCCGAGATGTGCGGGGAGAAGGTGCTCGACTCGATCGAGATGCCGCCGATGCCGATCCGCGGCTTCGGCAGTCCGCCGTCCGCGAGCGGCGGCAGCGGTCCCATCCAGATCTCGTGGGCTTCGGGACGTGCGGTCACGACGATGTTCTCCTCGTCTGCTCGGGGGTCGGTCTCACGGGGTGGGCACGAGGGCGCGGCGCGCAGTCTCGATCGCGCCGAGGGCGACGGCATCCGCGCCGAGGACGGCGGGGACGATGCGCAGCGGGATCCCGGACACGGGCGAGTCCGTGCGCAGCACGGCGTCGATGGCGGGAGCCAGGAGGTCCCAGGACGCGGCGACTCCTCCCCCGACGATCGCGCATGGCAGGTCCAGCAGGGTGGCGGCGCTCGCACAGGCGAGTGCGAGGGCGCGGCCGGCCGCGTCGAACACCGCGCGGGCGTCGGCGTCGCCGGCTCGGGCGCGGTCGGCGACCCCGCGGGCATCAGCGACCGCCGTCCCGGTACGTTCGGCGTAGCGCAGGGCGATCGACGTGCCAGACGCCAGGGTCTCCAGGTGGCCGACCTGCCCGCACGTGCAGACGAGGTCGCTGTACCCGGGGGTGTGCCCGATCTCCCCCGCCGCCCCGTGCGGTCCGTGGTGCAGCTCCCCGTCGATGATGACCGCGCCGCCGACGCCGGTCCCGAGCATCACGCCGAGCACGTCGCGCTCGGAGCGGCCAGCCGCGGCGGCCTCGCCCAGAAGGAACGCGTTCACGTCGTTCTCGACGCGCACCGGCACTCCGAGCCGCTGCTCCAGCTCCTCCGCGAGGGGGAAGCCCGCCCAGTCGGCGAAGGTCGCCGAGGCCGCGCGGATCGTCCCTGTCTCGTGATCGATCACGCCGGCGGCGCCGACCCCGACCGCGCCGAGCTCGACCGCGGCCTCCGCGGCGAGGGCGACGACGAGACCGGCGGCCGCATCCGCCATCGCCGCGCCGCCGAGGCTCGCCGGAGCCGGCACACTGCCACGGGCGCGCACCTCTCCGTCCGAGCCCACGAGGAGAGCGCCGATCTTCGTGCCGCCGATGTCGATGCCGGCGAGGGCGTGACCCGCGGTGGAATCGGCGATGGGCATGGTGGTCCCCTGTTCCTGACCGATCATGCTCAACGGCCGCCCAGTCCAGCCATGGCGATGCCCTTGACGAGGTGCTTCTGCAGCACGATCACGAGGATCGTCGTCGGGATCATCGAGATGATGGCGGCAGCCATCTGCAGATCCCAGCGCGTGCCGGTGAGTCCAGCGAAGCTCGCCAGGCCGACGGGCAGCGTGCCGTGGGCGTTGTAGTCGACCGTCACGATCAGCGGCCAGAGGTAGCTGTTCCAGAAGGAGAGGAACGTGAACACGGCGAGCACCGCGACCGCGGACTTCGACAGCGGAAGGATGATCTGCAGGAAGGAGCGGACGGGACCGGCGCCGTCGACGCGGGCGGCCTCCTCCAGCTCGTAGGGGATGCCGCGGAAGAACTGCCGCATGAGGAACGTGCCGAACGCGCCGAACGCGAAGGGCAGGATGAGGGCCTGGTAGGTGTCGACCCAGTTGAACCACTGCATCACCTGGAACATGGGGATGACCAGCACCTCGGCGGGGACCATGAGCGTCGCGAGGAACAGCACGAACACCGCGTCCCGGCCCTTCCAGCGCAGCCGACCGAAGGCGTAGCCCGCAGTGGTCGACACGACCAGCACCACGAGCGTGCCGCCGATCGCGACGATGAACGAGTTCATGATGTAGGTCAGGAACGGTCCGTACGCGAAGACGTCGACGAAGTTGCTCCAGCGGATCTCCGATCCGACGAGCGTCGGCGGCATCGAGAACATCTCCGAGTTCGGCTTGAGCGCCGAGAAGAACGCATAGACCAGGGGCGCGATGAAGATCAGCGCCGCCAGGTAGATCGAGACATGGGCGAGGATCAGCCGTACCCGGGCCGCAGGGGTGGTCGCGGCGCCGCGGGCACGCTCGCGGTCGCGGTCGCGCCGGGGCGCGGTGCCGGCGGGGCGGACGAGGGTTTCAGTGCTCATAGTGCACCCACTTCTTCTGCGCGGCGAACTGGAGACCCGTGATCGCGATGATGATCGCGAACAGGATCCATGCGGCGGCGGCGGCCAGGCCGAGGTCGCCGAACGTGAAGCCCTGCTCCCAGATGTACATGACGAGAGGCTTGGTGGCGTTGCCGGGGCCGCCTCCGGTGAGCATCTGCGGCTGCACGAAGACCTGCAGCGAGGTGATCATCGTCATGATCGTGGCGAAGAAGATCGAGGGCGAGATCATCGGGATGATGATGCTCCAGACCCGACGGAAGCCCTGGGCGCCGTCAATGCTGGCCGCCTCCAGCACGCTCTCCGGCAGCTGCTCGAGCGCGGCGGAGAAGATCAGCATGTTGTAGCCGAGCCCCTGCCACACGCTCATCACGACGACCATGATCATGGCCCACGACGGGTCGGCGAGGAAGTTCGGCAGCTCGACCCCGAACCAGGTGACGGAGAGGCCGTTGAAGAGCCCCTGCGGCTGCAGCATCATCTTCCACACCAGCACGTTCGCGACCATCGGGGTCACGACGGGGATGAAGAAGAGCACGCGCAGGGCGCCGCGACCGCGGATCCGCGGGCCGAGGCCGAGGGCGAGCACGAGCGAGAGAGCGACGCTCAGCGGCACGTACAGCAGCGTGTACACCGCCGAGTTCCGCAGCGCGGGCCAGAAGTCGGGGCTGCTCGTGAACAGCTTGACGTAGTTGTCCACGCCGTTGAAGGTCCGCTCGCCGAAGGTCGGCCAGTCGAAGACGCTCATCACGATCGAGAGCCCGACGGGCACGATCGTGAACAGGGCGAGGCCCACCAGGGCCGGGCTTGCGAAACCCAGCGCCTGGCGGCCCTCGACCTTGGCGAGCGATCCTCGACGTCTCGTCGTGATCGTCATCTCTTGTCTTTCTGTGTTACTGCTGCGGTGGCCGGATCCGACTCACTCGCCGAACTGCGCCTGGGCGTTCGACAGCAGCTCCTCCATCGTCATCTGGCCGTTGTAGACGCTGACGAGGTTGGGCTGGATGTAGCTGTCGAGCTTCTGCCAGCTCTTGGTCATGTACAGCGGCACCGTGTCGGCGAAGGCCGCCTCGAACACGGACTGCACCTGGTCGCGGTACTGCTCGTCGATCGACTCGAAGTACAGCGGCTGCGAGGAGGTGCGCGCGGGGTACGAGCGGCCGGACGATGCGATGTAGTCCTGCGCGTCCTCACCCACCAGCGAGCCGAGCACCTTGAGCGCGGCCTCCGGGTTCTTGCAGTTCTCGGCGATGCCGTAGCCGGAGCCGAGGATCGGGCCGGGGTTGCCGTCGACGCCCGCGGGCAGCGGCGCCATGCCGGCGGCGAACCCGGACTCGTTGTTCAGGTAGCTGACGGCGTTCCAGGTGCCGTCGACGGCCATGGCCGCGTTCGCACCCGTGTACTGGTTCTCGCCCCAGCCGGTGTCGGAGGCGGAGGCGACCGGTGCCGCGACCTTCTTGTCCGTGACCAGGCCCGCGTACCAGGTGGCCGCGTCGACGAACGCCTCGTCGTCGATGTGGAGCGTGCCGTCCTCGGAGGCCGGCTGCGTGGCGGAGTAGGCGATGGGCATCGACATCCACTGGTACCCGCCCATTCCCATGCCGAAGCCGTACTTGCCGTCCTTCGTGGCGTCGGCGGCGATGGTCTCGAAGTCGTCGAACGTCCAGCCGATCTCCGGGGTGGCGGCGCCGCCGGCGGTCAGCAGGTCCTGGTTGTAGTAGACGAGCATGGTGGCCACGTCGAACGGCACGCCGTAGACCTTGCCCTCGAAGCTGAGGATGCCGTCGGCGCTGGGGTTGAACTCCGACCAGTCGATGCCGGCCGTCTTCAGATCCTCGTCGCTGAGCTCACGGAAGCCGCCCGTGTAGCCGCCCAGCTGGGCGCCGCTCATGCCGGTGATGCACGCCATGTTGCCGCTGGCCATGTTGGTGGTCAGCTTGGTGAAGAAGTCGCTCCACGGCGACGTCTGCAGCTTGATGGTGATGTCGGGGTTCTGCTCCTGGGCGAACTCGATCTGCGCCTCGAGCGCGTCCACGTCGGACTCGCTGCCCGCCCACATGTCGACGACGATGGTGTCGCCGTCACCGGAGCCTTCGGAACCGCCGGTGCTCGCGCAGCCGGTCATCGCCACCGCGACGCCGGTGACAGCGGCGACAGCCCCCACACGCAACTTCTTCATTGAATGCCTCCTGAGAAGGGAAAGGTTATTTCGCGGGTCGAATTAACCTAGTAGGATTTCGTATAAAGTGAGGCTTTCATAGTTCGCAAGGCGCCGCAAGCTGAACATCCGATGTTTATCGGGAGGTGATGTTCCGTCATCTCCCCGAAACAGGCTGCTCCCCCGCTACGCTGACGATGCTCCGAGACGAAGGGCTCCCATGACGAACCCCGCCGACACTCCCGTCGACGACCCGCACACGCGGCGCATCCTCGACCTCGTCGCCCGCGGGCAGGCGCGCTCCCGCTCGGAACTGGCCGCCGCCCTCGGCGTCGCCGCGTCCACGGTCGGCCTCCGCGTCCAGTCCCTGATCGACGCGGGCGTGCTGCAGGAGGCGGGCGCCGGCACCTCGCGCGGCGGGCGTCGTCCGCGAGTGCTGCAGATCGCCGCGGACGGCGTCGTGCTCACGGCTGATCTCGGCGGACGCCATGCCCGCGTCGGACGGCACGACCTCAGCGGCGCGCTGCTCGACAGCGAGACGCTCGCGATCGACGTGGCCGAGGGGCCGGAGGCCACCCTCGCGCGCGTCGCGGAGGTGTTCGACCGCCATGTCGCCGACACCCGCATCCACGCGATCGGTGTGAGCCTTCCCGGTCCGGTCGACATCACCACCGGCTCGGTCGATCAGCCCTCGCGCATGCCGGGGTGGCCGGGTTTCCGCGTCGGGGAGCACCTGACCGCACGCTACGGCGTCCCCGTCGCGGTGGACAACGACGCCAACCTCGCCGCTCTCGGCGAGCACCGGGAGCAGCTCGGCCACGCGCAGCACAGCATCACCGTCAAGGCGGGGACCGCGATCGGCAGCGGCATCATCGTGGACGGACACGTGCACCGTGGCGCCACCGCCGCCGCGGGAGACATCACCCACACGCGCATCGACGGCAGTGGCGACATCCCCTGCTCCTGCGGCAACACCGGATGCCTGGAGACGGTGGCCAGCGGCGCCAGCCTCGTGCGGCAGATGCGCGAGCGCGGCAACGACGAGGTCCGCACCACCGGCGACGTGCTCACCCTGGCGCGCGACGCCGATCCGCTCGCGACGACCCTGGTGCGCACGGCGGGCACCCACCTCGGTCAGGCACTGTCGGGCGTCGTGAACTTCTTCAACCCGCACGCCGTGTTCCTGACCGGGAGCATGAGCGCGTCCGAGCCCTTCATCGCAGCGGTGCGGAGCCGTGTCTACGAGGCGTGTCATCCGCTGGCGACACAGCGTCTGCGCATCGAGGCGGCGCGCACCGGTGCCGACGCGATCCTGCACGGCGCCGCTCGACTCGCCCTGGAGGGCATGGAGATCCCGGTGGCGCCGGCCTGAGCCGACGCCACCGCTGTCACTCCGCGGTCAGCCTGAGCTCGATGACAGGCATCAGCACGTCGGGGCGGCGCACCGGCAGGTGCACGGTGAGAGTGCCCTCGGCTTCCCCGGCGGGCGTCATCAGGTCCGCCTGCTGCTCGGGATCGGACACGCTGGTCTTCAGCCAGGAGCCGTCGTTCAGCAGTCTCGCGTACGACACCCTGCCCGCGAGCCCCGGCAGGTGCACGAACCCGAGCGGCCAGCTGAACAGGCTCAGGTACAGGCGGTCGCCGCGCAGCGTGTAGACGCCCTCGCGCGGCGGAGTGAAGGGCGCGTGCCCGGCCCCGACGACCGCGCGCTCATGCAGCCGCATCCACTCCCCGATCTCCGCGAGGGAGGCGGCGTCCCGCGGCGCAATCGCCCCGCGGCCGTCCGGCCCGATGTTGAGGAGCATGTTGCCGTCCATCGACACCGAGTCCACGAGCATCTGCACCAGCAGTGCCGGCGACTTCTGGTCCGTGTTGTCCCGGTGGTATCCCCACGAGCCGTTCAGGGTCTGGCACGCCTCCCATACCAACGGGACGCCGTCGCGGAGGATCGGCGCCGTCGGCTGATACTGCTCTGGCGTCACGAAGTCGGCGGGGATCCCCAGCCGATCGTTCACGAGCATGTCCGGCTGCAGCTCACGGCACAGCGCCAGGAGCGCCTCCGCGTCCCAGTCCTGCGGGCCCTTGCCGGCCCACCCGTCCTTCTCCTCCGGATAGGTGAAGTCGAAGAACAGGTAGTCGATGTCGCCGTACGCGGTGAGCAGCTCGCGCACCTGCCCGTGCAGATAGGCGCGGTACCGCGACATGTCCCGGCCCTCATTCAGCGCGTGCGCGTTCTCGTCGTCCCGGCGCGGGTGGTTCCAGTCGACCGTGAAGTCGGGGTGGTGCCAGTCGATGACCGAGTGGTACAGCCCCACTTTGAGCCCCTCGGCGCGGAGCGCCTCGACGTACTCGCGCACCAGGTCGCGCCCCACGGCGGCGACCGACGTGTAGTCGGTGAGCGCGGAGTCCCACAGGCAGAAGCCGTCGTGGTGCTTGGTGGTGAGCACGACGTAGCCCATGCCGGTCTCCTTGGCCGTCCGGGCGAGGGCCGCGGCATCGAAGAGGTCCGGGTCGAAGTTGTCGAAGTACTGCCGGTAGTCCTCGGCGGTGAGGCGTTCGTAGTTCTGCACCCACTCGTGCCGCGCGGCGCCGCTGTAGAGCCCGAAGTGCACGAACAGCCCGAAGCGGGCGTGGTCAAACCATTCCTGTCGCATGTGTCCATCCTGACACAGACATCGGATGTTTAAGGCAGGAGGTAGCCGGAAACGCGAGAACGGGCACCCCCGTGGGGGCACCCGTTCTTTCGAGAATCGAACTCAGCGCGCAGCGCTGCCGTCGATGTAATCCTCGTCCTGCTGCTTCCAGGCGAACAGCGAGCGCAGCTCCTTGCCGGTGGCCTCGATCGGGTGCTGCTCCTCCTTGGCGCGCAGGGACAGGAACTCCTCGGCGCCGTTGTCCTGGTCCTCGATGAAGCGCTTCGCGAACGCTCCGGACTGGATGTCGGCGAGCACGCCCTTCATGCTCTCCTTGACGCGCTCGTCGATCACGCGCGGGCCGGAGACGTAGTCGCCGAACTCGGCCGTGTCGGAGATCGACCAGCGCTGCTTCGCGATGCCGCCCTCCCACATCAGGTCGACGATCAGCTTCAGCTCGTGCAGCACCTCGAAGTACGCGATCTGCGGCTGGTAGCCGGCCTCGACCAGCGTCTCGAAGCCCGCCTGGACGAGGTGGCTCATGCCACCGCAGAGGACGGCCTGCTCGCCGAACAGGTCGGTCTCGGTCTCCTCGGTGAACGTCGTCTTGATGACGCCCGCACGGGTGCCACCGATCGCCTTCGCGTACGACAGCGCGAGGTCCCAGGCCTTGCCGGACGCGTCGCGCTCGACGGCGATGATGTCGGGGATGCCACGGCCCGCGACGAACTCGCGGCGCACCGTGTGGCCGGGGGCCTTCGGGGCGACCAAGATCACGTCGACGCCCTCGGGCGCATCGATGTAGCCGAAGCGGATGTTGAAGCCGTGTGCGAAGGCGAGCGTCTTGCCGGCGGTGAGGTTCGGGGCGATCGACTCGCTGTAGATCGTGCGCTGGTGCTGGTCCGGCGCGAGGATCATGATGACGTCGGCCCACGCGGTGGCATCGGCGACGGTCTTCACGGGGAAGCCGGCCTCCTCGGCCTTGGCGGCCGACTTCGAGCCCTCCTTGAGGGCGATCGCGACCTCGACGCCCGAGTCGCGCAGGTTCTGCGCGTGGGCGTGGCCCTGCGAGCCGTAGCCGACGATCGCGACCTTCTTGCCCTGGATGAGGGACAGGTCGGCGTCGGCGTCGTAGAAGATCTCGGTGCTCACTGTGTGTTTCTCCTTGTTCGTGGCGGTCGTTGTCGCTCCGCGCCGGGTGACGACGGAGCAGGTCGGTGGGTGGTGGTCAGCCGCGCAGGACGCGCTCGGTGATGCTCTTGCCGCCGCGGCCGATGGCGAGCAGACCCGACTGCGCGATCTCCTTGATGCCGAAGGGCTCCAGGGCGCGCAGCAGCGCCTCGACCTTGCCCTTGTCCCCGGTGACCTCGATCACCAGGGCATCGGCGGCATAGTCGACGACCGAAGCGCGGAAAAGGTTCACGACCTCGATCACGTTCGAGCGGGTCGCGTTGTCCGTGCGCACCTTCACGAGCATGTGCTCGCGCTGCACCGAGGTGGCGGGGTCGAGCTCGACGATCTTGATGACGTTGATCAGCTTGTTCAGCTGCTTCGTCACCTGCTCGAGCGGGAGCTCCTCGACGTCGACGACGACCGTGATGCGCGAGATGCCCGGCACCTCGGTCACGCCGACCGCGAGGGAGTCGATGTTGAAGCCGCGACGGGCGAACAGCCCGGCGACGCGGGTCAGCAGACCGGGGGTGTTCTCCACCAGCAGGCTCAGCACGTGGGTCGACATGGCTCAGTCCTCCTCATCGAAGGCGGGCGCGTGGTCGCGCGCGTACTGGACGTAGCTGTTGCTGACTCCCTGCGGGACCATCGGCCACACCATCGAGTCGGCGCTCACCACGAAGTCGATCACCACCGGGCGGTCGTTGGTGTCGAGCGCGAGCTGGATGGCCGCGTCGACCTCCTCCTCCTTCTCCACGCGGATCGCGAGGCAGCCGTACGCCTCGGCGAGCTTCACGAAGTCGGGGATGCGCACGGTGCCGTGCCCGGTGTTCAGGTCGGTGTTCGAGTGCCGGCCGTCATAGAACAGCGTCTGCCACTGCCGCACCATGCCCAGCGAGGAGTTGTTGATGATCGCGACCTTGATCGGGATGTTGTTGATCGCACAGGTCGCGAGCTCCTGGTTGGTCATCTGGAAGCATCCGTCGCCGTCGATCGCCCAGACCTGGCGCTCGGGCTCGGCGACCTTGGCTCCCATGGCGGCCGGAACCGAGTAGCCCATCGTGCCCGCTCCCCCGGAGTTCAGCCACGCGTTGGGGCGCTCGTAGGCGATGAACTGCGCCGCCCACATCTGGTGCTGCCCGACACCGGAGGCGAAGATGCCCTCGGGACCGGTCAGCTCGCCGATGCGCTGGATGACGTACTGCGGCGCCAGCAGACCGTCCGTCGTGGGCGCGTAGCCCAGCGGGAACTCGTTGCGGAGACCATCCAGGTAGGACCACCACTCCTCGATGTCCGGCTTGGCGGCTCCCGTGGCTCCGCGGAACGCCGCGTCGAGGTCGATCAGCACGTCGCGCACGTCGCCCACGATCGGGACGTCCGCGGTGCGGATCTTCGAGATCTCCGCGGGGTCGATGTCGACGTGCACGACCTTCGCGTGCGGTGCGAACAGCGCGGCCTTGCCGGTCACGCGGTCGTCGAACCGCGCACCGAGCGACACGATGAGGTCGGCCTCCTGCAGCGCGAGGACCGCAGGCACCGTGCCGTGCATGCCGGGCATGCCGAGGTGCTGCGGGTGCGAGTCCGGGAAGGCGCCGCGCGCCATGAGCGTCGTCACCACGGGCGCGCCCGTCGACTCCGCCAGCTCGAGCAGCTCCGCCGACGCGCGGCCGCGGATCACGCCGCCCCCGACGTACAGCACCGGCTTCTTGGCCTCGGCGAGCAGGGCGGCCGCGGCCTGGATCTGCTTGCCGTGCGCCTTGGTCACAGGACGGTAGCCCGGCAGGTCGATCTTGGGCGGCCACACGAACGGCGCTACGGCCTGCTGCGCGTCCTTCGTGATGTCGACAAGCACCGGGCCGGGGCGGCCGGTGCCGGCGATCTCGTAGGCCGCGGCGATCGCGCCGGGGATGTCCGCGGCGTCCTTCACCAGGAAGGAGTGCTTCGTGATCGGCATCGTGATCCCCACGATGTCGGCCTCCTGGAACGCGTCGGTCCCCATCAGCGTCGAGAACACCTGGCCGGTGATCGCGAGCAGCGGCACCGAGTCCATGTAGGCGTCCGCGATCGCGGTGACGAGGTTCGTCGCACCGGGACCCGAGGTCGCGATGCAGACGCCGACCTTGCCGGACGCCGACGCGTAGCCCTCGGCCGCGTGCCCGGCGCCCTGCTCGTGCCGCACCAGGATGTGCCGCAGCTGCGACGCGTCCATCAGCGGGTCGTAGACAGGGAGGATCGCGCCGCCGGGAAGGCCGAAGACATCCGTCACGCCGAGCAGCTCGAGCGAGCGGACGACGGCCTCGGCACCGGTGATCTCCGGCGCGGATGGACGGGCGGGCGGCCTCGGCACGGCCGAGACGGTGTCAGCAGTCATGACATTCCTTCTGGTGAACTGGAGAGGACGCCGGATGCCTGTGCATCCGGGTTAGCCGGTGGTCGCTCCCTCGGCGGCGGACCGCACGAGGCGCGAATACTTGGCAAGAACGCCTCGGGTATAGCGCGGGGGAAGGGGCTCCCAGCCGGAACGGCGGGAGGCGAGCTCCGCCTCGTCGACGAGTAGATCGAGAGAGCGAGCTGCGATATCGACCCGTATCAGATCACCATCGCGCACGAAGGCGATGGGACCTGCGTCCACCGCTTCGGGTGCTATGTGGCCGATGCACAGGCCGGTTGTGCCGCCTGAGAATCGTCCGTCCGTCAAGAGTAGTACATCTTTTCCGAGCCCAGCGCCCTTGATGGCGGCGGTGATCGCGAGCATCTCGCGCATGCCCGGTCCGCCCTTGGGGCCCTCGTAGCGGATGACGATCACAGTGCCGGGCTCGATCGTGCCCTCAGCGACCGCGTCCATGGCGGCGCGCTCGCGCTCGAACACCCGGGCAGGCCCCTCGAACACGGCGGCATCGAAGCCGGCGGTCTTGACGACGGCGCCTTCCGGGGCCATCGAGCCGTGCAGGATCGTGAGGCCGCCGGTCGCGTGGATCGGGTTGTCGAACGTGTGGATGACCTCGCCGTCGATCGGCTGCGGGTCGAGTTCGGCGAGGTTCTCCGCCAGGGTCTTCCCCGTCACGGTCAGGGCGTCGCCGTGCAGCAGCCCCTCGTCGAGCATCGCCTTCATGATCACGGGGATCCCGCCGTGCCGGTCGACGTCGTTCATCACATACTTCCCGAACGGCTTCATGTCGGCCACGTGCGGCACCCGGTCGCCGATGCGGTTGAAGTCGTGCAGGCTCAGGTCGACTTCGGCCTCGCGGGCGATCGCGAGCAGATGCAGCACGACGTTGGTGGAGCCGCCGAGCGCCATCGCCAGGGCGATCGCGTTCTCGAAGGCCTCCTTGGTGAGGATGTCACGGGTGGTGATGCCCTGACGAAGCAGGTTCACGACGGCCTCGCCGGAGCGGTGGGCGAAGTAGTCGCGGCGCCGGTCGGCGGCGGGCGGAGCCGCGGAGCCCGGCAGGCTCAGGCCCAGTGCCTCGGCGACCGACGCCATGGTGTTCGCGGTGTACATGCCGCCGCATGCGCCCTCTCCGGGTGCGATCGCGCACTCGATGCGCTTGAGGTCCTCCTCGCTCATCAGCCCGGCGCGGCAGGCGCCGACGGCCTCGAACGAGTCGATGATGGTGACGTCCTTCTCGGTCCCGTCCGAGAGCTTCACCCAGCCGGGGGCGATGGATCCCGCGTACAGGAACACACTCGACAGGTCCAGGCGCGCGCTGGCCATGAGCATGCCGGGGATGGACTTGTCGCAGCCGGCGAGGAGCACCGAGCCGTCCAGGCGCTCGGCCATCATGACCGTCTCCACGGAGTCCGCGATGACCTCGCGCGACACCAGCGAGAAGTGCATGCCTTCGTGGCCCATCGAGATGCCGTCCGAGACGGAGATCGTGCCGAACTGCAGCGGGTAGCCGCCTCCCGAGTGCACGCCCTCCTTCGCCCCCTGCGCGAGCCGGTCCAGGCTCAGGTTGCAGGGCGTGATCTCGTTCCAGCTCGACGCGATGCCGATCTGCGGCTTGTCCCAGTCGGCGTCGCCCATGCCGACGGCACGGAGCATGCCGCGGGAGGTCGTCGCCTCGATGCCGTCGGTGACGACGCGGCTGCGGGGCTTGATGTCGATGGGCGCGCGGGAGGAGGGATCATGCGAGGACATGACGAGAGTCTATTCCTGCGCGGCGACCGCTTCGTCCGCGGCCACCGCCAGAAGCGCGGCGATCTGTTGTGGGGAGTCGACGATCGCCGCGCTTCCGGCTCAGAGGCTCATCCCTGGCGCGTGTTCACGTAGGGGTCGAGGCCCGCATCCCGAAACGAGGTGAGCATTCCGGGACCGTTGTTCAGCTGCAGCTGGCACTGCTGCCCCGTCCCCAGCGCGCCGCCGGCGTTGAAGCGGACGACCGCCTTGATCTGCGGATGCTGACGCAGTGCCGCGGGGATCTCCCGGTGCCAGCTCGTAGACAGGGTGGTGTTCGCCGCGTTGTACGAGGTGCCGTACTCGGAGAGGATCTGCGGCTTGCTGCCGAGGCCCTGATCGATGAAGAACTGGGATCGCGAGGCGACCTTGTTCTCGAAGCTCGTCCAGGCGGTGCCGTTGCAGGTGTAGAAGTTGTACGGGTCGAACCCGACCCAGTCCACGTACGCGTTCCCGGGGTACCCGGCCATGATGCGCGCGTCGTTTCCCGCGCCGAGGTAGCCGGTCGAGACCCACAGCCAGGTGACGTTGCTGACGCCCTTCGCCGCGAACCGATCGTGCACGCGGCGGTACGCCCGTGCGTAGTCCGCCGTGGTCCCCTTGTCGCGGTTGTTGTCGGCGTCGAACTCCGGGTCGAACGCGATCATCACCTGCTGCCCGTACGCCTTCACACGGTCGGCTGCCGCATCGATGAAGCCGTCCATCGCGCCTCCGGCCACCTTCCACCACGGGATGTTCGTGTTGGTGTCGGACACCCGCGACTGCCAGGCGAAGAGCAGCGTGCGCGTGCGCCCCAGCTCCTGCTCGGCGCTGTCGGGGAACAGCCCCTGGTGGATGTGGTTCGAGAAGTCGTGGTACCGCAACGTGATGTCGAAGCGGCGTCCGACCTTCGCCTCGAGGTCGGTGACGGCAGTGGTGAGTGTGGCCCCCTCGGTCGTGTACACCCCCCACAGGGCACCGCACGAAGGCGCGAGCTTGCCCTGAGGGCCACAGCTCGACGGCGTGACCGTCTCTGCCAGCGCGGGGCTCGATCCTCCGAGGACAGCAGCGGCCACCGCGAGAGCGGCGAGGGATCGGACCACCCCCCGACGCCAGGCGCGCGAACTTCTTCGGTCGTTGATGGATACAGAAAACACGAATTTCCCTTCGATACTGCAGACCGCGCCCGCTCAGGCGCACACCCTCACCTCCAGGGCTCTGCGAGAGAAGAGAAACAGAAAAGAACAGGACGGAGCGACGCGCTGTGAGCGTGAAAATGGGGTGCCCACGGCTGGCGCACCGCTATACCAGAACAGAAGCGGCGCGCTCGGCGAATCCGTCGATTCAGCCCCCGAACGCCACGACCCGCTCGTCCGCCAGTGTCTTCAGCAGAGCGGCGACCTGCTCCGGCGAATCAACCCGGAGAGTCGCAGCGCTCTCCCCAGGGCCCACGCGCACGCCGAGATCGCCGGGCCGCAGCGCGCGCATCGCGTCCTCGTCTGTGACATCGTCGCCGGCGAACAGGATCCCGGTCGCGTCGAACCGCTCCCGAAGCGCCGTCATCGCGGCGTCCTTGCCCTCGGCTCGCGACGAGAATTCCAGCACGCGGTGGCCGGAGCGCCGACGCCAGTGCGGGAAGCGCTCGGCCACCAGGGCGTCGATCTCGGCGAAGACACGCTCCTCGGTCTCCCGGTCGGCGCGGCGGGTGTGCACGCCCATGCCGAACGTCTTGGGCTCCAGCTCCGCGCCTTCGTAGCGGTCGATGATCGGCCGTGCGGCGGCCCACAGCTCCTCCCGCGCGCCGTCCTCCGTGGCGTCACCGGGGGCATCCGCCGCCCCCTCGCCGGGGAACCAGTACTGCGCGCCGTGCGACCCGGCCAGTGCGATGACCGAGTCGTCCGTGTGCTCGGTGATCTCGCGGAGGTCGTGCATGCTGCGCCCGGACACGTACGCCACCACGGTGTCGCGGAGTGCGGCCAGACGCGTCACCTGCTCGGCCACGGCCGGCAGCGCCCGTGCGGCCATGGGGTCGACCACGAGCGGCGATGCGGTTCCGTCGAAGTCGAGTGCGACCACGAGCCGCGGGGTGGTCGCGAGGGCCGTGAGGTCGGCGTCAGCGGTTCCGGGGGTCCAGAGGCGCGTCACAGTTTCTCCGTTCGAGGGTCGTGCGGGGTGCAGGTCGCGGGGCGTGCGGCGGCAGGACGGCTCACCGGGTGCGCACGTCGGCGAGGGCGGCGAGGAACGAGGAGGACCAGGCGTTCACGTCGTTGTCGAGGACGCGGCGACGCAGCGCGCGCATGCGGCGGGACTGCTCGGCCGGCGACATCTCCACCGCCTCCATGATGGCGTCCTTGAGACCGGCGATGTCGTGCGGGTTCACGCGTACCGCCTGGCGCAGTTCGTCCGCAGCCCCGGTGAACTCACTCAGCACGAGCACACCGTGGTTGTCGGTGCGCGTGGCGATGTACTCCTTGGCGACCAGGTTCATGCCGTCCCGCAGGGCCGTCACGAGCATCACGTCGGCGGCGAGGTAGAGCGCCACCATCTCCTCGCGCGGGTAGCCCTGGTGGAGGTAGCGGATCGCGGAATGACCCACCGTGTCGTGATCACCGTTGATGCGGGCGACCGCGAGCTCGATCTCGTCGCGGAGGTGCGCGTACGCGTCCACGCGCTCGCGGCTCGGGCTCGCCACCTGGATCAGCGTCACGTCCTCGACGGCCAGGCGGCCGTCCTCCAGGAGCTCGCCGTACGCCTTGATGCGGTGACCGATGCCCTTGGTGTAGTCCAGGCGGTCGACGCCCAGGAGGATGCGCTTGGGGTTGCCGAGACTCGCCCTGATCTCGGCCGCACGCGCCTTGATGTCGTCGCGCGCCGCGAGCTCGAGGTACGGCGCGGTGTCGATCGAGATCGGGAAGGCCTTGGCCACCGCCGTCCTGCTGCCGCCCTGGCCGTCCGGGATGGCGATGCCCGCACCCTTCACCTCGTAGCGCAGCCGGCGGCGTACGGCCGTGAGGAAGTAGGTGGCATCCTGCGCCCGCTGGAACCCGATCACGTCGGCGCCCAGCAGCCCGCGCAGCACCTGGTCGCGCCACGGCAGCTGCGCGTAGAGCCCGTGCGCAGGGAACGGGATGTGGTGGAAGTACCCGATGGTCACGTCGGGGCGCAGTTCGCGGACCATCTGCGGCACCAGCTGCAGCTGGTAGTCGTGCACCCAGACGGTGCCGTCCTTCGCGACCACCGCGGCGGCGGCCTCTGCGAACCGCCTGTTGACGATGACGTAGGCCTCCCACCACTCCCGGTGGTACTGCGGCGGGGCGATCACGTCATGGTAGAGCGGCCAGATGGTGTCGTTCGCGAAGCCCTCGTAGTAGTCGGCGACTTCGTCGGCGCTCAGGGCGACCGGGATGAGGTCGATCCCGTCCGCCTCGAACGGCTCCAGCTCGACATCGGCCTGCCCCGGCCAGCCGACCCACGCGCCGTGCACGCTGCGCATCATCGGCTCCAACGCGGCGACCAGACCGCCGGGCGACGTGCGCCAGGTCTCTTCGCCGTCGGGGCCCACCACCCGGTCGACGGGTAGACGGTTGGCGACGACGACGAAGTCAGCAGCGGTCACGGAGGGCTCCTCCCGGGGGGTTTCCTCCAGGCTATCGAGGAACCGTGTCATTCGTTGATCTGCGCTCAGGGCTTGACGAAAGCGGTCCGACGACTCTCGCCGCTGAGCATCCAGTTGGCCGCACCGGCCGCGAAGGCGATCGCGGCCGCCGCCATCGGCAGCAGCAGCGCCGCAGAGGTGCCGACACTCTCGGCGAGCTCCCCCGCGACGGCCGCGCCGAGAGACTGTCCGACCACGACGCCGGAGCCGAGCATCGTCATCACCGTGGCCGAGCGACCTCGCGGGCTGCGTGCCGCGCCGAAGCTGTACTGGGTGACGAGAGTCGGCCCGATGCCGATGCCCATGATCGCCAGGGCCAGCATCATCGTCGCCGGAGAGTCGACGAAGCCGAGAAGCAGCGTGCCGACCAGGAGGATGCCCGAGAACACGAGCCACCGTGCCCGCAGCGTGAAGCGGGCGGGCAGCCAGGCGACGCCGAGGGCCAGCGCTGCGGACCCCACCCCCATCACGCCGTAGAGCAGTCCTGCCTGCTCCGGTGCACCCAGGTCGGCCATGAACGACGTGAGCGACGTCAGCATCGTGCCGAAGAAGATGCCGACGCCGAGGATGCCCAGCACCACGATGAGCAGCTGCGGTCGGAACAGCTCGGAGACCGCGGACGGCGCCCTGCCATCGCGGTCGCGATCCTGCGAGACGTGCCGTCCGCTCGGATGCAGTGCGAAGGCCCCGACGAAGATCAGTGTGAGAGCGGCAGCGCCCACGAGCGGCGCCCACGGTGCGATCGCCGAGGCCAGGATGCCGACGAGGAACGGTCCGAAGACGAACACCGTCTCGTCGGCCGCGGACTCGTACGCCATCGTGCCGGACACGGTCCTGGTGCGTCGATCCTCCGGCATGCGCTCCACGATCATCGTGACGAGGCGCGAGCGCGACAGCGGCGCGACCTGCGGCGCGGTCGCGCCGATGCCGACAGCGGCCAGCAGCACGAGACCGTCCGGCGCCGTGCCGTAGACCACCGTGGTGAACAGCAGCAGCATGGAGGCGTTGCCGAGAGCCAGCAGGAGCAGCACCACGCGCTGGCCGAAGCGGTCGGCGGCGGCGCCCAGCAGCGGACCGAAGCACGCGGTGCCGAGACCGACCGCCGCAGAGGTGAGACCGCCGAGCGCGAGCGAACCCCGCGCCGAGACGACGACGGTGAGCACGCCCACCACCATCATGGCGAAGGGCAGGCGCGCGATGAACGCGATGAGGAAGTAGGGCAGGCCCGCGATGCGGAAGAGACTCGGATCGTCCGAGCGTGCAGTGGCTGTGGTCGTGGCTGTGACTGTGTCGCGTGTCATGGCTCTCGCGCGTCGATGACGCGATGTCGGGTGCCGCCGCTGTCCGCCGGAGTCGCCGGCGGCCGGTAGATACACGGTGTGTGCGGCCGCGGGTGACCCGCGACCCTTCCATGATATCCGGTGCTCCTGGACACGAGCCTTGCCAGCACCGCCGCCGCGTTGTCAAGGTCCGGCCCGCTCCGCGCCGCGCCGGGTACCGTAGGGGCATGCGCTACCTCTTCAGCACCGGACTCGTCGCCGCGATCTCGGCAGGGATCTCGCTGCTGCGCGGCACTCGCAACGAACCCATCACCTGGCGCTCGCTCCTGTCCTGGGTGAGCTGGGGCATCACGATGGCCCTCGCGGTGGGCGCCGTCGTCGACATGCGGCGCGAGCGTCGTGGCGTCCCGGTGGACGCGGACTCGCCGCAGTCCGTGAAGAAGTCCAAGAAGGCGCAGCGCCTGCAGTTCCGCTCGCAGAAGGCCCTCGCCGACGCCCAGGGCCACGCACAGGACAAGCGGTCCTGACGTCTCCCCAGGCGTCCGCGCCGCTCAGCGGATGAGGATCAGCGCTTCGCCCTGTCCCCCGCCACCGCAGAGCCCGACGGCGGCCGTTCCTCCGCCACGGCGCACCAGCTCGTGCGCGGCGTGCACCACCAGACGGTTTCCCGACGCCCCGATCGGGTGACCGATGGCGATGCCCCCTCCGTGCACGTTGACGATCTCGCTGTCGAGCCCGAGCTCGACCTGGGAGCGGGCGACCACGGCACCGAACGCCTCGTTGATCTCGACGAGGTCCAGGTCTGCCGGCGCGATCCCCTGTTTCTCGCACGCCCGCTCGATCGCCCTCGCGGGTTGCGCTTGCAACGAATTGTCCGGCCCCGCAGTCTGTCCGCTCGCCCCGACGGTCACCAGCACCGGCCACCCCTTGCGCTCAGCGGTCTCCCGAGTCGTGACGACCACGGCGGACGCGCCGTCGGAGATCTGCGAGGAGTTGCCCGCGGTGATCGAACCACCCTCGGCGAAGGCGGCGCGCAGGCCCGCAAGGGTCTCCACGGTGGTCTCGGGACGCACGCCCTCATCACGTGTGACGCGCACGGGCTCTCCGCGGCGCTGCGGCACCTCCACCGCGACGAGCTCGGCGTGGAGCACCCCCGACTCCTGCGCGGCCGCTGCTCGCTGATGCGACAGCGCCGCGACCGTGTCCTGCGCCTCGCGCGTCAGCTCGTAGCGGGCGTTGTGCCGTTCGGTCGATGCGCCCATGCTCTCCCGGTCGTAGGCGTCGGTGAGCCCGTCGTAGGCCATGTGGTCGAGCACCTCGATGGAGCCGTAGGTCCAGCCGTCGCGGGACCCCATCAGCAGGTGCGGGGCGCGGGTCATCGACTCCATGCCGGCGGCCACGA
Organism: Microbacterium sp. p3-SID336; assembly: GCF_025143365.1. Lineage (GTDB taxonomy): Bacteria > Actinomycetota > Actinomycetes > Actinomycetales > Microbacteriaceae > Microbacterium. Next base: position 14,148 of record NZ_JALXPE010000014.1, on the reverse strand, counting down.
CCACGTCGGCGTCGCCCGTGCGGATCATGCGAGCGGCGTCGATGATCGCGGTCAAGCCCGAGAGACACACCTTGTTGACCGAGTGGGCCGGCACGCCCCATCCGATGCCGGCGCCGATGGCCGCCTGGCGAGCCGCGTTCTGACCTGATCCTGCGGCGAGCACCTGGCCGACGATGACCGCGTCCACGTCACCCGGGTCGATCCCGCCCTGTTCGAGTGCGCCGCGGATCGCGAAGGAGCCGAGCTGCGGCGCCGTGAACGCGGCGAGCTGACCCTTCAGACGGCCCTGCGGTGTGCGTGCGGCGGCGACGATCACGACGTCGTCGGCGTGGGTGGAGTTCTCAGTCATGGCCTTCGGTCCTTTCGTTCTGCAGTGCCGGTGACACGGCGAGCGCGGGCTGCGTCGCCGCGATCACCTGGTCCGCGGTCACCCCGGGCGCGAGCTCGACGAGCACGAGCCCCCGGTCGGTGACGTCGATCACGGCGAGGTCGGTGATGATGCGGTCGACGACTCCGCGTCCGGTCAGCGGCAGCGAGCACTCGTCCACGATCTTCGGCGAACCGTCCTTCGCGACGTGCTCCATCAGCACGATGACGCGGCCGGCGCCGTGGACCAGGTCCATGGCCCCGCCGGGGCCCTTCACCATCTTGCCCGGGATCATCCAGTTCGCGAGGTCGCCGGAGGCGGACACCTGCATCGCGCCGAGGATCGCGGCGTCGATCTTGCCGCCACGGATCATGCCGAAACTCGTGGCGGAGTCGAAGAACGCCGCCCCCGGCAGCGTCGTGACGGTCTCCTTGCCGGCGTTGATCAGGTCGGGGTCCACAGCGTCCTCGCGAGGGTACGGCCCGACCCCGAGGATCCCGTTCTCCGACTGCAGCACCACCGTGACGTCGGCCGGGACGTGATTGGGGACGAGTGTCGGCAGTCCGATGCCGAGATTGACGTAGGCGCCGTCCTGCAGCTCGGCGGCGGCCCGGGCCGCCATCTGGTCTCGGGTGAGCGCCATCTCAGGCTCCTTCCGCGGCGACGGTGCGCCGCTCGATGCGCTTGGGGATGTCGGTGCCGACCTCGACCACGCGGTGCACGAACACCCCGGGAAGGTGCACGGTGTCCGGATCCAGCTCGCCGGGCTCCACCAGCTCCTCGACCTGGGCGATGCAGACCCGTCCGGCCATGGCGGCGAGCGGGTTGAAGTTGCGAGCGGCCTTGGTGAAGACGAGGTTGCCGTGTCGGTCTCCGCGGGCCGCGTGCACGAGGGCGAAGTCGGTGGTGATCGCCTCTTCCAGCACGAAGTCCCTCATCTCGCCGTCGACCGCGAAGGACCGCACGTCCTTTCGCGGTGAGGCGACCGCGATCGAGCCGTCCGGATGGTAGCGGCGAGGAAGACCGCCCTCCGCCACCTGCGTGCCGACGCCCGTCTGAGTGAAGAACGCCGCGATGCCCGAGCCTCCTGCGCGCAGCTTCTCGGCCAGTGTCCCCTGCGGGGTGAGCTCGAGCTCCAGCTCCCCGCTGAGGAACTGCCGCTCGAACTCCCTGTTCTCGCCCACGTACGACGAGGTCATCTTGCGGATGCGCTGCGCCGCGAGGAGCACGCCGAGGCCCCAGTCGTCCACACCGCAGTTGTTGCTGACCACGCTGAGGTCGGCGGTCCCCTGCGCGAGGAGCGCCTCGATGAGGGCGATCGGATTGCCGGAGAGACCGAACCCTCCGACGGCGAGCGATGCTCCGTCCGGGATGTCGGCGACCGCGGCGGTCGCGGACTCCCATTGCTTGTCGATCACGTCTGCTCCTTCGGTTCCGTGGTCCGGTTCCCAGGATCCGTCCGGCCGGCTGCGTCGCACCAGCCGGGTCTTGCGATGTGGGCGTCAGCGCGATTAGCGTCCACCATATGGAATCGAAGACCGGGGTCCCCGGCACTCAGGCGGTGGCCAGGGCGGCGTCGCTGCTGCGACTGGTGACTGCAGCCGGTGCCGATGGGGTGACGCTGCAGGACATCGCCGCGGCCGCCGATCTCTCCCGGTCGACAGCGCACCGGCTGCTCAGCGCGCTCCGCGTGGAGGGACTCGTGGACAGGGACGAGGGCAGCACGCGCTGGATGCCGGGTCCCGAGCTGTTCCTCATGGGATCGGTCGCTGCCGCGCGCTACGACGTCACCGCCCTCGCGCGCGACATCGTGCGCTCCCTCGCCGTCAAGACCGAGGAGAGCGCGTTCTTCTCGGTGCGCCGCGCGGATGAGACCGTGTGCCTGCTCCGGGAGGAGGGCTCCTTCCCCATCCGCTCCTTCGTCCTCAGCGAGGGCGTGCGGTTCCCGCTGGGGGTCGCGAGCGCGGGTCTGGCCATCCTCGCGTTCCTTCCTGACCACGATGTGGATGCGTACCTTGAGCGGCATCAGGAGCTGGCGACGACGTGGGGGCGAACCCATGCCCCGCGCCCGCTGCGCACGCGACTGGCAGAGACCAAGGAGCGCGGGTATGCGGTCAACCCCGGACTGATCGTCGAGGGCAGCTGGGGGCTCGGGGCCGCCGTCTTCGATCGCTCAGGCCGGCCCGAGTGGGCGCTGAGCCTCACCGGGGTCGCCTTCCGCTTCGGTCCTGACCGCCAGGCCGAGCTGGGGCGGATCCTGCTGGCCCACGCCCATCAGCTCTCGGCACGCATCGCGAACGCCCGACGGTGAGCCGGATTCATATCAGGAGATATATACTTGCTGGTATGAATCGACCGGATGTGATCCCCTCCCTCGTCCTGTCCGGGTATGCGCTCGGCCGGATCGCCGCCCAGGACGCCGGGAACGAGGCTCCGGCCGCGCAGTGGCGAGTGCTGAGTCTGCTTGCGCAGGCCGGGCCGCGGCGAGTGGGCGAGCTCGCGGCGTCCGCGCGCACGACGCAGCCCGGCATGACACGACTCCTCGGCACGCTCGAACGCGACGGACTCGTGCGGCGCTCCCCCGACCCCGAGGACTCGCGCGCGACCGTCGTCACGATCACCACCCGCGGAACCGAGGCGCTCCACGCCTGGCGCGAGGAGTTCCGCGCGATCATCGCGCCGCGATTCAGCGACCTCGGCGACGAGGACTGGGCCGCGCTCACCAGGGCAGCCGAGATCCTCGCAGCCGCCACCGCCGTCGCTCGAACAGGAGAAGCTCGATGACCGCCACCCCCTCCGCGCCCGCCCCCTCCGTCTGGAAGCAGCCCGCTCAGGTCTGGGCCGTCGCCTTCGCATGCGTCGTCGCCTTCATGGGCATCGGGCTGGTGGATCCCATCCTTCCCGCGATCGCCGAGTCGCTCGATGCCACACCCGTCGAGACCGAGCTGCTGTTCACGAGCTATCTCCTCGTCACCGGGCTGGCGATGCTCGTGACCAGCTGGATCTCCAGCCGCATCGGCGCGAAGGCCACTCTCCTCGTCGGACTGGGTCTGATCGTGGTGTTCTCGCTCCTGTGCGCGGTGAGCGGGAGCGTGGACGCGGTCATCGGGTTCCGTGCCGGCTGGGGCCTGGGGAACGCGCTGTTCATCTCCACGGCCCTCGCGACCATCGTCGGGGCGGCATCGGGCGGCAGCGCCGCCGCGATCGTCCTCTATGAGGCCGCGCTCGGGCTCGGCATCGCCGTGGGTCCGCTCCTCGGCGGACTCCTCGGCGAGCAGAGCTGGCGCGGCCCCTTCTTCGGCGTCGTCGCGCTCATGGCGGTCGCGTTCGTGGCGGTGCTCGTGCTGCTTCGCGGCCCCCGGGAGACACGCACGCCCGTGCCGTTCTCCGCCCCGTTCACCGCGTTGCGCCGACCGGCCCTGGCGATCCTCGCCGTCGCGGCGCTGTTCTACAACATCGGTTTCTTCGTCCTGCTGGCGTTCTCACCGTTCCCGCTCGGCTTCGGTGCCATGGGCATCGGGCTGACCTTCTTCGGCTGGGGTGTCGCACTCGCGATCACCAGCGTGTGGGTCGCACCCGTGCTCATGCGCCGCATGCCCCGCACGCGGATCATTCTCATCGTGCTTCCTCTGCTCGCCGTCGACCTGATCGTCGCGGGGCTGGTGGTCGCGCAGCCCGCGGCGCTCGTCACGTGCATCATCGTGGGCGGCCTGCTGCTCGGCATCATGAACACCGTGCTGACCGAGGCCGTGATGGAGGCGACCGACCTCCCGCGCTCTGTCGCCTCCTCCGCCTATTCGGCGGTCCGCTTTCTGGGCGGTGCGATGGCCCCGCCGATCGCCGCGCTGCTGTGGCACCTCTTCAGCGCGACCGTGCCGTACCTGTTCGCCGCGGTGGCCGTCCTCCTCGCAGCGCTGACGGTGTTCCTCGGGCGGCGTGCCCTGGCGCACATCGACGACGAGCCCGCTGACCCGGTCGGCGAGGACGCGGCGGCGATCCTCGTCGGCGACGCAGGCTGAACTCCTCGGGTACGGTGAGGCGATGACCGACGCGACCGTCCTTCCCGAACGCAGCAGGCGCGTGCAGCAGCACCTGCACGATGCCGGTGTCGACACCGAGATCCGGGTCCTCCCCGACTCGGCGCGCACCGCCGCCGCGGCGGCGTCGGCGATCGGATGCGACGTCGCGGCCATCGCCAACAGCCTGGTGTTCCTGGCCGACGGCGCTCCGGTGCTGGTGATGACCAGCGGAGGTCACCGCGCGGATCCCGCCGTGCTGGCGCAGGGCATCGGCGCCGACGAGGTCACGATGGCGCCGCCCGCCGTGGTCCGCGAGGCCACGGGGCAGGCCATCGGCGGCGTCGCGCCGGTCGGGCACCCTGCCCCGCTGCGCACCTTCCTCGACGACGCCCTGCAGGCGCATCCACTGGTCTGGGCCGCCGCAGGCCACCCGCACACGGTGATGCCCCTGACGTTCGACCAGCTGCAGCACCTGACCGGAGGCGCCGTCATCGCCGTGGTCTGATGCCAGCGGCGGGCCCGTACCTCCCGGCGTGCAGCATGATGGAGGGGATGACGGCCGTTGCGTTGTGCAGCGGCCGACGACACGGATGCCGAGGGTGACATGTGCGGACGATTCGCGAACGATGCCGCGACCGACGAGCTCATCCGCGAGTTCGTCGCCGAGGGCGGCAAGCCGGAGGACTGGTGGAAGTCATGGCAGGGTGCGTACTCCATCGCTCCGACCGAGCACGCGCCGATCGTGCGCGACCGCGGCGAGGGGCGCATCCTCGAGCTCGTGCGGTGGGACTGGCAGAGCCCGCCGAATCGCCCGCAGCGGGCGCCGCTCATCAATGCGCGCATGGAGAAGGTGTGTATACCGAACTAAGCCGCTCTCCTGTCGGTCCTCGGTGCGATGCTCGATCAGATGGAGAAGCGAACTCGCGTCGGCGCCGTGCTGGCCCTCGATGACCCTCCCTTCTGGGCTGTCATCGATGGTGATGGCGAGGTCATCGCGGCAGTCTCGGACTTCATGCTCGACTTCTGGGCACGTGGGAACGCTGAATCGAGCTGCCGGTCGTACGCGTACGGGCTGTTGAGATGGTTTCGTCATCTCGCACTTGAGCGCGAGAACTGGGAACGTGCAGCACGTGAAACAGTGCGCGACTTCGTGCTCGCCTGTCGCCAACCTTCGGCTCTGAGCGCTCGGCCGCTCTCGCCTCGGACGCTGAATCACAACCTCGCCGTGATCTCGGCCTTCTACGACTATCAGCTTGCGCAACAGCGCGGTCCGATCATCAATCCCGTACCTGCGCGCCGTGCCCAGAGCGGCCAGCGGCTGAACGCTCACCACAACCCTGAACTGGCGTTCCGACGTGACCGTCGGGCCGACTTTCGTCAGAAGGTCCCGAAGACGGCGCCTCGACTGATCGTGGAGTCGCGCGTCGCCGAGATCCTTCAAACCATCAACAATGCGCGGGATCGCGCGCTCGTCGAGTTCTACCTCTCCAGCGCCGCCCGCCCTTCAGAGCTGCTCGGCATGACTCTCGAAGACGTCGACCCGGGGTCCCAGCGCATCACTGTTGAGCGGAAGGGCTCTCGCGCAAAGCAGGCGCTGCCAGCCTCGTCCAACGCGTTCCTGTGGCTGCGGCTGTACCAAGAGTCGCTGCCGCCCGATTTACTCGCGAAGGGCAACCCGGTGTGGTGGACGAATCGACGCCCGTATCGGCCGTTCGGGTATGACGCTGCCAGAGCGATGTTCAACAGGGTCGGCCTCGAGATAGATGCGAAGTTGCGCCTTCACGGCCTTCGGCACACTGCAGCGGTGCGGATGTCCAACGACCCCGCTCTGACACTCAGCGACATCCAACGCATTCTCGGCCACCTGCATCTGTCCACGACCCAGGAGTACCTCCAACAGCATGACGACGACATCATCGAGCGCGTCGCTCAGCACCTTCTGGCGCGGTCAGAGCCTAAGCCCACGCCGGAGGCTCCGGGGTTGACCTACGACAGCTCCGATCTTGACGAACTTCTGGGGGACGCATCATGGTGAAAGACCTCATCGAGACGGAAGACCCGATCGAAGCGCCGCTTACAGCGCCGCAACTCCGTCGACATCGACAGCCGTCCCGAGGACGATCACGCCCCGGCGTGTTCCTCAACGCCGCGATTCCTCACACGCCGTACGACGATGGAATCCGGAGCGACTATCGCCCGATCGTTCAGATCTTCATCGATACGCTGATGACCTTCCCCGGCGAGACTTGGCAACGGCGCTGGGACGCCAGCGGGGTCGAGGACATGCCGAGCTTGACCTGGTACGACGCCTTCCCCGGCCTCAACGATGTCGCTCGCGAGCTCCGCACGAGTCCAGGCGTAGCGGTGTCGATCTTCATTCGCCTCGACGCACTTCGACCGAGTGCAGAGTTCCTGAACCGGGTAGGTCGCATCCGCCTCAACGGCTTCTCGCCATGGTCGCTCGAAGGTTTCCCCACGGATGCTGCACGAGACACGTTGCGAGCGGTCCTCATCCTCCAGGCGGCGACGGGCAAACATCTGAGAGAGATCACGGCGGACGACGTCGTGGCTTTCGCCGCGGTTGCCCGCAAACCCATCCGCCGCGGGCTCGCAGACGCACTCGAGATCCTGAAACAGCTCGGCATTGTTCCGCTGGCCCTGCCGCCTCTTCGGCAGCTCGCGAAGCCGCCGAGGCCGGACGCCGCGGCGATGGTCGCGAGGAACAAGATCGAGCCGCCCGCCGTCGCAGAGATGTTCGCACGTTACCTCAAGTCTCGAGCACCAGGCGTGGACTACCCCACTCTGCAGGCGATGTCGACCGAGCTGCTCCGGAACTTCTGGATGGAGATCCGCTCGCGCAATCCCGAGCAAGCCGACCTGCGCATCGCGCCAGACATCGCAGAGTGGTGGAAAACCGAATCGGTCGGACGCCTGAAAAACCGCTACCGCACCCTGTTCGCAGTGCGCGCGATGTACCTCGACATCGCGGTGTGGGCTACCCATGACGCCTACTGGGCGACCTGGTCGACCGCGAGCATCGTGACTCAGATCGACACCGCAGGCCACCAGAAGCATAGACGGCGAGTGATCGCAGCTCACCACCAGCGCGTCCGCAAGATCGCCCCTAGCGTCCCGAAGCTCCTGGCTGCCATCGACGCAGACCTCGAGCATCAGGAGTCACTTCTGCTCGCGGCGACCGCGGCCCCTCTCGGAGAGCGATTCGAATGGGCTGGACGAGCGTACCTTCGTGAAACGGGTGCGGGTCCCGGGGTGTCCATGACGGCAGTTCCGATTCTGGATCTCGCGACCGACACCCGCATCCTCCAGGCACGGATCGCGGAGCGAGCATTCTGGTCCTGGGCGATCGTCCATGTCATGCACGAGACCGGCATGCGGCAGGAAGAAGTCTCGGAGCTCACGGCAACCGCCTTGTTCACCTACGAAGCATCGACAGGTGAGAAGATGCTCTTGCTACAGGTTGTCCCGTCGAAATCCGATCGAGAACGCGTGCTCCTCGTTTCACCCGAACTCGCACACGTTCTCGCTCGCCTCAGGCAAAGAGCGCGCGGCGATGAACGTCAGGTCCCGCTTGTGATCCGCTACGACTCGCTCGAGCGAGAGTTCTCCCCACCGTTGCCATTTCTGTTTCAGTGGAAAGACGGCGATATACGGCGGGTGTTCTCCCCTGCGGCATTCAAGAACTTCGTCGCATACGCCGTGCGAGCGGCGGGCCTCGACAGCCCTGAGACTCGTCTGACTGCGCACGATTTCAGGCGACTGTTTGCGACGGACGCGCTGCGATCCGGGCTCCCCGTGCACATCCTCGCCAAGGTGATGGGGCACTTGAACATCTCCACCACCCAGGGCTACGCGGCGGTCTTCGACGAAGATGTTGCCCGGCATTTCCGGCAGTTCGTCGATCGCCGCCGGTCGCTGAGGCCAGCGGAGGACTACCGCGACCCATCGCCGACTGAGCTCGAGGAGTTCCACGCGCACTTCTCCAAGCGCAAGGTCGAACTCGGATCCTGCTCACGCGGCTACGGAACCCCCTGTATTCATGAGCACGCGTGCATCCGCTGCCCGATGCTCCGCCCCGACTCGGCGCAACGTCACCGCCTCGAGACCATCCTCGCGAATCTGCACGAGCGACGCGCGGAGGCCAAGCGCATGGGGTGGCTCGGCGAACTCGAGGGAATCGAGATCAGCATCCGGGCAGCGGAGGAGAAGCTGGGACAGATGAGTCAGATAGTCCGGCTGACCCTCGAACGACGTCGTCCGGACGGTGAAAACCCCACGCCTTGACCCCACGCGGTTCATGGACAGATCTTCAGCCGCAAACGGTACACCACCCGTTTCGGTGCGTTTGGGTTTCGGCAGGGGGTTACGGCGCGTCGAGCCTCGGCGTGTCGCATTTGCGGTAGGCAACTTCCATCAGCCCACCGAAATCGATCGATTTCGGCAGGTGTTCGCGACGCGCGCCGAAAAGGTCGCCACCCGCAGGCAGTCTTGTACACGTTCGCGCCGCGCTGACGTAGGTAGGGTGGTCTTCATGGCGAGTCTTGTGTACGGCGACAGCGCGAATCCGATCCATATCGAGGATCGTGCTCTCGCGCACTTGAAAATCGTCATCGCGACGAAGTTGCGACGCAACGAGAGCTTCACGCTGTCTTGGACACATCCGGAGGGTGATCCGGCAGGGCGTTCGACAATCTGGATTCACCCGTCGATTCCCCTGCGGTTCATCTTTGACGAGGCTGAGCCGCCGCAGATCAGTTTGAAGTGGATCGAACAGCTGATGCATACCGCGAGTTCGTTTGGCGGGATCGTACTCGTCGATGAGATGTTGGACTCGCCGGAGCTGGATTCTGTAGGCGACTAGAGAAGATCCCAATTCCCTGACTGGCTCAGCGACATCACCGTATCTTCAGAATTCAGTGTCACCTCTTCTTCGGTGATGATCACGCGGCTGCGTGGAGTGATGAGTGAGCGGACGATTCGGTGCCCTGCGGCCTCAAAGCGCACGACGGTTCCCGTGCCCGCAGCGGCAGACTCGAGTTCTTCGCAGAGCTGGTCGGCGTCCTGTGTCGGAGCGAGGACGAAGCTGGCACCGTCGATAGTGATGAGGGTGTGGATCACGGTGCGTTCCTGCATGCGCCTACGGTACGAGGCGTGCCCGTGGGAACGAAGGGGGTTGCGCCTACGGTTAGGCTGGTGCAGGTTCAAGACGAGACCCCTCGGCTGGCTCGGGGGTGAGGTAGAGCCCGGTGGGCGCGTTAGCGGCGAGGGCGAGAGCATCGATCCATGCTCGATTGATTGCCGGCTGTCGGCTACCGAAATACTTGAACACCAGCGAACTACCTGCGTGTATCCAGACCGTCGTACGCCCGCCGCCGAGACTGACGTCCTCTTTCCACGTGAACGAGAACGGCTCACCGCGGCGAAGTTTCGCGGTGATGACCAACTGAAGATGAGTGAGAGCGCGGTCTTCGATTTCGGCCTTCGGCCCGCCCTCATAGATGAGCTTTCCCATGACATGCACTCCTCGGTCTTCGCATCACGGACACCATGCCAAAAGGCGCACCCGGACGTAAGCGCTGTGTCGTGAGGTCTCCAGTCTCGCATCGATCAGCGGGGCGAACACCTGCCTCTGACCCATTGCTTTATCCACGGCGTGCGAAGAGTTGTCAGAACGACGAATGAGAAGATGACGCATCGGACAGGGCGATGAATCCTCCGTGGTGGACAGCCTTCTGCGCAGGATCGATGAAGCGACAACGATCAGGAACGTGGCCGCAGCCACAATCGCGGTCCTCAGTCGAGCTGCTGCAGAGTGGATCACCGCAGCCGGTCCCGCGCCGGGTTCACAGGTGGGTACTGATCCTGGGCGGCGGATATACGAGAACTACCCGGAGATACCTACGTCGACCGTTGCCGCCCTCCCTGGCCTCCCTGAGAACGAGGTTCACCGCCTGCTCTCGCGCAGTCGTGAGGAGCGGTGAGCGTCGAACGCGGCACGGGGAAGGTCGGGGCAAAAAGTATCCGGTGCCCGAAGGGAAAGTAGGGGCACCGGATACGTCGTGAAACTTGAGGGTGTTACTTGTCGGTCAGAGAGTCCTTGACGTTCTGACCGGCCTTCTTCGCGCCAGCCTTGGCCTGGTCGGCGTGACCGTCGGCGGTGGTGGACTTGTCGTTGGTTGCTTTGCCGGCGGCTTCCTTGGCTTTGCCTTTCAGATCTTCGGCGGTGTTCTTGATGTCGTCTCCGATACCCATCGGATTCTCCTTTCAGTGGACTGACGGTTGGGTCAGCGGTCGGTGTGGTGGGTGGTGCCGTCCTCGAGCTCGATCTCTTCCTTGCGAACTTCGGCGCTGACCTGCTCGGTGTCGGTCTTCGTTTCGGTGCCGATGCGGACACGCTCGACCGGTACTGTTTCCTTCGCGATCACGGGGCGTTCTTCGGTGAGGACGACTTCGTGCTCTTCTTCGCTGATGTCGGGGCCGTCGAGAGCGTCGCCGACGTTTCCGTCAGTGATCGGCTCCCGCTCGAGGCGAACCTCTTCGTGGCTGACGGGGACGGAGACGGTCTCCTGTTCGGTGACGACGTACTTGCGGAGGCGGGCTCGACCGGTCTCGACCCGTTCGGTGCCGACGTGCAGCTGCTCCTCGGACCGGGTCATCGCGTCGTCGGTGGTCGGGCCGGAGGTGTCGTACCCCTCGGCCTGAGCGGTGTTACCGTCTGCGGGAGCGGTGGCAGGAGCACCGCCGTGTCCGTAATAGGTGTACAGCTCGTTTTGTTCTGCGTCGGTGAGGTCGGTGCCCGAGTCGATGCGCGGAGCGTCTTTGACGACGTCCTTGGTGTGCGGGACGCGGAGTTCCCCGTCGACGGCGTCGGCCTGGTCGAGGGGAACGAACGATTCGGAGGTACCGAACAGGCCGGTCACCACTGTCGCCCAGTTCGGGCGGCCGGTGGTGGGGTCGACATAGATCTGGCCGACCTTTCCGATCTTGTTGCCCTCAGTGTCGGTGACGTTGGCTCCGATGAGACTGGCGATGTTCTGTTCGCTGATCATGCGATGCTGCCTTTCGTTCGTTCGTTGGTGGGGCGGAGGGAGAGAAACGCTCAAAGACGCGGATGTCTGCCGCAGGGTCAGCGGCCGAGTCCGACGCGGTCGACCTTGCGGTGGTAGCGCATTCCTGCGAGGCCGCCGAGGATTGCGCCGAGGAGAGTGACCACGGCAGCGCCAAGGGCGGTGAGGATTCCGGTGAGGGTGGCGGTTTCGGGGGTGACCGGGATACGGGGGAAGCTCTGCAGGTTGGCGAGGATGTCCCACTGGGAGCCGGCGATCGCGGTGACGATCGCGAGGATGATCGCGATGACGATGGCCCACAGCCAGACAGCGATTCCCTGCTTGACTCCGCTGAACCGTGCCATTCGCCCGGCGACGTAGCCGCCCGCGAAATAGGAGATCAGCAGCACGAGCCCTATGGCGATCGCGCTGACGATACCGACGGTGCCCGCGTTCTCGGCGGCAGCGTCTGCGGCTTCGTCCGGCGTGGTGCCGTTGCCGAAACCGATGGCAGCCCCGACCGCTGCGACCAGGGCGGTCAAGAGCACTGTGGTGCCCATTGCCGTGAGCCAGCCGAAGAAGGCGGAACCAAATTTGAACCCGCCGAATTCGGCCTTCTCGCGTTCGTGGACGTCGGTGCGGAGAGTGTGATCGGCGTCAACAGGGACAGCCGCATGGGGGGAGTCCTCGTCGTACACCGGCGCGCCGGGCTCCCGATACTCGTTCGAGTCGTTGCTGGTCATACGGAGAAAGTAGGCCGACGACGTGTGAGCAGGGAGATGGTTGTCCTCCCGGAGATAGAGGCGTACTGTATGCGACCTTACATAGTAAGGCTCCGGCTCTGGCGTTGTTCGAGATCCGGCGGGCCGGGTACACCGTAAGGCTGCTCGGTGCAAGGGTCCTGATGAAGTCGGGTGCGGGGGTCTACAACAGGATTCACCGATCGGTTTGATCGGTCCGCGAGAGGAGCACTAATGTCGGACAACTATGAGACGACCAGCCCGAGCGGCTCGGGCGTACGATCCCCGGATTCCTCAGGCAAGGTGGACGCTGCCAAGCAGGAAGCCACCGACCTGAAGGACACGGCGGCGACTCAGGCGAAGGACGTTCTTGGCACTGCCAAGGATGAGGCTGCGACCGTCGTGGGGGAGGCGAAGACGCAGGCGAAGGATCTGTACGCGCAGACCCAGCGGGAGCTGTCGGAGCAGGCCAACACGCAGCAGCAGCGCCTCGCGGGAGGTCTTCGCTCGGTCAGCGACGAACTCGGTTCCATGGCCACCAACTCCGACGGCAGCGGCGTCGCCAGCGATCTGGTCCAGCAAGTCTCGGGTCGCCTGTCCGCAGCCGCGACGTGGCTCGGTGACCGCGATCCCGGTTCCGTGCTCACGGAAGTCAAGCGTTATGCCCGCCGCAAGCCGGGCACGTTCATCCTCGCCGCAGCGATCGGCGGAATCGTCGTCGGCCGCCTCACGCGCGCTCTCGCCGCGAACGCATCGGACGAGAAAAACGCCTCATCGGCACCAGTGTCGCCGCCGCAGCAGGTGCACCCGGACCCCTCGGTACCTGTCCCTGTCGTGAACGACCTCGGCGCGGGCGGCACCCCCGTCTACACACAGACGGCTTCTAGCCGTCCGGATCTTCTCGGGGAGGGCGGCTATGACCGACCCAACGCCGTCTGAGGCGAAGGCCGCGTCGACGTCTATCGGAGATCTGCTGGGCGAGGTCTCCCGTGACATTTCGACGCTCATGCGCCAAGAGGTCACGCTCGCCAAAGCGGAGTTGAAGGACTCGGCAACCAAGTCCGCCAAGGGCGCAGGCCTCATGGGTGCCGCCGGCTACGGAGGGCTGATGGCGGTGTTCTTCTTGTCTGTCGCACTGTGGTGGGCACTGGGAACCCTGATCGGCGGAGGCTGGTCTGGCGTCGTCGTCGCCGTTCTCTGGGCGATTATCGCCGCGATCCTGTTCCTGGTGGGACGGACTCAGTTCAAGCAAGTCAAGGGCGCCCCGCAAACCGTGGACACCCTCAAAGAGATCCCCGAAACGCTGAAGAGAAATGAGGAGAACCGATGAGCGATTCACCCGATGAGATCCGCGCCGACATCGAGCGGACCCGCCAAGACCTCGGCATGGATGTGGACGCGCTGGCCGACAAGGTCTCGCCGTCGAAGATCGTGGACCGGCAGATCGACAAGGTCCGCGGAGTTTTCGGCTCCGTGCGGGAGCGTGTGATGGGCGCCGCAGACGACGCCGGCTCCTCACTGTCGGGCGCTGGATCTCACGTCGGCGACGTGAAGGACCGCGCCGTGGCCAAAGCGGAAGGCAATCCGCTCGCGGTCGGATTGATCGCTTTCGGTGCCGGTCTGGTCGTCGCCTCGCTGATCCCTGCATCGTCGAAAGAGAAGGATCTCGCTGCCACGGTGAAGGAGCAGGCGCAGCCGCTGGTGGACGAGGTCACAGACGTCGCGAAGGAAGTCGGCGAGCATCTGAAAGAGCCCGTGCAGGCCTCCGTCGAATCCGTGAAGGAATCGGCGCAGGACTCCGTCTCCACGGTCAAGGATGAAGCACAGAACGCCGCCGGTGAAGTGAAAGACCAGGCTCAGCACGCTCGCGAGAACATCTCCGACAACTGACCTACACGGATCGGGCGGGGCCCGCCGCACACCGGGCCCCCCCCCCCCCCGGGGGGCGGCCCCCCGCC
>NZ_JALXPE010000013.1 GCF_025143365.1 Microbacterium sp. p3-SID336 | reverse complement strand
GCATTTGACAAGTGCACGCTGTTGAGTTCTCAAGGATCGGATGCTCCCACGACCCAGCCATCACAACCAGGCCCGCAGGGCAACTTCTCTATCTTAGCCATCCCGACCCGCTTGTCAAATCGGCGCGCCGGGCGGATCAGTGATCCGCTGCGCAGCCTAGACAGCCGCAGAAGGGGTGGATCTCCCATCCTAGACGCGAACGTCTGTTCTCTCAAGTGAGAGTGGATCGGGAGTGGTTCTCCGCTTGAGGGGGGTGAAGCTCTGGGCTTCTCCGCTTCCCTGTGGGGCGAACAAGTAATAAGTTACGGGGATTCCGGGGGTCTGGCAAATCGGGCGCACACCCCCGGGCGTGTCGCGCCGCCCCGTCAGCCGCATTCGGCCGGGTCAGGCCGCGTTTCGGCCGACGTCCGAGCCCGGAGTAGCATCGCGCCATGACCTCCGACCCGTCGTCCGCGGCGACCGACCTCCTCGCTCGCGTGTGGCAGGAGATCGGCGGCGAGACCGCGGCACTCCCCCCTGACGATGCCCTCCGTGCGCTCGGGTCGGTGCCTCTCGCCTCCCGGACCGCGACCGCGGAGCTGGCCCTCACCAGCATCGCCGCGGTGACTCTTGCCGCGGGCCTGGACCCCGCCCTGATCGACCCCTCTCGTGTGGCCGCCGCCTACCGGAGCGATCGGTACCTGCGGGTGGACGGCGCACCCCCACCCGTCTGGGCACCGCTCTCCGGATTCTGGCGGAGCGCCGACGGCTGGATCCGAACGCACGGCAACTACCCGCACCATGCCCATGCCCTCCGTCTGGCGCTGGAACTGGACGACGACGCCGGAGCGGACGGCGTCGCCACGGCGGTGGCGGACCTGCACACCGACGACGTCGTCTCCCGGATCTCCGCCGCCGGCGGTCTCGCCGTCGCCGTCCGTCCCGAGGATCGAACCGCGGACGAAGCGCTTCGACGCGGCGCTCTCCTCGACATCGCCGTCGGTGGCACGGCGTCTTCGCGGGCGCGGCGCGGTCGGTCGATCGCGGTGGACGACCGAGCGCCTGCTCCGCTCGACGGCACCCGCGTCCTCGATCTCACGCGGGTCATCGCCGGGCCGGTGTGCACGAGGACGCTCGCTCTGCTCGGTGCGGACGTGCTCCGTCTCGATCCTCCACACCTTCCGGAGCTGCCGTGGCAGCATCTCGACACCGGCCACGGCAAGCGCACGGCTCTCCTCGATGCCCGCGGCTCCGAGATGCACGCCCTCCTCGAGGCCGCGGACGTCATCGTGCTCGGATATCGTCCTGGCGCTCTGGAACGCCTGGGCCTCGCGCCCGCCGACCTCGCCGTACGCTATCCGGGTCTCCTCGTCGCGCAGCTCAGCGCCTGGGGCACGGATCAGCCCGATCGCGCCGGCTTCGACAGCCTCGTCCAGGCGGAGAGCGGCATCGCTCTGGTCGAAGGGAACGACGGCAGGCCGGGAGCGCTGCCCGCGCAGGCCCTCGATCACAGCAGCGGGTATCTCCTGGCCGCCGCGCTCACGCGACTGCTGCGGGAACGCGACGGACGATCCCGCATCGTGCGGACCTCACTCCGCCGGATCGCGGCCGAGCTCCTCGGCATGCCGCGGTCGGCCGACGTGATTCCGGCTCCCGAGGGCGATGCATCCGCCCATCTCGCACGATTCGACGTCGCCGGTACGCCGGTGGTGACGGCGGCTCCGGCGCTCCCCGGTCTGTCCTTCGCGGCGCCCCGCCCGTGGGGCGCCGACGCCCCGCGCTGGTGAGACACGCCGCGTCCGCCGGGCGCGAGCGCCGGCGTGCGATACCGCGTCAGGCCGCGCGGCGCTGTCGTCGCGCGGCCAGCACGACGCAGAGGACGAGGGTGAGCACACCCCACACCGCACACGCGGGAGGAAGCACGCGGTACGCGAGGTGCGCCACCGTGAACTCCGGCGACAGCGGCCCGAAGGCGAGCAGGCCGAACACCCACGCGGCGACGAGGATCACCGGCAGCGAGATCCACCACGCGAACCGCGCCGCGTCGGGGAGGACCCGCGCCGTGGTGCGTCGCGGCGTCGCGCGGCGCAGCCAGAGCACTCCCCAGATCGCCAGCCCGAGCAGTCCGAGCGCGCTGGACCCGTACTGGAGCCACTTGTAGCCGTCGAACGGACCCCAGGCGTTCGCCAGGGCGGGCACCAGATCCACTCCCCACCGCGACTCATGCGTGAAGGCATCCCACAGGATGTGCGACAGCACCCCGAGCATCGCCGACAGCACGAGCAGGAGCGGATACAGCGGTTGGCCCGTCCGGTACCGCGCTCGATCGTCACGGCTCAGTGCCTCGATCGCCGCGCGGAGACCGCTGACGCGCCAGCCGTCCGGAAGCCGCGACGCCACCCAGGTGGGAACCAGCTCCGGTGCGGCCGGACGCAACAGGACCCGCCACACCAGAAACAGCACGAGGGCGAGCAGCGTCGTCCACACGACGCTGAGCGGATCGTGCAGGAAACCGTAGTTCAACCCGACGTTGCGCAGGAACAGCGAGATGTCAGGAGTCATCGCCCCGATCGCGATGGCTGCGGGTACCAGCGGCGTGCGCACGAACGGCAGCGCGACGATCGCATGGCTCGGGGTGAACGGCATCCGCGCGCCGCGTCAGCCGAGGAACACGCCGGCGAGCGTCTTCTTGCCGCGGCGCAGCACCGAGACTCCCCCCGGCAGTCCGCCCTCCACCGTCGCCGTGTCGTCCTCCACGCGCACGCCGTCGAGCGAGACGCCGCCCTGAGCGATCGCACGCCGCGCCTCGGAGAGGCTCGACACCAGCCCCGTCGCGACGAGCGCATCCACCACGGATGTGCCGGCCGGAACCGTGGCGTGCGGAAGCTCGTCGAGCGCGGAGCGGAGCGTCGCGGGGTCGAGTGCGGTCAGGTCGCCCTGCCCGAACAGCGCCTCGGACGCGGCGATCACGGCCGCCGTGGCCTCGACGCCGTGCACGGTCGCGACGACCTCGAGCGCCAGGCGCTTCTGGGCGGCGCGACGGAACGGCTCCGTGGCGACGAGCTCGGCGTACTCCTCGATCTCGGCCCTGGTCAGGAACGTGAAGACCTTGAGGCGCTCGATCACATCGGCGTCCGCCGTGCTGAGCCAGAACTGGTAGAACGCGTACGGACTGGTGAGGTCCGCATCGATCCAGATCGCGTTGCCCTCGCTCTTGCCGAACTTCGTGCCGTCGCTGTTCGTGATCAGCGGGGTGCCGATGGCGTGCACCGAGACGCCCTCCACGCGGTGGATCAGGTCCGTGCCGCTGGTGAGGTTGCCCCACTGGTCCGACCCGCCCGTCTGCAGCACGCAGTCGTACTGGCGGTACAGCTCGAGGAAGTCGAGCCCCTGCAGGATCTGGTAGCTGAACTCCGTGTAGCTGATCCCCGCATCGGAGTTCAGTCGCGCGGCGACCGCGTCCTTCTTCAGCATCGTGCCGACGCGGTAGTGCTTGCCGATCTCACGCAGGAAGTCGATCGCGGACAGCGGCGCCGTCCAGTCCAGGTTGTTCACCATGCGGGCGGCGTTCTCGCCCTCGAAACTGAGGTAGCGCTCGACCTGGCCGCGCAGCCGCTCGACCCATTCGGCGACGGTCCCCCTGGTGTTCAGCGTCCGCTCCGCCGTAGGGCGGGGGTCGCCGATGAGGCCCGTGGACCCGCCGACCAGCCCGAGGGGCTTGTGCCCCGCGAGCTGCAGGCGACGCAGCAGCAGCAGCTGGACGAGATGCCCCAGGTGCAGGCTCGGCGCCGTCGGGTCGAAGCCGCAGTAATACGTGACAGGGTCTCCCGCGAGCAGGGCGCGCAGCGCCTCCTGGTCGGTGGACACGTGGACGAGGCCGCGCCACACGATCTCATCCCACACGTTCTCGAACGTGGGGTCGATCGCCTGGGGCGCGGTCGTCAGAGCGGGAGTTGACACGCGCTCCAGGCTAGCAGCGAGCGGACGCCGGACCCGCGTCACACGGCGTCGTCCAGCAGTGCGAGCTCATCGGCGGTCAGTTCGATCGCCGCGGAGTCCAGCGCGGAGTCGAGCTGCACGAGCTTGCTGCCACCCAGAATGGGACGGATGCCATGCGCGAGCAGCCAGGCCAGCACGATCTGACCCTGCTGCGCATCATGCTCCGCGGCGACCGAGGCCAGCGCGGCCAGACGCCTGCTCGTCCCCGGGTGGTCGTAGACCTCGGGGATGGACTTGCCCGGGTTGTCGTAAGCACCGGAGAGCAGCGGCGTGTATGCCCACGTCTCCAGCCCGTTGGCCTCCGCGAAGTCCCGCTGCTCATCGCTGAGCACGCCGAACGGGTGGACCACACCGGGCGGCAGCGTCCCCGGACGCAAGCGAAGGTAGGTGCTGTTAAGCTGCAGCGCGTCGAGCGGCATGCTGCCGATGGTCGCCGCATGTGCGCGCGCCCGCTCGACCCGCCACGCCGGATGATTCGACGCACCGACCCGGCGCACGACCCCGCTCGAGGTCAGGCTCGCGAGCCCCTCGACGGTCTCCTCGATCGGCACGGCCCTGTCCTCCTGATGCAGCCAGAGCAGGTCGATCGTGTCGACGCCCAGGCGGCGCAGACTCCCCTCGACCGCCTCGTGGATGGCCCGGGGAGACAGCCCGGCCCGGTGCTCCGGCCACGACCCCGGCCACAGCGGCTCGGCGCCGACCTTGGTCGAGAGCCGCACGCGCTCGCGGGCGCCGCGGCGCGCGGCGAACCAGCGCCCCAGCACCTCCTCCGACGCGCCGCCGTGTCCGGTGTCGCTGGCCCAGAAGCTGTAGCAGTCGGCGGTGTCGATCCATACCCCGCCACGCTCGACGAAGCGGTCGAGCAACGCGAACGAGGTCTCCTCGTCGATCGATGTGCCGAAGGACATCGCCCCGAGGACGATCGGTGATGCGGTGTGTCGTGGTGTCATGCAGCCAGCGTGCAACCTGGAGTGCGCTTCAGGTCAAGCTCTAGGCTCCCCTCATGACGACCTACACGCCCGCCGAGGCCGCTGCCCGCTCCGGCTTCAGCATCGACACGCTGCGGTACTACGAGCGCGAGGGCATCCTGCCCGCGGTCCCGCGCACCGCGGGAGGCCACCGCGCCTACACTGACGCGGAGCTCGGGCTGCTGGAGTTCCTCAAGTGCCTGCGTGAGACCGGCATGCCTGTGCAGCGCCTCCGCCGGTACGGGCAGCTGTGTCAGCGGGAGGACACGATCCCTGAGCGCATCGCGCTCCTCGAGGAGCATGCCGAGACGGTGGAGCGCAGGCTCGCCGAGGTGCTCGCGCAGCAGGCCCGCCTCACCGAGAAGCTCGACTGGTACCGCGCGCAGCGCGGCTGACTCAGCTGTGCGCGGCCCACCACACGAGGAACGCCGCACCCAGACCGATCACCCAGCTGACGAGGCTGCCGACGAGGAAGTACTCGGCGCGTGCCCCGGTCTCGCCGTCGCGCGAGATCTCCGGGAAGCGGACGATGCCCTTGGCGGCCAGCATGGCGGCGAGGATCGGGTACGCAGCGGCGAGGGTGAGGATCATGACCAGCACCCGTTCGAGCGGCCCGATCAGTCGCCCGCCCTTGAAGCCGTTCCGTGGATCCGTCGCGGGCAGGATCGCCTCCACGGCGGCGTGATCGCTGTGCTCCGGAGAGTCGGGAAGAACGGGAGCGTCGGCGTTCACGGGTCCGCGCGGGTCCGCGGGCGCCTCGGCGGCGCTTCCCGAGGTCGAGCCGGTCTCCGCCGGACGCCAGGTGTGCTCGCCGTCGAGAGCCGCACGCACGACGAGATTGGCCGATTCGAGCAGGAAGACGCCCGCGCCGAGCGCGAGCACCGCGAGGTCGAACGGCACGTCCCCGAACGGCGAGCGCAGCGTCCACAGCTCGCCGATGAGGCCGGCGTCGTCGCGGGCGCCGACCCACACCACGGCTCCGATGCTCAGCGCCGCCAGGGCGACCGCCGGCCAGAAACCCGCGCGGGAGGGACGGTCGTCCGGCATGCTCCAGATCCACAGTGCTCCCGCCGCGAGCGCGAGGACAGCGGGCAGCAGCGCGTCTCCGCCGATGCCGAGGAGCACGACGACGGCGGCGGCCACGGTGAAGCCGATCCAGCGCCGCGGTGCGAACTGTCGGACCAGGTCGACGGCGCCGACGGCGAGGAGGACGAAGCCGGCGAGGATCATGACCCCTCCCCCCGGAGCGCGGCGACTCCTTCCAGGAGCGCGGCGGCCCCTGCGCTGCGCAGCGACTTCGACACGCTCGGCTGCGAGATGCCCTCCTGCGCCGCGAGCTCTCGCTGCGAGCGGCCGATCAGCCGCCCATACGTGAGGTGGCGCTCGCGCTCGCTCATCGCCCCCACGAGCTCGTCGCGCGCGAGGACGTACGCGTTGGATGCGGCGATGACGGCTTCCATGACCTCATCCTGTCCCTGGGCTCCGACAATCCAGGTGCGCGTGCGCGGCACGGCGCGCTGTTCGCGGGCATGCACCGTCTCGATCGCAGCACGCGCCGCGTACCAGCCGGGACCGTCAGCCAGCTCGCCGTGCACCGAGGCCACGGAACGGACCTCGCCGATGCCGAGGCCGAAGCGGAAGGCGAGCCCCTCCGGGAGCCGGAGCTGAACCATGAGCAGGGAGAGAAGCGCGTCCGGAAGCTCGCGGTAGACGGCCTGCTGCTCGTCCCCTACCGTGGGCGTGAGCGGCTGGACGGCCAGGGGACGGTCGTGTTCGACGCGCGCGATGGTCTCGTCCAGCGCACGCTGTGCGGCGGTCCGGTCCTCGAGCTCACGGGAACCCACGATGTCGGCGATCACGGCGATGACCATGAGATAACCGTAACACGAATACTCTGGATTTATGCCTTATATGGCTATAGATGGGAAACATGCCTGAATCACGCATCATCGCCTGGACCGATGGCACCTGGACGAACGCACCGGCGACCACGCGCATCGACGGGCACCTCGACGCCACCGCCGTCGAGGGAAGCGACGCCTGGCGCCACACCGCCTACGGCTTCGTGCACGACACGGAGCACGCGCTGCTCGCCCCGCTCGCTGTCGGGGAGGCCATCGAGGTCGCCTTCCGCGCGACCTGGGAGGGGCAGTTCGACCAGGCGGGGCTCTTCGTGCGCGCCGACGGCGAACACTGGATCAAGGCGGGAGTCGAGTTCGCCGACGGTCACCTCGGCCTCGGCGCCGTCGTCACCGCCGGCCGCTCGGACTGGTCGGTCGGCTACGTCGACGACTGGCGCGACAGCGAGATCACTGTCCGGGTCAGCCGCTGGCCGGATGCGATGATCGTCCGCGCGCGGGCAGACGAAGGACCGTGGCGCCTGGTCAGGGTCGCGCCCTTCGACGGCGAGGCCGACGTCGAGGCCGGACCGTTCCTGGCGGCGCCGACCCGCGCCGGCCTCACCGTCCGCTTCACCCGGTGGGAGCGATCGGCCGCCGACAGCGACCTGCACTGACGACGGCCCTGCGGCGGGGGCTACAGCCCGAGCGCGTGCGCAGCGGCCTGGGCGCGGGCGACGAGCTCGGCGCGCTGCTCGGCGACCCGCTCCGGAGCCGTGCCGCCGACCCCGGATCGCGACGCCACGGAGCCTTCGATCGTGAGCACCTCGCGCACGCCGGGCTCCAGGTGCGGTGACACCGACAGCAGCAGCTCCTCCGAGGCGTCCTCCAGGCCGATGCCCTGCTCCTCGCACGCCCGCACGAGCGCGCCGGAGATCTCATGCGCATCGCGGAACGGCACGCGCCGCTTCACGAGCCACTCCGCCACATCCGTCGCGAGGGAGAAGCCCTGCGGCGCCAGCTCCGCCATCCGGTCCGTGTCGAAGCGCAGTGTCGCGACCATGCCCGCGAACGCCGGCAGGAGCACCTCGAGCGTCTGCACCGAGTCGAACACCGGCTCCTTGTCCTCCTGCAGGTCGCGGTTGTACGCCAACGGAAGCCCCTTGAGCGTCGCGAGCAGGCCGGACAGGTTGCCGATCAGCCGCCCCGACTTGCCGCGCGCGAGCTCGGCGATGTCGGGGTTTTTCTTCTGCGGCATGATGCTGGATCCGGTCGAGTAGCCGTCGTCGAGCGTGACGAAGCCGAACTCGCGCGTGTTCCACAGGATGATCTCCTCGGACAGCCGCGAGAGGTCGACGCCGGTCATCGCGGCGATGAAGGCGAACTCCGCCACGACGTCCCTGGCGGCCGTGCCGTCGAGCGAGTTCTCGGCCGGGCGGTCGAGGCCGAGCTCGGTGGCGACCAGGGCCGGGTCCAGCCCCAGGGTCGAACCGGCGAGGGCGCCGCCCCCGTACGGCGAGACCCCGGCGCGACGACGCCAGTCGACCAGCCGCTCCAGCTCCCGCACCAGCGGCCAGGCGTGCGCCTGCAGATGATGCGCGAGGAGCACCGGCTGCGCATGCTGCAGATGCGTGCGCCCAGGAAGGATCGCCGCGGGATGCGCTTCGGCCTGCGCCACGAGCGCGTCGATGACCCGCAGCAGGTCGCGCGCGATGACCCTGGCGTGGTCGATGAGGTACATCCGCACGAGCGTCGCGATCTGGTCGTTGCGGCTGCGGCCGGCGCGAAGCCGTCCGCCCAGCTCCGGTCCGAGCTCGGCGATCAGTGCCTGCTCCAGGGCGCCGTGCACGTCCTCGTCGGTCGGCACGGGGCGGAGGCTGCCGTCGGCGACGCGCGCGGCCACGGCGTCGAGGCCCGCGTGCATGCGCTCGGCCTCGTCCGGTTCGAGATACCCGGCTGCGGCGAGCGCGGTGGCGTGCGCATGCGACCCTGCGATGTCGTACGGCGCGAGGATCCAGTCGAAGTGCGTGGAGCGGCTGAGCTCGACGAGCTCGGGCGACGGGCCGGTGGCGAAGCGGGCGCCCCAGAGCGCTCCCTCGTTGGTGCCTTCGTGGGCGGGGCCGGACATCACGCGTCCTTCTTGCCGAGAAGCCACACCAGCAGGGCCTTCTGCGCATGGAGTCGGTTCTCGGCCTCGTCCCACACCACGCTCTGCGGTCCGTCGATCACGGCCGAGTCCACCTCGTACCCGCGGTCGGCGGGGAGGCAGTGGATGAAGATCGCGTCGTCGGCGGCCAGCTCCATCGTCTCCGACGTCACCTTGTAGCCGCCGAGGTCGCGGATGCGCGCGATCTTCTCCTCCTCCTTGCCCATCGATACCCAGGTGTCCGTCACGATGACGTCGGCGCCCGCCGCGGCCTCGACCGGATCGGTGAGGAGGGTGATGGAGCCGCCCGTCTCGGCGGCACGGCGGTCGGCCGCCTCGATCACGTCGGCACGCGGCGCGTACGCCTCGGGCGAGGCGATCCGCACGTGCATTCCCGCCGTGACGCCGGCGAGGGCGTAGGAGTGCGCCATGTTGCTCTGCCCGTCCCCGAAGAACGCGAGCGTGAGGCCCTTCAGCTCGCCCTTGTGCTCGCGGATCGTGAGCAGGTCGGCGAGCAGCTGGCACGGGTGGAAGTCGTCGGACAGCGCGTTGATCACCGGCACGCGCGTGCCCTCCGCCATCTCCTCCAGACCCGACTGCGCGTAGGTGCGCCACACGATCGCGGCGACCTGGCGCTCGAGCACCCTGGCCGTGTCGGACGGCGTCTCCTTCCCGCCGAGCTGGCTGCTCGCGGTCGAGATGATGAGCGGAGAGCCCCCGAGGTCGGCGATGCCCACCGCGAAGGAGACCCGGGTGCGCGTGGACGACTTGTCGAAGATCACGGCGACGGTCTGCGGGCCGGCGAGACTCTTGTCGGCCCAGCGGTCCTTCTTCAGCTCGAGCGCGAGATCGAGGATCTCCGCCTGCTCGGCGGGAGTGAGGTCGTCGTCACGCAGCAGGTGGCGGGTCATGCGGGTACCTTTCCGGAAGCGGAGGCGTGGACGTCGGAGAGCGCCGCCGCGAAGAGCTCGCGGAACTCGGCCAGCTCCGCATCGCCGATGGTCAATGCCGGCGCGACGCGCACGGTCTCGGGGTTGGCCGCGTTGACGATGAGGCCGCGCTCCTGGGCGGCGGCGACCACGGCACCGGCCACGGGCTCGGTGAGCGCGACGCCCACGAGGAGTCCGCGACCACGGACGCCTGCGACCAGCGGGGAGCCGATGCCCCGGATGATCTCCTGCAGCTCGTCACCGCGACGCGCGGCGTTGCCGACCAGGTCGGCGCGCTCGATCTCGGCGAGCACCGCGTCGGCGACCGCCGTCGCCAGCGGGTTGCCGCCGAAGGTGGAGCCGTGCGATCCCGGGGTGAACAGCGCACTGGCAGCCCCGTAGGTGACGAGGGCGCCGATCGGGAACCCTCCGCCGATGCCCTTCGCGAGCGTGATCGCGTCGGGCGTGATGCCCTCATGGCTGAAGCCGAACCAGGCACCGGTGCGCCCGGCGCCGGTCTGGATCTCGTCGACGATGAGCAGGGCGCCGTGCGCGAGCGTCAGCGAACGCGCCGCGGCCAGGTAGCCGTCCGGAAGCTCGAGGACGCCGGCCTCGCCCTGGATCGGCTCGACGATCACCGCGGCGACGCGGTCGTCCATCGCAGCCTCCAGGGCCTCGATAGTCGCGGGGATGTGCTCCACGCCCCCTGGCATCGGTGCGAACGGCGCGCGCATGGACTCCTTCGCGGTCAGCGCGAGCGAACCCATGGTGCGGCCGTGGAAGCCGTTCTCCAGCGCGAGGATGCGCGGGCGGTCGGTGCCACCGTGCAGCCGGGCCAGCTTGAACGCCGCCTCGTTCGCCTCGGCACCCGAGTTCGAGAAGAACACCCGGCCGTCCAGACCGGCGCCGGCCAGGCGCTTGAGGCGCGCGGCGAGCGCGAGCTGCGGCGGGGTCGCGAAGTAGTTGGACACGTGCACGAGCGTGGCCGCCTGCCGCGACACCGCCTCCACGAACACCGGGTGCGCATGACCGAGCGAGGTCACCGCGATGCCGGCGAGGAAGTCGAGGTAGCGTCGGTCGTCCGCGTCCCACAGGTACGAGCCCTCGCCGCGGGTCAGCAGCGCGAACCGCTCCCCCGCGTTGAGCACGAGATCACGTGCCACGTCGTCCTGCCAGACGCTCATGCCGTCGGTCCTTTCTCGCCCAGAACCACTTCGGTTCCGATTCCCTTGCTGGTGAACAGTTCCACGAGCACCGAATGCGGCACCCGGCCGTCGATGATCGCCGCGGCGTCGACGCCGCCCTCGACCGCGTCCAGGCACGCCCGCATCTTCGGGATCATCCCCGACTCCAGACGCGGCAGCATCTCGATCAGCGCGTCCGAGGTGAGGTGCGACACGAGCGACTCGCGATCGGGCCAGTCCGCGTACAGACCGGGCACGTCGGTGAGGATGACGAGCTTGCGCGCCCGGAGTGCCACGGCGAGGGCGGCGGCCGCGGCGTCGGCGTTCACGTTGAGCGACTGGCCAGGGTGGTCGAGGTCGGGCGCGATGCTGGACACCACGGGGATGCGGCCGGCCGCCAGGTGGTCGAGCACCGGGCTCGGATCGACCTGCACGACATCGCCGACGCGGCCGAGATCGATCTCCTCGCCGTCGACCACCACGCCGCGGCGGCGCCCTCCGAACAGGCCGGCGTCCTCCCCGCTCAGACCGGTCGCGATGGGCCCGTGCGAGTTGATCTTCGACACGAGCTGCGGGTTCACCTGACCGGTGAGCACCATCCGCACGACGCCGATGGCCTCAGTGTTCGTGACGCGGTAGCCGCCCTTGAACTCGCTCGGGATCTCCAGGCGCTGCAGCATGTCCGAGATCTGCGGCCCGCCGCCGTGCACGACGACCGGCTGCACGCCGACGTAGCGGAGGTATGCGATGTCCTGCGCGAACGCCTCCTGCAGCTCGTCCGACACCATGGCGTTGCCGCCGTACTTGACGACGACGATCTGGTCGCGGAAGGTCTTAAGCCACGGCAGCGACTCGATGAGCGTGGTGGCCTTCTGCGCCGCGACGTCCGGCGTGGTGTCCTGGATGTCGGTCATGAGGCGTAAGCGCTGTTCTCGTGCACGTAGTCGTGGGTGAGGTCGTTCGTGAGCACCGTCGCGGTGGCGTCGCCGACCTTCAGGTCGATCAGGAGGTGGGTGGCGCGGGGGGTCAGGTCGACCTCCTCGCGCGGACGGTCGGGGCCGCCCGCGGTGCACACCCGCACGCCGTTCATCCACACGTCCACGTCGTAGGGGTCGAACTGCGCGGCAGTGGTGCCGATCGCCGCGAGCACCCGCCCCCAGTTCGGGTCGTTGCCGAAGATCGCGGCCTTGAACAGGTTGTTGCGGGCGACCGAGCGGCCGACCTCCACTGCGTCCTGCTCGGAGGCCGCGTGCTGCACCTCGATCGTGATGTCGTGGCTCGCGCCCTCCGCATCGCCCTGCAGCTTGACCGCGAGCTCCTGGCACAGCGCGGTGAGCGCCTCTGCGAAGTCGTCGAGGTCCGGCGCGACCTCCGAGGCGCCGTTGGCGAGCAGCGTGACCTGGTCGTTGGTCGACATGCAGCCGTCGGAGTCCAGACGGTCGAACGTCCGTCCCGTCGCGCGGCGGAGCGCCTCATCGGCCTGCAGCGGCTCGAGCATCGCATCGGTCGTGAGCACCACGAGCATCGTGGCGAGTCCCGGCGCGAGCATCCCCGCCCCCTTCGCCATGCCGCCGATGCTCCAGCCGTCGCCGGTCACCACGGCCGTCTTCGCGACGGTGTCCGTGGTCATGATGGCGTGCGCTGCGTCCACTCCCCCGTCGGCGCTGAGCGCGGCGATGGCCTGAGCGGTTCCTGCCAGCACCTTGGCGCGGAACTCCTCGTCGCCGGTGCCGATGAGGCCGGTCGAGCACACGAGCACATCGCCGGCGCTGATGCCGAGCAGCTCGGCCGCCTTCTCCGCGGTCTGGTGCGTGGTCTGGAACCCGAAGCTGCCGGTGAAGCAGTTGGCGCCGCCCGAGTTCAGCACGACGGCCTCCACCACGCGATCGGCCACGGCCTGCTGCGACCAGATGATCGGGTTGGCCTTGGCGCGGTTGCTCGTGAACACCGCGGCGCCCACCTTGCGCGGGCCACGGTTGACGACGACGGCCACGTCCGGCTTTCCGGTCGACTTGAGACCGACGGCGACGCCTGCGGCCTCGAATCCTGCGGGTGCGGTGACGCTCACGGGGCGACTCCGTTCACTGAGAGGGCGCGGGTCTCGGGAAGCCCCAGCGCGATGTTCATGGATTGGACGGCAGCTCCGGCGGTGCCCTTGACGAGGTTGTCCACGGCGGTGACCACGGTCACGCGGTTCGCGGCACGGTCGATCGCCAGGCCGACGAGGGCCGTGTTCGCCCCGAGCACGTCCGCGGTGCGGGGGAAGTCCCCTGCCGGGAGCAGCTGGACGAAGGTCTCCTCGCCGTAGGCGCTCTCCCACGCCCGGCGGATGTCGGCATCGCTCACGCCCTCGACGATCGGCGCCGTGGAGGTGGCGAGGATGCCGCGCGACATCGGCACGAGGACCGGAGTGAACGAGATGCGGATGTCGGCGCCGTCGGGGTCGGCGCCGGCCGTGCGGGCGGCCGCGAGGGCCTGACGGATCTCCGGGATGTGCCGGTGCGTGCCGCCCACGGCGTAGGGGTTCGCAGAGCCGAGGATCTCGGAGGCGAGCAGATTCGTCTTGAGGCTCTTCCCCGCGCCGGACGGACCCACCGCGAGCACGGACACGATGTCGCTCGGGTCGATCACGCCGGCCGCGACACCGGGCGCGAGGCTCAGGCTGACGGTGGAGGCGTTGCACCCCGGTGCGGCGATCCGGGTGGCCCCGCGCAGGTGCTCGCGCTGCTTCGCGCCGCCGACGAGGAGCTCGGGCACGCCGTAGGTCCACGGCTGGTGGAAGTCGCCGCCGTAGAACGCATCCCAGGCCGCGGAGGACGTCAGCCGGTGGTCGGCTCCGGCATCGATGACGAGCGGGGTGTCGCCGAGCGCGTCGGTGTACTGGCCCGACTGCCCGTGAGGGAGGGCGAGGAACACGATGTCGTGCCCGGCGAGGATCTCCGGCGTGGTGTCCTGCAGCGTGAGGTGGGCGAGCGAGCGGAGGTGCGGCTGATGGGCGACGAGGGGCTGTCCGGCGTTCGAGTGCGCCGTGACGGTGCGGATCTCGACGTCGGGGTGAGCGGCCAGGAGGCGGAGGATCTCGCCGCCCGCATAGCCGGAGGCGCCGGAGACGGCGACGGAATACGTCATGCTTCTACCTTAACGGTCGGGTCCTCGACGATCTCGGGACCGGGGGCGGGGCCGGAGGCGGCGACACCGGCACTCGACCGCCGCGCGTAGGCAGGCAGAAGGGCGGGGTCGCCTAGAATCGGCGGCCGCGACGTCGGCGCACAGCGATGACGCTCGGGACGAGCGTCGAAGGAGCGGTGGCGACCGAAGGCATGCGGCGACGATAGCGCGGGCGCGTTCGGCACCGCAAATCCGGGGCGTCACACGAGGGCGTCCCCGCACGGCGCGGCGAAGAAGGCGCGTTCGTGCGCGCTCGACGTGAGGAAGGCTCGCCGCATCCGCTCCCGGTCGGTGTCGTCGAGCCTCGCGGCCGCGGCGGCGACGTACGCGACCGCCTGCCGGGTGGCGTCCGCGAAGGCCGGATCCGCGTAGGTCGCGAGCCAGGACGCGTAAGGATGCCGGGGATCGCGGGGCGCCGCGCCGAAGGCGCCGGCATGGAGCCGCTCCCCCAGGTCGGTGTAGAGCCAGAAGCACGGCAGGACAGCCGCGACCAGCGCGGCGTAGTCGCCGTCGAACGCGACGGCCCGCAGATGGTCGAGGTAGGCGACCGTCGCCGGGGCGGGCTCGGCGGCGAAGGTCGCGCCGCTCACTCCCGTCTCGGGGGTCAGCCACGACGCGTGCAGCTCCAGCTCCCCGCGGATCGCGCCGTGCGCGGCCTCGGCCCAGAACGCCTGCTCGTCGGGAGTCGGAGCGAGACGCGACGCCTCCGCGAGCACCCGGGCGTACTCGCGGAGATACAGCGCATCCTGCGCGAGGTAGAAGAGGAAGGCGTCGCGGTCGAGAGTCCCGTCGGCGAGCGCACGCACGAAGGGCAGCGTGTCGATGTCGGACCGGATCGCGGCGGTCTCGTCCCACCACGCCGCGGCCACCTGCTCCGGTGTCGGCCCGGTCTCGACACCGCCGCGCGCCCAGAGCCCCGCGAGATGATGGATCGGGCCGTGCCCTCGCCCGACGTCCAGGTCGTCCGCCGCGCGGAGGGATTCCCGCAGCCAGGCACGCGCGGCGCGGACCGCGTCCGTGGGATCATCGCCCCCGGCCAGTCGTGTGGCGAGAGCCGAGGAGAGCGAGCAGCCGGTGCCGTGGGTGTGCTCCGTCCGGATACGTGCCCCGGGGAACTCCGCATTCGTACCGGCTGCCGTGTCGATCAGGGCGTCGGGGGTCTCGTCCCCAGGCAGGTGACCGCCCTTCACGAGCACCGCCGTCCCCGTGTCCGCCGACAGCTCCCGCGCGGCGGCGAGCGCGTCCGCCCAGTCCGCCACCTCGCGACCGACGAGGACCGCGAGCTCGGCGAGGTTCGGGGTGACCACGGTCGCCAGGGACAGCAGGCCCCGGAGCTCGCGCTCCGCGTCGGCGAGGAGCAGCCGGTCCCCCGAGGTCGCGATCATGACGGGGTCGAGCACGACGATCGGGGGCTGCGTCGCCCGGAGCCACGCGGCGACCGCCCGGATCACCTCGACATCCGCGAGCATGCCGATCTTCACGGCGTCGATGCGGATGTCGTCGGCGACGGCGTCGAGCTGCGCCCGCAGGAACTCCGCCGGAGGAACATGCACCGCCCGGACGCCCCGCGTGTTCTGGGCGGTCAGGGCCGTGAGGGCTGCCATGCCGTAGCCCCCGTTGGCGGCGATCGCCTTGAGGTCGGCCTGGATGCCCGCGCCGCCGGACGGATCGCTGCCGGCGATGCTGAGCACGTGCGGCACGACCCGCCCGAGCCATCGCCGACGGAAGGCCGCCGCGGCGGCCCGGGGGTCGTCCGCCGCGCACAACGCCGAGACCACCGCGATCCCGGCCGCGCCGGCCTCACGCAACGGCGCAGCGTCGTCGAGGTCCACCCCGCCGATGGCGACGCACGGCAGCGGGCTGCGGGCGACGAACGCGGCGAAGCCGTCGATGCCGAGCGGCGCCGGATGGTCGGGCTTCGTGCGCGTGGGGCGAATCACCCCGACGCCGAGGTAGTCGACCGTGCCGGGCGGCAGCGCGGCGACCTCGGCGAGGTGCGCGGAGGTGTTCGCCGTCAGCCCGATCAGCGCCTCGGGGCCGAGGTGCTCGCGCGCTCGGAGCACCGAGGCGTCCGTCTGGCCCAGGTGCACGCCGTCCACCCTGGCGCCGCGACGACGGGCCTCGAGAGCTGCGTCGAGGCGATCGTTCACGACGAGCAGCGCGCGACCGTCGATGGCCGCGGACAGGGCGACCAGCTGCACGACGGTCTCCTCGTCCGTCGCCTCCTTGTCGCGCAGCTGCACGATACGGACGCCGCCGGCGACGGCCTCGCGCACCGTCTCGACCACCCCGCGCGCGCCGCACAGCGACGGATCGGTAACGAGGTAGAGGGACAGGTCGGCGGTCATCGGATCTCCTCCTCGACGCGAGCACGGGCGCGGAGATCCGCCGGGGTCACCGCGGACAGGGCGTCGAGCAGCCCGACAGCGAAGCTGCCCGGTCCGCGGGAGCTCTCCGCCGCCCGCTCGGAAGCGACGGTGTAGACGAGGGTCGCCGCGGCCACCGCCGTCAGCGCGTCGGTCCCGGTGCCGCGGGCCGCCCCGAGGAAGGCCGCCATCACGGCACCCAGCGCGCAGCCGCCGCCCGTCACCCGCGTGAGCAGCTCGTGCCCGTTGGCGATGCGGATCACCCGCTTCCCGTCGGTGAGGAGGTCGACCGGCCCGGAGACGGCGACCACGGAACCGTGCTGGTCGGCGAGCTCGCGGGCCGCCGCGGCCGCTGCGTCGGTACCGTCCGTCGCGTCCACTCCGCGGCCACCGCCGCCGTGTCCCGCCAGCGCGAGGATCTCGGACGCGTTGCCGCGGATCGCGGTGGGGCGCTGCGCGGTCAGCTCGTGCGCGAGCGCCGTCCGGACCGGGAGGGTGCCGATCGCGACGGGATCGAGCACCCACGGCGTCCCCGTGGCGAGTGCTCCGGCCACGGCCTCCCGGCTGGCCTCCCGCTGCTCCGGGGTCGGCGTGCCGAGGTTGATCAGGAGCCCCGAGGCAGCAGCGGCGAACGGCTCGGCCTCGCCGACGATGTCGACCATGGCGGGTGCGGCGCCGAGCGCCAGGAGCACGTTGGCCGTGAAGCCGGTGACGACGGCGTTCGTGATGCAGTGCGTCAACGGGGGCGATTCTCTCACCGCCTCCCGCAGCATTCCCGCCGAGGCGGCGAGGTCGAGGACGGATTCCGGACGCACAGGATCGCTCATTGCGACATCCCTTCGCTAGTACGAACTAGATCAGGTTCGACGGGTGTGATCTCAGCCGCGGATGCGGCACCCCGTGTCACTGCCTCGCAGTCTAGCGAGCGAGCGGCGCCGTCCGGGCGCGCTCAGGTCCCGAAGGCGGACAGCACCTCCCGCTCCTCGACCCTGGTGAGGCCGGCGCGGCGTTCGCGGTCGACTCCGCGATCACGCTCGTCGGCGACGACGCGCTCCACCGTGTCGGCCAGCGGCCGGAGGGTGCCGCCGCTCGCCAGGTAGCGCGCGTGGGAGCGGGCCATGAACCCCGTCATCTCCGGGGGCAGCCACAGCGGAAGCGACCGCGGACCGGCCCAGTACTGCACGCCGGCGGCGACCAGGCGCTCCTCCTCGCCGATGACGACGGGTCCGCTGTGACCGACGGCCGCGCGCACGGTCTCGAGCACCTCGGCGAGCGAGTGGCGTTCCCCGATCGCGTTCACGGCTCCCGTCACGCCGGTCGAGACGATGAACGCAGCAAGATCGTCGACGTCGATGACCTGCGCCGTCCGCCCCTCGAGCGGCGGCACGAGCACCGGCTCCTCCCGTGCGCGCAGGAACGCGGCCGCCCAGTACCCGAAGCGGTCGCTGGGGTCGCCGTCGCCCACGATCAGGCCGGGTCGCACGATCAGTGCACGGTCGCCGACACCTGCCTGCACGGCGTCCTCGGCCGCGACCTTCTGCCGTGCGTAGTCGTACTCCTCGTCCGTCCGAGCGGCGGGATGGCGCGGGGCCGACTCGTCCATCCCGACCGTCTCGTCGTCCCGGTACACCGACATCGACGACACGTACGTCCAGCGCGCGGCATGGTCTCCGAGCGCGCGCACCGCCGCGGACACGTGATCGGCGCGTGAGGAGACGTCGACGACGTGGTCCCAGTTCGTGCGCGACACGACGTCGTAGGCGGCCCCGTCGTCTCGGTCGGCGAGCACAAGGCTCGCTCCCGGCGGCGCCGGCCGACCGCCGCGAGCCAGGCAGGTCACCGTCGCCCCCGCGCCGAGTGCATGCGCGGCGATGCGCCCCGACAGCCATCCGGTTCCCCCGAGGATCAGCACATCCGTCATGACCCCATGTCACCAGGAACGCCGGGCCGGGGAAAGGCGCTCCGCTCAGAGCGGAGCCCCGCGCTGCGGCCCACCGGTCGCCGCAGTGCGCGCGCGGCACCCGCATCGGATGCCGCGCGCTCTCCCGATCAGTCGCGGATCGCGGCGCCGAAGCGCTCGGCCGCCGCCGCGACACCCGCCATCTTCGCCTCAGAGGCCTCCGCGGCGGTCAGCGTGCGGTCGTCGGCGCGGAATCGCAACGCAAACGTCAGCGACTTCGCCCCCTCCGGCA
The DNA here is from genome assembly GCF_025143365.1 of Microbacterium sp. p3-SID336. Lineage (GTDB taxonomy): Bacteria > Actinomycetota > Actinomycetes > Actinomycetales > Microbacteriaceae > Microbacterium. The sequence goes on along the minus strand of NZ_JALXPE010000013.1, from coordinate 52,189 downwards.
CGCCCTCGCCGCGGTAGTCGTCAACGAGGCGGACGGACTCCAGCAGCGCCCCGGCGCCCTCCGCGAGAGCGGCACGGACGTCGGCCGCGGGCACGTCCGCCGGTACGGTGAGCGAGACGTCCTGCGTCGCCGCGGGGAACGTGGACAGGGACGCCGCCACGATACGCCCGCCCGCCAGCGTGAGCAGCCGGTCGAGGTCGAGCTCCAGCACGGTGGCACGACCGGGCAGGTCGGCCTCCTCCGCGACGGCGGGATGCAGCTCGCCGACGTAGCCGACCTCCTCCCCACCCGCGACCAGCACGCCGGTGCGACCGGGGTGCAGGGCGACGCGCTGCGCCTGCATCACGTCGATCTCGACGCCGGCAGCTGCGGCGATCACGCGGACCGCGTCGAGGGCATCGACGAGGCCGGAGCCCTCCGCCGCACGCCCGGGCTGCCGCGGCGACACGTTGCCGGTCAGCAGCACCGCGACGTGGCGCGCCTGCGGCGGGATCGACGCATCGAGCTGAGCGAGGGTCTCGTCCGAGGGGCGCACGCCCAGGGGCGGCACGTCGTCCGTGCCGTACTCGACGCCCGGCTCGGGCAGGAACACCGCGCCGGTCTCGAACAGTGCCAGATCCGTGAGCCCGCGCGAGATGTTGCGGTGCGCGGTCTGCAGCAGCCCCGGGATCAGCGAGCGCCGCAGGAACGGCACCTGCCCGTCGAGCGGGTTCGCGAGGCGGATGCTCGGCAGATGCTCACCCGAGGCAGAGCCGTGCAGATCGTTCTGCGCCTCGGTCGTGAACGGGAACGCCGGGGTCTCGACGAAGCCCGCGGCCGCGAGGGCGTTCGCCACGCGGCGACGTCCCTGCTGGTGGGCCGTGAGCCCCCGGCCGGAGGGCGGGGTCGGCAGCACCGAGGGGATGCGGTCGAGCCCGTGGATGCGAGCGACCTCCTCGGCGAGCGTCCACTTGTCGGTGAGGTCGGGGCGCCAGCTCGGCGGGATGACCGTCCACCCGTTGTCCGCGGCGGACACCTCGGCACCGATCGTGGTCAGGGCGCCCGTGATCTCGTCGTCCGTGTAGTCGACGCCGATGAGTCCCTGCACGAAGCCGGTCGGCAGCTCGATCTCCGCGATGAAGACCTCGGCGAAGAGGGCGCCACCCTCCTCGGTGAGCGTGCCGCCGGCGAGCTCGACCATCAGGTCGGCCGCACGCCGCGCCGCGACGAACGGGATGAGCGGGTCCACACCGCGCTCGAAGCGCTTGGAGGCCTCGCTCGGGAGCTTGTGGCGACGCGCCGTCCGCGCGATCGTCGTCTGGTCGAACGTCGCCGCCTCGATCAGCACGTTGCGCGTGGTGCCGCTCATCTCGGTCGTGCCGCCACCCATCACGCCGGCGAGGCCGATGGGACCCGAGCCGTCCGTGATGAGGAGGTCCTCGACGTGCAGCGCCCGCTCCACGCCGTCGAGCGTGGTCATCCGCTCCCCCGGGGTCGCACGGCGCACCGTGATGCCTCCGGTGAGCTTGTCCAGGTCGTAGCCGTGCAGCGGCTGCCCGAGCTCGAGCATGACGTAGTTGGTGATGTCGATCAGCACGCCCAGCGAGCGCATGCCCGCGAGGCTCAGCCGCGCGATCATCCACGGCGGCGTGGGCCGCGAGGGGTCAACGCCCCGCACGACGCGGGTGACGAACTCGCTGGCGCCGACGTTGCCGCGCACCGGCGCCTGGTCGTCGACGACCGCCGTGCGCCCGGAGCCCGGCTGCAGTTCGGCGAAATCGCGCTCGGCCGGGTCGCGGAACTCCGCACCGGTGGCGTGCGCGTACTCGCGGGCGACCCCGCGCACCGAGAACGCATAGCCACGGTCGGGCGTCACGTTGATCTCGACCGCGACGTCGTCGAGCCCGAGCAGCGCGATGGCATCCGTGCCGACCGGTGCGTCGATGCCGAGGTCGGACAGCACGATGATGCCGTCGTGCTCGTCGCCCAGACCGAGTTCGCGCGCGGAGGCGATCATGCCGTCCGAGACGTGGCCGTAGGTCTTGCGGGCAGCGATCGGGAACGGGCCCGGCAGCACCGCGCCGGGCAGGGTCACCACGACCTTGTCCCCCGCGACGAAGTTGTGCGCGCCGCAGACGATCCCGCGCACGCCGCCGTGCTCCTCGCCCACGTCCACCTGGCACCAGTTGATGGTCTTGCCGTTCGACTGGGGCTCCGGCTCCAGCGAGACGACCTGTCCGACGACCACGGGGCCCGTGATGTCGAAGCGGTGGACGTCCTCCTCCTCGAACCCGACGGTCACCAGCGCCGCGAGGACGTCCTCCGGCGTGGCATCCGCTGCCAGATCGACGTACTCACGCAGCCACGAAAGCGGGACGCGCATCACACCACCATCCCGTACTGCTCGCTGAAACGGACATCGCCCTCCGCCATGTCCCGCATGTCCTGCACGTCGCTGCGGAACATGAGCCCGCGCTCGATGCCCATGCCGAACGCGAAGCCGCTGTACACCTCGGGGTCGATCCCGGCCGCACGCAGCACGTTCGGGTTGACCATGCCGCAACCGCCCCACTCGATCCAGCGGGCACCGCCCTTGAAGGTGGGGTGCCACAGGTCGAGCTCGGCGGAGGGCTCGGTGAAGGGGAAGTAGTTCGTGCGGAACCGCATCTTGGCCTCCGGGCCGAAGAGCTGCCTCGCGAAGTGGTCGAGCGTGCCCTTGAGGTGCGCCATCGTGATGCCCTTGTCGACCACCAGCCCCTCGAACTGCGTGAACACGGGCAGGTGCGTGGCGTCGAACTCGTCGGTGCGGTAGACGCGGCCGGGGCACAGCACGTAGATCGGCACCTCGCGGTCGAGCATGGACCGCACCTGCACCGGGCTCGTGTGGGTGCGCATCACGAGGTGGCGCGAGGTGGGGTCGACGTAGAACGTGTCCTGCTCCTGGCGCGCGGGGTGGTCGACGTCGAAGTTGAGCGCGTCGAAGTTGAACCACTCGTGCTCGAGCTCGGGGCCCTCCGCGATCTCCCACCCCATACCGACGAAGATGTCCTCGACATGGTCCTGCAGCAGCGCGAGGGGGTGGCGCGCTCCCACGCGGGTGCGCGACGGCACGGCGGTGATGTCGACCCGCTCGGCCTCCAGACGGGCGGCGACCTCCGCGGCGGCCAGTTCGGCCTCCTTCGCCGCGAGCGCCTGGTTCACACGTCCACGGCCTTGACCGACGAGCTTGCCGAAAGCGGCCTTGTTCTCGGGGGCGACCTGGCGCATCGAGGCGTTCAGGATCGCGAGCGGCGATCCCTCGGCGACATGCGCGGCACGGGCGGCTTTCAGCGCGGCGGTGTCGGCGGCCGCGTCGATCGCCGCGAGGGCGTCGGCGACGGCGGCTTCGACCGCGTCGGGGGTGATTTCCGGAGACTCTGACACGGGAATCGAGTCTACCGGCGCAGGACGGGCGTCCCGCGCCGCTCAGCCGCGCCTGGACCGTCGTCGCCCGCCGTCTGCCTTCTGCAGCGTGAGCAGCTGTGTGTCGGTGCCGCCCTCGTGGAGTCGAGGGTCGAGCTCCGGGTCCACCGCACCCGCGGCCATGACCTTCGCCGAACGACGGGTGCGGATCTCCACCCAGCGCGCGATGCCGGACAGGATCAGGCACATGATGATGTAGATCCCGCCGATGACGAACGCGGACTGCAGGATCGGCCGCCCCTGCTGCGAGGTCAGCTGCTTCGCGAAGTACAGCAGCTCGGGGTACGTGATGATGAAGCCGAGCGCCGTGTCCTTCATGGTGACAACGAGCTGAGCGACGATCACGGGGAGCATGGCGCGGATCGCCTGCGGCAGCAGGATGAGGCGCATGACGCCGCTCTTGCGGAGGCCGATCGCGTAGCCCGCCTCCTTCTGCCCGCGCGGCAGCGACTCGACACCGGCGCGCAGCACCTCGGCGAGCACCGAGCCGTTGTAGGCCATGAGCGCGAGGACGACGGCCCAGTACGGGTCCATCTTCACGCCGATCACGGGAAGCCCGTAGTACAGCAGCATCATGAAGACGAGGACCGGCACGGCGCGGAACAGCTCCGTGATGACTGTGACGGGCACGCGGACCCAGGCGTGGTCGGACAGCCGGCCGATCGCGAGGACGAAGCCGAGGATGAGACTGAGGACCGCGGCGAGCGCGAACGCCGCCAGCGTGTTCACCAGGGCGCGGGCGATACCGGCCCAGACGTTGGTGAAGGTGAAGACGTACCACTTCTGCGGCGAGAACTGGCCCGTCTCGATCATGCGGTAGACCACGAAGCCCAGGGCGGCGAGGACCACCAGGATGGTCGCCACGGCGAGGATGCGGTTCCGGGCGATGGCCCGCGGGCCCGGGACGTCGTACAGTACGGAGCTCATCGCGCGATCCTCCATCGGTTCTCGAGATACCGCTGGCCCCAGCTCATCAGCATGACCAGGGCCACGAAGACCACCGCCACCCAGAGCAGGACCTCCATCGGGTTGCCGGGGCGGTCGGCCGAGTCGTTGACCGTCGAGCGCAGGGCGGCGAGCTCCGCGATCGAGAAGCCCGCGGCGACCGTGGTGTTCTTCAGCAGGGCGATGAAGACGCTCATCATGGGCGGCACGACCGAGCGGAAGGCCTGCGGCAGGATGACGAGGGTCATGACCTGCCCGAACGGGAGCCCGATGGCCCGTGCGGCCTCGGCCTGCCCGACGGGGACCGTGTTGATGCCCGCGCGCAGCACCTCCGCCACGTAGGTGGCGGTGTAGATGCCGATCGCGAGGATGCCCAGCACGGTGTTCGACAGCTCGGGCAGGCCGAGCTGCGGGTACCCGAACACGAAGAAGAAGAAGACCAGCGTCAGCGGTGTGTTCCGCACGATGTTGACGTACACCGTGCCGACGCCGCGTGCGATCGGCACGGGCGAGACGCGCATCGCGCCGACGATGATTCCCAGGACCAGGGCGATGATGCCGCCAGCGAAGAAGACGAGCAGCGTGTTGCTGATCGCCTCACCCCACAGGTCGAGGTTCCCGAAGATGACGTCCACGCCACCCTCCCCTTCTCGGTTCAAGCTGTGGGGCGGCTCCCGGAAGGAAGCCGCCCCATCGGATCAGTACGCGTCGACCTCGGGCTGCTCGACCTCGATGCCGCTGGAGCCGAGGTTCTTGTCGAAGATCGCCTGCCAGATGTCGCCACCGTCGGTGAAGAGCTCGTTGATGTGCGCGCGGAGCACGTCGTCGCCCTTGGCGAGACCGACGCCGTAGCGCTCCTCCGTGAACAGACCGCCGGTGACCTTCACGTCGTCCGGGTACTGCGCCGCGTAGCCGATCAGGATGGCCTGGTCGGTGGTGACCGCGTCGACCTTGCCGTCGATCAGGTCCTGCACGCACGCCGAGTACAGGTCGTACTCCTGCGTCTTGATGTCGGGGAAGTTGGCCTTGATGTTCTGGATCGGGGTGGAGCCGGTCGCCGAGCACACCGTCTTGCCGTTGAAGTCCTCGAGTGCTTCGGCGTCCTCCGCATCCGCGGCGACGAGAAGGCCCTGACCCGTGATGAAGTACGGGCCGGCGAAGTCGATCTGCTCCTTGCGCTTGTCGTTGATCGAGTAGGTGCCGACGTAGTAGTCGATGTCGCCGTTCACGATGGCCTGCTCGCGGTTCGCGGAGGCGATCGGCTTGAACTCGATCTTGTCCTCGTCGTAGCCGAGGGAGGCGGCGATCCAGCGCGCGATGTCGACGTCGAAGCCGGTGCGCTCGTTGGTGGTCACGTCGAGGTAGCCGAGACCGGGCTGGTCCTCCTTGACGCCGACGACGACCTTGTCGCGCTCCTTGATGGCGTCGAACGTGGGGCTGCCGTCGAGCTGCACGTCCGAGGCGACCTCGAACCAGGTGCTGTCCTCGCCGCCGTCGCCGCCCTCGGTGCCTCCGCCGGGGTTGGACGGGGTGCCGCTGTTGCAGGCGGTCAGGGCCAGCAGCGCGGCCGCTGCGATCCCGATGCCTGCCAGTGTCCGTGTGCGTCGCATGTGCGTCTCCTTCGTGTGCTGTGAATGCAGGGTCTGTGGGGTCAGTGGGTGAGGAGCTTCGAGAGGAAGTCCTTGGCGCGATCGCTCTTCGGGTTGGTGAAGAACTCCTCGGGCTTCGCCTCCTCGACGATGCGCCCGTCCGCCATGAACACCACCCGGTCGGCCGCCTTGCGCGCGAAGCCCATCTCGTGGGTGACGACGATCATCGTCATGCCGTCCTGCGCGAGCTCCACCATGACGTCGAGAACCTCGTTGATCATCTCCGGGTCGAGCGCGCTCGTGGGCTCGTCGAACAGCATGACCTTCGGCTGCATGGCCAGGGCGCGGGCGATCGCCACACGCTGCTGCTGACCGCCGGAGAGCTGTGCGGGGAGCTTGTTCGCCTGCTGGGCGACGCCGACGCGCTTCAGCAGCATCATCGCCTCCGCCTCGGCCTCGGACTTCTTGAGCCCGCGGACCTTGATCGGTCCGAGGGTCACGTTCTCGAGGATCGTGAGGTGCGCGAACAGGTTGAAGGACTGGAACACCATCCCGACATCGGCCCGCAGGTGGGCGAGCGCCTTGCCCTCGGCGGGCAGCTCCTTGCCGTCGATGCGGATGCTTCCGCTCGTGATGGTCTCGAGGCGGTTGATCGTGCGGCACAGGGTCGACTTGCCGGATCCGGACGGTCCGATCACGACGACGACCTCCCCCGCATTCACGGTCAGGTCGATGTCGCTGAGCGCCTGGAACTCGCCATAGTGCTTCTGGACGTTCTCGACGACGACGAGAGGGGCATCAGAGGTCATCATTTCTCCAAACTAGCCACGTGGCAGGCGCGGCTCCAGGCGCCGCGGTGAGCTTTACATGTTCGTAATCACGTGATCCTGGCGCCCGTGCGTCTTCGCAGGGGCGCCCCACGGCCCGCCCCCTCGGGCCGCGGGATCGCCCTGCTGCTGCGCTCCCAGCGACAACGGAGCAGCAGGCCTCCGATCGTGTGCGATCGACGCCAGCCTCTCAGAGTCGGAGCAGGGCTGTCCGGCTTCTTGAGGATTTCTTGAGGCGGGAGCTCGCCCTCAGTCCCGCAGGTCGCGGTAGTACCCCTCGGCACCGGGGTGGAGCGGGACGGGTCCGGTGAAGATGGCGGAGCGCCGGTCGAGCAGAGCCGCGGCCGGCACCTCCTCCGCGATCGCCGTCCGGGCGTCGAACAGCCCGGACAGCACATCGCGGACGACACCCGGCGGGGTGGACGTCGCGGTCACCAGGTAGTTCGGCACCGCCATGGTCATCACCGACTCGCGGAGACCGTACGTGCCCGCAGGGACGTCGGCGGGGCGGTACGCGTGCGAGTAGCGGTCGTTGACGCGGTTCACCCACTCCTGCTCGACGGGAAGCAGCCGCACCGGTGTGGTGGCCGCGAGCCCCACGATGCCCGGGGTCGGCAGGCCGCCCACCCAGAAGAAGCCGTCGATCTCCCCGCGCTCCATCGCCAGGATCGAGCCGCTGAGGTCGAGCTGCGGATCCACGACCTCGTCCGGCGCCACGCCGGCCGCCTGCATCACGCGGGCCGCGATCACGTTCACGCCGGAGTTCTCCGCTCCGAGGGAGACCGCACGCCCCGCGAGGTCGCCGAGGTCGTGGATGTCGGAGTCGCCCCGCACGACCACCTGCAGGTACTCGTCGTACAGCCGTGCGACCGCCTGCACCGCGAGCGGCTCCGCGAAGGCGCCGGTGCCCGCCACGGCATCCGCGGCGGCATCGCCCTGCGCGAAGCCGAGCAGGGCGTCGCCCGCGTCCACGCGCAGCAGGTTGTCCACCGAGCCCGCCGTCTCCTCGGCCCGCACGTCCACATCGAGCGACCGCGACAGCTCGGCCGCGAGGCGGCTGCCGTAGTCGTGGTACACCCCCGTCGATCCGCCGCCCGCGATCGTGTACTCGTCATCCGTCCACTCGGCCGCCCGGGGGCTGCACCCGCTCAGCGCCACCGCCACCACGACGGCGAGCAGCCCCGCGATGAGCCCGTGTCGCCGCGCGCTCATGACGCCCCCTCCGCCGGAAGCACGAGGGCGACCAGCAGCCCGCCGCCCTCCGCGGCGCTCACCCGCAGCTCGCCGCCGACCGTCGCGAGGAGGTCGGTCGCGATGGCGAGCCCCAGGCCGGTGCCCGGCTGATCGCCGCTGTCCGGGCTGCGCCAGAAGCGGTCGGTCGCCGAGGCGACCTCCTCGTGCGTGAGACCGGGCCCGTGATCGCGGACCGTCAGCCGGCACTCGTCGCCGTTCCGCTGCGCGCCGATCTCGATGCTCGTCCGTCCCGGGGAGTACTTCACGGCATTGTCGATCGCGGCGTCCAGCGCGCTCTCCACGATCGTGCGGTCGGTCACGGTCATCACCGAGGACGCGCCGACCCGCACCAGCGCGATGCCGCGGTGCTCCGCCACCTCCCGCCACGCCTCGACCCGTCGCGCCGCCACCGCGGCCAGATCCACCGCCGACATGGTCGAGTCCGTGCGCCCTCCTCTGGCGAGGCCGAGCAGCGTCTCCAGGATGCGCGTCATCCGACGCCCTTCCTCCCGCGTCTCCTCCACGTCCGGGTCCCACTCGGGCCCGAGACCCGTCGCCAGGTGCTCGACCCGCAGGAGCAGTGCGTTCAGCGGGTTCCTGAGCTCGTGCGACGCATTCAGCGCGAACTCCTGCTGACGCGTCATCACGCGCTCGATCTCGTCGGCCATGCCGTTGAAGGCGCGCGCCATGCTGCGCAGCTCCGGCGGCCCCGTCCCCTCGGCGACCCGCGCGTCCATCTCCCCGCGCTCGATCGCCGTCATGGCTCGGTCGAGTCGGCGCACGGGCGAGAGCACCCAGCGGGCGAGCCCTGCCATCAGCAGCACGCCCAGGGCGCTCAGCACGATCACGACCATACCCAGGAGCAGCGTCTGCCGCAGGATGGCTCCGCGCGGGACCTCGACGTCACCCGCGACCAGCACCGCCCCGATCACGTCTCCGTCGTCGAACACGGGTTCCGCGAGGGCGCCATCCGGCACCGCCCACGGCATCGCGGCGATCGGCTGCTCGGCACGACGCCCCGAGAGCGCGAGGCGCACCCGCTCCGCATCCTCCTCGCTGAGCACCGCATCGCCGTGGTCGCCCGCGGCCCACGCGCTGCCCGCGAGATCGAACACGGTCACCTCGATGCCGTACACCTCCTGGAACCGTCTGACCTCGGCGTCGATCACGGCGGGAGTACCCGCACGCAGCGCCTGGCGGGCGCTGGAAGCGAAATACCCGAGGTCGCCCAGCTGCTCGGCGTAGAAGGCCTGCTGGATGCTGCGCGCGGCACTCCACCCTGCGACACCGCCGAGGGAGACGAGCACGGCGATCAGCGGCACCAGGAACACGACGATGAGGCGACGCCGCACGGCTCAGGCCTCCGCGAGGCGATAGCCGACACCGCGCACGGTCTCGATGAACCGTCGGTCCCCCGCCTTCCGGCGGATCGCCGCCACGTGCACCTCGAGCGAATGCCCGAAGCCGCGCCAGTCGGTGTTCCAGACCTCCCGGATCAGCCGCTCCTTGGGCACGGCCACGCCGGGGTAGCGCGCCAGCACCGCGACGATGTCGAACTCCTTGCGCGTGAGGTCAACCGGGCTCCCGCCGACGTGCACCTCCCGCGCCACCAGGTCGATCTGCAGCTGTCCGTCATGCAGCAGCACGCGGGTGTCCGGCTCCACGCGAAGCGGGCGTGACCGGCGGGTCACCGCTTCGATGCGCGCCAGCAGCTCGTGCACGTCGTAGGGCTTCACCACGAAGTCGTCGGCTCCGGCGCGCAGGCCCTTGATGCGCTCCGCGACCTGGTTGCGCGCCGTCACGATCACGATGGGCACGTCCGAGCGACCGCGGATGCGGCGGCACAGGTCGATCCCGTCCACGTCGGGCAGTCCGAGATCGAGCAGCACCACCTCCGTATCGGCATCGACCAGCTCGAGCGCCGCGGCACCGTCCGCCGCGCGCACGCTCGCATACCCGGAGCGCGCGAGGAACGCCTCCAACGCCGCTGCCACCCGCTCGTCGTCCTCGACGATCAGAACCCTCATCGCCCCGCGCCCCACCTCATCCGTTCAGCCGGCCGGAGCCGCGCGCTGCGCGAACGCGCTCTCGTACAGGCAGACGCTCGCCGCCGTCGCCAGGTTCAACGACTCGGCCCGTCCGAAGATCGGCAGTCGGAGAACGCGATCCGCGAGCTCGAGGGACTCGTCCTCCAGTCCGCGCGCCTCGTTGCCGAACAGCCACCCCGTCGGCTCCGCGAGGACACCTTCCGCGCGGGCCGCCAGCAGGTCGTCGCCCTTTACATCGGCGGCGAGAATGCGCAGCCCGGCCGCGTGCGCGCGCTCGACGACGTCGCCGAGGTCGCCCCCGACCGACACGGGCAGGTGGAACAGCGACCCTGTGGTCGCGCGCACCACCTTCGGGTTGTAGGGGTCGACCGTGCGACCGGTGAGCACGACGGCGTCGGCGCCGGCTGCATCCGCCGCTCGGATGATCGTGCCGAGGTTGCCGGGGTCGCGCACCTCCTCGCAGATCGCGATCAGGCGCGGCGACGCCTCGAAGATCTCGCGCACCGAGGTGGGCGTCTGCCGCACGACCGCGACCAGCCCCTGGGGTGTCACGGTGTCGGCCATCGCGTTGAGCACGTACTCGGTCACGTACTCGACTTCGATGTCGGCGTCTGTGGCCCTGGCACGGATGTCCGGGTGCTTCTCCCAGCCGGTGGGGGTCGCGAACAGTTCGACGATCGCCTCAGGACGGTACGTCAGCGCCTCGCGGACGGACTGCGGACCTTCCAGCAGGAACAGCCCGGTCTCGGTGCGCGCACTGCGCTTGGTCAGCTTGGCGACGGCACGGACTCGGGGGGAACGGGGGTTCTCCAGCACGATCACAGTCTAGGGTCAGCGCGAGCCCCGACAACGCGGAACGGGCGCCCTCCCGAAGGAGAGCGCCCGTTCTGAGCGAGATGCTTACGCAGCCGACTTCGGCGCGTTGACGTCGGAGGGCAGAGCCTTCTTCGCCGTCTCGACGAGCGTCGTGAACGTGGCCGCGTCGTTGACCGCGAGGTCGGCCAGCATGCGACGGTCGACCGTGACACCGGCCAGGTTGAGACCCTGGATGAAGCGGTTGTACGTCATGCCGTTCTGACGGGCAGCGGCGTTGATGCGCTGGATCCACAGACGACGGAAGTCGCCCTTGCGCTTGCGACGGTCCCGGTACGAGTAGACCAGGGAGTGGATGACCTGCTCCTTGGCCTTCCGGTAGAGGCGCGAACGCTGACCGCGGTAGCCGGAGGCGCGCTCGAGGATGACCCGACGCTTCTTGTGGGCGTTGACCGCCCGCTTGACTCTTGCCATTTTCCTGTGTTCCTATCGTGCGTTCGGCGCGTCAGCGGCCGAGAAGCTTGTTCGCGACCTTGGTGTCTGCCTTGGACAGCACCTGGTCCTGGTTGAGGCGGCGGGTGCGACGGCTCGACTTGTGCTCGAGGTTGTGACGCATGTTCGCCTGCTGCTTCTTCAGCTTTCCGCTGCCGGTGATCTTGAAGCGCTTCTTAGCACCCGAGTGGGTCTTCTGCTTCGGCATCTTCTCTTCCTTCGTATGGCGCCTTGTCAGGCGACGGGGTGGGCCCGCGGTGCGGGAGTTCTGGGGGCGGGGATCACTCCGCCGGTGCGTCGGCCGAGGCGTCCGCGTCGTGCTTCGCGTCGCGTGCGGCCTGCTTGTTCGCGGCACGCACGGCGTTCTGCTCCTGCTTCGCCTCGGACTTGCTCTTCAGCGGCGCCACGACCATCACCATGTTGCGGCCGTCGATGGTCGGGTTCGACTCGACCGTGCCGAACTCGGCGACGTCCTCGGCGAACTTGCGCAGCAGACGCACACCCTGCTCCGGCCGCGACTGCTCACGACCGCGGAACAGGATCATCGCCTTGACCTTGTCGCCGGCCTTGAGGAAGCCCTCGGCGCGCTTGAGCTTGGTCGTGTAGTCGTGCGCCTCGATCTTCAGACGGAAGCGGACTTCCTTGAGGATCGTGTTCGCCTGGTTGCGACGCGCTTCCTTTTCCTTCTGCGCGGCCTCGTACTTGAACTTGCCGTAGTCCATGATCTTGACGACGGGCGGCTTCGAGTTCGGGGCGACCTCGACGAGGTCGAGATCGGCTTCCTGTGCGAGACGCAGCGCTGCCTCGATGCGGACAACGCCGATCTGCTCACCCGCGGGGCCGACGAGGCGGACCTCGGGGACGCGGATGCGCTCATTGGTACGGGGATCGCTGATGCGGAGCTCCTTAGACGATGTGATTCGGCCACCGCGATGCTGTCTGCATCCCGGGCGAAATCGGAGTCGTCCCCCACCCACCGGCACTCAGACGCCGGCTCCACACCCTGTCTACCGGCCCCCTCGTGAGAGCGGAGCCAGCGGAGTGCAAGACCCGGTAGCCTGGAACGGCAAGCGCGGGTGGGAAGTGAATCCTCTTTCGTTCCAGAGCATGACGCTCCGGAGCCCGCCAAAGTCTAACAGAAGGCAAGGCGAAGTGACGAACCAGGCACCCGACGAGGCGGCACGCGAGCGCGAAGAGCGCTGGGCACGACAGGAGGAGGCGGCGTCATCGGCCGTCCGCGACATCGCCGATGTTCCCGCCGTCGAGGTGATCACCACCGCAGCCGTGCACCTCATGAGCGCCGCCGCCGTCAAGCTCGGGCTCGCCGACGACCCCGACGCCGCGGCCCAGCTCGACCTCGACGAGGCACGCAAGCTCATCAACGCCCTCGCCGGCCTCATCACGGCGGGCGCGCCGGAGATCAGCGACATGCACGCCCGGTCGCTGCGCGACGGCCTCCGCTCGCTGCAGCTGGCGTTCCGGGAGGCCTCGACCATCCCCGACCCGATCGGCAAGGGCCCGGGCGAGAAGTGGACCGGACCGGTCACCTGAGCGTCAGCGGCTGCGCCGCAGCTTCACCGTGAGGGAGTCGGCGAGCACCGCGATGCGGTCGTCGGCCGCCCAGCGCTGAGCCAGACGCGCCAGCACGGCGTCGAGCACCTCGCGCTCCAGCCCGTCCACCAGCTCGAGGACCACGATCAGCTCCGGCCCCCGCAGCCGCGCGTCCGGATCGCCTGCGGCGACGGCCACGTCGATCACCGCGAGCTCGTGGGCGATGCTGTCCTGCAGCGCCGAGAACACCTCGGGAGAGAGGAAGCTCGGCTCCCACGGCTGCTCCTGCGCAATGGCCCACACCGCCGGCCGACGGATCACGAACTCGGTCTCCGACGTGGGGTCGAGCACGATGAGGTCGGTGTCCTCCGCCGAGGCGGCGAGCGCGGCGCGGAGGGCGGGGACCGGGATGGGCCGCGCGGTGCGGTCCCAGCGCTGCATGGCGTCGACGGACGAGAAGACGGGCTGCACCCGTCGGCCGTCCGGAGCCGCCACCGTCACGATCGACAGCTCCTGCGTCTTGTCGACCGCGAGGCCGTTCGGCGCCACGCCCTCCTCACCCTTCTCCGCGATCAGCGGGATGAGCACTCGAGCGGAGCGGAAGGCGTCGACGACGGCGACCTGGTCGCCCTCCCCTGCGCGGAATCGCTGCAGCGCCGCGAGCAGAGCGGGGTCCGCCGAGCCGTCGTCCGCCGCATGCGGGTTCGCCTCGAAGCTGCGCCCTTCCCACGGCACACCGGCGGAGTCGCCGTGGCTGTGCGACTCCGGCCCGCAGGCGTGCGGCTCAGTCTCCGGCGACATCCAGCGCCTCAGCCAGCGTGAAGGCGCCGGCGTACAGGGCCTTGCCGACGATCGCGCCCTCGACGCCGAGGGGCACGAGCTCGCGCAGTGCGGCGATGTCGTCGAGGCTCGAGATGCCGCCGGACGCGACGACCGGCTTCGGTGTGCGCGCCGTGACCTCGCGCAGCAGCTCCAGGTTCGGGCCGCGCAGCGTGCCGTCCTTGGTGACGTCGGTCACGACGTAGCGGCTGCAGCCCGCGTCCTCCAGGCGGTCCAGGACCTCCCAGAGGTCGCCGCCCTCCTTGGTCCAGCCGCGCGCGGCGAGGGTCGTGCCGCGCACGTCGAGGCCGACGGCGATCGCCTCGCCGAAGCGGCTGATCACGTCCGCCGCCCATTCGGGGTTCTCGAGCGCCGCCGTGCCCAGGTTGATGCGGGCGGCACCGCTCTCCAGCGCCGCCTCCAGGCTGGCGTCGTCGCGGATGCCGCCGGAGAGCTCCACGTTCACGGAGCGGAACTGCTTGATGACCTTGCGCAGGATGGCCGCGTTGCTGCCGCGCCCGAACGCCGCGTCGAGGTCGACGAGGTGGATCCAGGACGCGCCCTGTGCGACCCACTCCCCCGCGGCGTCGAGCGGATCGCCGTAGCTCGTCTCGGTGCCCGCCTCTCCCTGGGTCAGGCGGACCGCCTTGCCGCCGGCGACATCGACCGCGGGGAGGAGCGTGAGCGAAGGAGACTGCGCGAAGTCGTTCATGGGGTCCTTGGATCGGGTGGGTCGACGGCCCGAGCGGGCACGACACACGAGGCTACCGCGGTGGCCGACGCCCACCCAAATGCACGCAGTCACCGTGACGATCGGGGCGTGTGATCGAACCAGAGGCGATGCGATATTCCCTCATGTAACATTTTAGAGATGTCAGTGCGAGAAGACGACGGCGACCCGAGCGCAGCGGACGGCACACCCGAGTCACGTCCAGGGATGCCGACCGCCGACGACCCGCCCACGGCGCCGCTCCCAGCCAGAATCGCTTTCGCGCCCAAGGCCGCCGCGCCGGGGCCCAAGGCCGCTGCTCCGGGGCCCAAGGCCGCTGCTCCGGGGCCCAAGGCCGCTGCTCCGGGACCCAAGGCGGCTGCTCCGGGACCCAAGGCCGCTGCTCCGGGACCCAGAGCCGCCGCTCCCGGTCCCACGGCTGCGGGCACAGGTCCCAAGGCCGCCGCGCCAGAGCCTAAGGCTGCCGCCCCCGGACCCAGGGCTGCTGCCCCGACACCAAGGGCGGTCGCCTCGTCCGCCGCACCGCCGACCGCCGGGTCACGGATGCGGGGATCGGGCACGGCCGCGGCGCAGTTGCGAACCATGTCCGCACAGCCGTCTCCCGCGCCGCGCGCGTCGAGCGCACGACCGGAGACGCGAGACGCCGCCGTGGGCGCCGAGCACCCGTCCCCCACCCCGCAGACGCACGCCGCTCCGGTGGCGCCCGCTCCCGCCGCTGCGGCCCTGCCGCCCGATGACGAACCCGCCACTCCGGAGGGGCCCGCACCCGCCGCTCCGGAGGCGCCCGCACGCGGCGCGGACACCGCACGTGCGGAGCACCTGCCCTCCACGGCGCACGCGACCGCGCTCTCGGCAGCCGCCGTGCCGGCACCCGCCGCGGGAGGCGAGCCCCTCCCCTCCATCCCGCAGACGCCCGCACCCGATGCAGGCCCTGCACGCGCCGAGGACCTCCGTGCCATGACGCAGACCACCGCGCACACCGCGCACACCGCAGACACCGCAGCTCCACGCCCGCCGGGCGGTGACACGGTGGCCACCCGCTCCCGGCGCCAGCAGCGGGAGAGCGCTCGGCGTCCGTCGTTCCTGGTCGAGGAGCGACGCGAGGAGCCCGCGCGGGAAGGCGTCCGCGGCGCGCTCAACCGCTTCGGCCTCAAACTCGCCCCCGACGTCGACGAGCAGTCCGCCCGCGACGACGAGATCGCCGTCAGTCAGCACTGGCCGGGGCCGCGCACGATCGCCGTCGTGAACGGCAAGGGCGGCGCGGGCAAGACGCCCACCACGATCCTCCTCGCGGCGGTGTTCGCGCGGTTCGGCGGCGCCGGCGTGCTCGCCTGGGACAACAACCAGACTCGCGGCACCCTCGGCTGGCGCACGCAGAGCGGGGTGCACGACCGCACGCTCCTCGAGATGCTGCCGGCGACAGGGCACCTCCTCGGCCCGCAGGCGCAGTCCGCGGATCTCGCGAACTTCGTGCACCATCAGCCGCGGGAGAAGTACGACGTGCTGCGATCGAAGCCGATCCGACTCGCGCACGAGAACCGTCTGCACCCGCAGGACGTCGACGCGATCCACGCCGTCGCCGCGAAGTTCTACCGACTCATCCTGATCGACTCCGGCAACGACGAGTCGGACCCGATGTGGCTGCGGATGATCGACCACGCCGACCAGCTCGTCGTCGCGACCACCACGAGAGCCGACCACGCGGAGGCGGGAGCGCTGCTGCTCGAAGCCCTGGACGAGCGCGACGAGCGCTCCGCCCGCCTCGCGGAGCAGTCGGTGGTCGTGGTGTCGCAGGCGGATCCGAAGGCCACCCCCACCGAGGTGGAGACGGTCGTCGCGGGGTATCGCGCCCTCGCCCGGGACGTCATCGCGATCCCGTTCGACCACGAGATGGTCGACGGGCACCTGGAATACGGAGCGCTCGCGAGGCGCACGCAGCGCGCGTGGCTGTCCGCGGCCGCCGCCGTCGCCCGGGGGCTCTGACGGCCGAGCGTCGGCCGGGAGTGACCTGCCCTCGACGTCAGAGGCTGCCGACCCAGTTGCGCAGCAGCTGGATGCCCGCCTCGCCGGACTTCTCCGGGTGGAACTGGGTCGCAGACAGCGGACCGTTCTCCACCGCCGCGAGGAACGGGTCGCCGTACGTGGCCCAGGTGAGCACGGGCTGCGGGAACGGCGGGATCACGTCGAGCTCCCACGACTGCGCGGCATAGGAATGCACGAAGTAGAACCGCTCCTGCTCGATGCCGCGGAACAGGACGGTGTCTTCGCCGGGGTCGACCGTGTTCCATCCCATGTGCGGGAGCACGGGCGCATTGAGCTCGGTGACCGCTCCGGGCCATTCGCCGAGACCCGCGGTGTCGTGTCCGCGCTCGACGCCGTGCTCGAACAGGACCTGCATGCCCACGCAGATGCCCAGCACCGGACGGCCCCCTGCCAGCCGGCGGCCGATGATCTCGTCGCCGCCGTGTGCGTGCAGGGCATCGCGCACGGCCTGGAAAGCGCCGACTCCCGGCACGACGAAACCGTCGGCCTCGAGTGCTTCGGTGCGGTCGCGCGTGAGCACGGCGTCGGCTCCGGCAGCCACGAGCGCCTTGACCGCCGAGTGCACGTTGCCGGACTCGTAGTCGAAGACGGCGACGCGGGGTGCGCTGCTCACAGGGCCCCCTTGGTCGAGGGGATGCCGTCCACGAGCGGGTCCAGCGCCTTGGCCTGTCGGAACGCGCGCGCGAACGCCTTGTACTCCGCCTCGGCGATGTGGTGCGGGTCGCGGCCGCCCAGCACGCGGACGTGCACGGTGAGCGCAGCATTGAACGCGATGGCCTCGAAGGAATGGCGGACGAGCGAACCCGTGAAGTGACCGCCGATCAGGTGCTGCTCGAACCCGGCGGGCTCGCCCTGGTGCACCAGGTACGGCCGACCGGAGATGTCGACGACGGCCTGCGCGAGAGCCTCGTCGAGGGGCACGAGCGCGTCGCCGTAGCGGGCGATGCCGGACTTGTCGCCGAGCGCCTCGAGGATCGCCTGTCCGAGCACGATCGAGACGTCTTCCACGGTGTGGTGCGCGTCGATGTGCGTGTCGCCGGAGGCCCGCACCGTCAGATCCGTCAGCGAGTGCTTCGCGAAGGCCGTGAGCATGTGATCGAAGAACGGCACGGACGTGTCGATGCGGCTCGCCCCGGTGCCGTCGAGGTTGAGTTCCAGTTCGACCGTGGACTCCGACGTGCTGCGGACGCGGCTCGCGGTGCGCGCGGGGGATGCGGGGCTGGTCATGATGCCGATCCTATCGAGGCCAGAGCGTCCAGGAACGCGGTCGTCTCGGACTCCGTGCCCGCACTCACGCGCAGGTGGCCGGGGATGCCCACGTCGCGGACGAGCACGCCGCGGTCATACAGCTGCTGCCAGGTGGCCCGGGGGTCGGCGACGCCCCCGAACAGGACGAAATTCGACCACGACTCGTGCGGCGTGTATCCGAGCGCCTCGAGCGTCGCGCTGATGCGGTCGCGCTGCTCCACGATCTCCTCGACCATGCCCAGCATGATGTCGGCGTTGCGGAGCGCCGCCACCGCGGCCGCCTGGGTGAGTGCGCTCAGGTGATACGGGAGCCGCACGAGCCGCAGGGCGTCGATGAAGGCCGGATCCGCGGCGAGGTATCCGACGCGCGCACCGGCGAAGGCGAAGGCCTTGCTCATCGTTCGCGAGACGGCGAGGCGCGGGCGCCCGTCGAGCAGGGTCAGCGCCGAGGGCGCGTCGTGCGGTGCGAACTCCTGATAGGCCTCATCGACGATCACGACTCCGCGCGCCGCGTCGTAGACGGCCTCCACGACGTCGAGCCCGAGCGGGGTCCCTGTCGGATTGTTGGGCGAGCAGAGGATGACGACATCCGGGTCGGCTGCGCGTACCTGCTCCGCGGCCTCATCGGCGGTGATCGAGTAGTCCGGCTGCCGGACGCCGGCTGTCCAGCGCGCGCCGGTTCCCTGGGCGATGAGGGGGTACATCGAATAGGTCGGTCCGAAGCCGAACACGGTTCGCCCCGGTCCCCCGAAGGCCTGGAGGATGTGCTGCAGCACCTCGTTCGAGCCGTTGCCCGCCCAGATCTGCTCCGCGGTCAGGCCGTGCCCGAGGTACTGCGCGAACGCCTCTCGCAGGGTCGTGAACTCCCGGTCCGGATAACGGTTGACGTCACGGATCGCGACCGCGATGTCGTCGAGGATGTCGCTGGCGACCTCGTCCGGTACCGGATGCGTGTTCTCGTTGACGTTGAGCGCGATCGGGAGCGGGGCCTGCGGTGCGCCGTACGGAGTGAGTCCGCGCAGATCGTCGCGGAGCGGGAGATCGTTGAGGGAGAAGGTCACCCTTCCCATGTTAAGAGGACGAGGACGCGCCGAGGACCATGCGTCAGTGCGCGTACTGCGCAGGGATCGCGAGTTCCTGTCCGATCTGGATCTCGCCACCGCGCAGCAGGTTCATCCGGCTGATCTCCCCGATCACATCGCGCGGGTCGGCCTCGGGGGCGATCGCACCGGCGATCGACCAGAGGGTGTCGCCGGGCATCACCGTGAGCGTCTCGACTGCCGCCGGGACCGAGTCCGCACCGGAGGCGATCGCGCTGCCCCCACTGATCGCCGCGAACGCGATGCCGGCGGCGAGAGGGATCGAGGCGACCGCGAGCAGCACGCGGCGACCGCGCACCGTGAGCCGCAGCCGCGTGGCGCGCAGGGCCGGTGCGGGGATCGCGGTCGAGGTGCTGAGGCTGATGCTGCTCATGTCTGCTCCTTAGCTGTCCCGGTGCGGAGGCCGCCCGGGGAGGTTGGCGTAGCGTTCGCATCCGCGTCTCGGCCGGGAGCCGTGGATGCGAAGCTACGTTCCGAAGATATCTTCGAGTTCGAACATCTGTCAAGCTGTTTTCGAAACCACGTCCGGCAATCGGCCGACACGCTCGAACAGATCTTCCAGATCGGCGCGATTCTCGGATACGGTTTCGACAAGGACACCCCACCACGGGCCTCCGACATTCGAAGAGGGACGTCGGATCACGCACTGAAGGAGCATCATGAGCGAGACCTCAGCCCCCGAGTCGGAGGCGCCGCGGACCCGCCGTCGCAAGAACCTCAGCGCCAAGCAGATGGCGATCCTCGAGGTCATCCAGACGTCGATCGCCCACCACGGCTACCCGCCGAGCATGCGGGAGATCGGCGACGCCGTGGGGCTCAAGTCCCTCTCCAGCGTCACCCACCAGCTGGGCCAGCTCGAACTCAGCGGCTACCTGCGCAGGGACCCGGGCAAGACGAGGGCCATGGAGGTCCTGATCGATCTGCCCGGCACCGGCGCCGAGAACCCGGCCGACATCGCGACCCCGGTGGGCGACGCGGCGCTCGTGCCGCTCGTCGGCCGGATCGCCGCCGGCGTCCCCATCACGGCCGAGCAGCAGGTGGAGGAGATCTTCCCTCTCCCCCGTCAGCTGGTGGGCAAGGGCGATCTGTTCATGCTCAAGGTCTCCGGCGAGTCGATGATCGACGCCGCCATCTGCGACGGCGACTGGGTCGTCGTGCGCTCCCAGCACAGCGCGGAGAACGGCGAGATCGTCGCGGCGATGCTCGACGGCGAGGCCACGGTGAAGGTGCTGCGTCGACGCGACGGCCACACGTGGCTGCTGCCCCGCAACTCCGCCTTCGAACCGATCCTCGGCGATGAGGCCGTGGTGCTCGGCAAGGTCGTGGCGGTGCTGCGCGCGGTCTGAGTGCGCCAGGCATGAGAAAGGCCCTCCCGGACGCCCGGGAGGGCCTTTCTCATCCGTCGATCAGACGGCGACGCTCACGTCCGCGCGGACGCGGCGCGTGGCCTCCACGATGTTGCGCAGCGACGCCGTGGTCTCGTCGTACCCCCGCGTCTTGAGACCGCAGTCCGGGTTCACCCAGAGCTGGCGGGTCGGGATCTCCTGCACGGCCCGGCGCAGCAGCGACTCGATCTCCGCGACGGTGGGCACTCGCGGGGAGTGGATGTCGTACACCCCGGGCCCGATGCCGTGGTCGAACCCCGACGCGGCGATGTCGGCCACGACCTCCATGCGGCTGCGTGCGGCCTCGATCGACGTGACGTCGGCGTCCAGCGCACGGATCGCGTCGATCACCACGCCGAACTCGGAGTAGCAGAGGTGGGTGTGGATCTGGGTGGCCGGCGCGGCGCCGCCGGTGGCGAGCCGGAACGAGCCCACAGACCAGTCCAGGTAGGCCGGCTGATCGACCTTCTTGAGCGGCAGCAGCTCGCGCAGCGCGGGCTCGTCGACCTGGATCACCGCGATCCCCGCCGCCTCCAGATCGGCGATCTCCTCTCGGAGCGCGAGGGCGACCTGGTTCGCGGTCTCGCCGAGCGGCTGGTCGTCCCGCACGAACGACCAGGCCAGGATCGTGACCGGTCCGGTCAGCATCCCCTTCATGTGCCTGGCCGTGAGCGACTGCGCGTAGCTCGACCAGGCCACCGTGATCGGGGCGGGCCGGGAGACGTCGCCCCAGAGGATCGACGGACGCGTCGCCCGCGAGCCGTAGGACTGCACCCAGCCGTGCTCGGTCACCGCGAACCCGTCCAGATGCTCCGCGAAGTACTGCACCATGTCGTTGCGCTCCGGCTCCCCGTGCACCAGCACATCGAGACCCAGGTCCTCCTGCAGCGTCACGACCGAGGCGATCTCCCGGCGCAGGAAGTCCTCGTAGTCCTCCTGCGGCAGCTCACCACGGGTGAAGAGCGCCCGCGCACGCCGGATGTCGCCGGTCTGCGGGAAGGAGCCGATCGTCGTCAGCGGCAGCGCGGGCAGCCCCAGCGCCTCCTGCGCGGCCTCGCGCTCCGCAGAGGACGCACGGGAGAAGTCCGCGTCGCCGAGCTCGCGCCGCCGCACGTCCCCGTCCCGCACGCCCGGGGCGTCGAGACGGTCGCGGAGCGCCGCCGTCGCCGCGTCGAGCTCACTCGCGATCGCGGTGCGCCCTTCGGCCAGCCCCCGGGCGAGGGTGCCGATCTGCGCGACCTTCTGGTCGGCGAAGGCCAGCCAGGAGACCAGGCGCTCGTCGAGCTTCGACTCCTCGGCCACATCGTGCGGCACATGCAGGAGCGACGTGGAGGTGGACGCCGCGACGGGCGACCCCAGGGCCGCCAGCCGCTCGAGCGCGTCGAAGGCGGCGGCGAGGTCACCGCGCCAGATGTTGTGCCCGTCGATCACGCCGCCGACGAGCGTCTTGCCCGCGAGTCCCTCCGCCGCCTGCGGAATGCCGCCGCGGACGAGGTCGAGCGCGATCGCCTCCACGGGCGCCGCGGCCAGGGTCGCGAAGGTGTCGCCGAGGTCGGCATACGGGGCCGCGACGAGGATCGCGGGACGGTCCGTCGCTCCGCCGAGCACGGCCAGCGCCCGTTCCGCGGCTGCCGCGAGCTCGGCCGGCGAGGCCGGGAGCGACTCGCTCACCAGCGCCGGCTCGTCGAGCTGCACCCACTCCGCGCCGGCCGCCCGCAGCTTCGCCAGCAGCGCGGCGTACACCGGCAGGACGTCGTCGAGGCGCGACAGCGGATCGAAGCCCGCCGGCGCCTGGTCCGACGCCTTGGCCAGGGCGAGGAGGGTGACCGGCCCGACCACCACCGGGCGGGTGACGAAGCCCGCGGCCCTCGCTTCGGCGACCTCTCGCACGAGCCGGTCGCTCGCGAGCGAGAACACCGTCTCCGGCCCGATCTCCGGCACCAGGTAGTGGTAGTTGGAGTCGAACCACTTCGTCATCTCCAGCGGCGCCTTCTCCCCCTCGCCGCGGGCGATCGTGAAGAGCGCCGAGAGGCCGATCGTGCCGTCCTCCTCGCGGAGGTCGTCGAAGCGGGCAGGGATCGCCCCGACGGACACCGCGGCGTCCAGCACCTGGTCGTAGAAGGAGAACGACTCGGGGATCGCGGAATCCGTGCGTCCCAGGCCGAGCGCGGCCAGCCGCTCCCTGGTGGCGGCGCGCAGCTCTGCGGCCGTGCGCTCCAGCTCCTGCTCGTCGATGCGCCCGACCCAGAACGCCTCGACGGCCTTCTTGAGTCCGCGACGACGTCCGATGCGGGGGTATCCGAGGATGGTCCCCTGGGGGAATGCGGTCATGGTGTTTCCTTTCGGCGGGGTGGCTAGCGGCGGAGCGCCGGGACGATGCCGGCTTCGGCGAGGACGGTCAGGACGGTGTCGTGCTGGTTGAACGCGTACAGGTGTACGCCGGGGGCACCCCCGGCGACGACGTCGGCGGCGAGACGGGCGGCCCAGGCGATGCCGATCTCCCTGCGGCCCTCCGCCGTGGGCTCCACGTCGAGGGCGATCGCCAGTTCGCTCGGCAGATCCTCCCCGGTGAGCTCCAGCACCCGGGCGAGACGGGCGGGCGAGGTGATGGGCATGATGCCGGGAAGGATGGGGATCGTGACGCCCCCGGACCGGGCCCGCTCGACGAACGCGAGGTAGTCGTCCGGGTGGAAGAACAGCTGCGTGATCGCGAACGTGGCCCCCGCGGCCTGCTTGGCCAGCAGCGCCTCCACGTCCTGCGTGCGATGCGTCGCACGCGGGTGCCCCTTGGGGAAGGCTGCGACGGCGATGCTCACCTTCTGCCGCGGAGCGACACGCGCGGCGCCCGGGAGTCCGGGCACGGGCGACTCCTCGTACGGCGCACGCTCCGCCTGCACCCTGTCGATGAGCTGCACGAGCTGCGCCGCGCTCTCCAGGTCGCCGAGGTAGCCCTCGGTCTCGCCGGCGGGCGGGTCGCCGCGGAGGGCCAGGAAGCTGCGGATGCCCGCGTCGAGGAACTCACGGATGAGCGCCGTCGCGCCCGCGTAGGTGTTGCCGACGCACGTGAGGTGCGCGAGCGGCTCCACCTCGGTGTGCGTGCGGATGAAGCGCAGCACGTCCAGCGAGCGTCCCCCGGTGGAGCCGCCAGCGCCGTAGGTCACGGAGAGGAACTCCGGCCCTGCCGCTGCGAGGCGCAGCACGGTCTCGTGCAGGGCCTCCTCGCTCGACGCCGAACGCGGCGGGTAGAGCTCGAAGGAGAACGGCACACGCGGGGTGCCGGAGGTCGCGGTCTCGGAAGACATCTACTCTCCTGGGGACAGGGGGCCGGGGGCCGCGCACGACGCAGATCGCATCGTTCGCGGGCGGGTGCCGGGCTCGGCTGTCGCTCCACGCCCTGAACCAACCGGGCGTTTCCAGAAACCTAGAACACGGCCGTCGCCGGGTGCACGAGTGTGACGCCGTATGTCGGGGCCTAGGCTCGAACCATGTCGTCACCTTTCGGCTCCTGGCCGTCCCCGTTCACCGCCGCCTCCGTCGCCGCCTCGGCTCCGCGCATCGACGGTGCGCGCTTCGCCGGGGACGACATCTGGTGGGGCGAATCCGTGCCGGCGGAGGGGGGCCGCGTGACGGTGCGCAGCTCCACCGGCGCCGAGATCCTGCCGTCTCCGTGGAACGCGCGTTCCCGCGTGCACGAGTACGGCGGTGGCGCCTGGACGACGGACGGCGACGCCCTGTACTTCGTATCGGCAGACGACCAGCGCGTCTACCGCCTCCAGCCCGGCGAGGAGCCGCGACCGCTCACGGCGGCCGGCCCGGCGCACGGCGGACTGCGCGTGCAGCGGGGACGACTGCTGGCCGTCCGTGAAGACCTCTCCCTCGAGCCGCACCGGCGTGCGATCGTGGAGATCCCGATAGACGGCTCCGCCGCGGAGGACGACGCCCTCGTCCGCGTGATCGCCGAGGGACCCGGGTTCTTCGCACACCCGGCACTGTCGCCCGACGGCACCCGGGTGGCCTGGGTCGAATGGGCGGCGGACAGCATGCCGTGGGAGAGCGCCCAGCTGGCCATCGGGGCCCTCGCGGACGGCGCCGTGCACCGCGTGGCGACCTCCGCCGCCCTGCAGCCGGAGTGGGCGAGCGACACCGAGCTCGTGTTCGCCGACGATGCCAGCGGCCGATGGCAGCTGCAGCGACTCACCCTCGACGGTGTGTATCCCGCCGGTGCACCCCGTGCGCTCACCGAGACGGACGCCGACACCGGCTACGGGCTGTGGGTGCTGGGCAACCGCTGGTTCCAGCTGCTCGACGACGGCCGCGTGGTGGCCGTGCGCACGAACGGCCGCGACGAGGTGCAGCTCCTGGCCGCCGACGGCGACAGCACCACGGTGGAGCTTCCCGGCGACGGGCACCTCAGCGTGGAGCAGGCGCAGGGCTCCCGCGTGCTCATCAGCGGGGACGGGTCGACCGTCGAGTCGGGGCTCTGGTGCGTCGACCTCGACGCGAGCTCCGTGCAGACCGTCGTCGGCGGCACTCCCGCCGACCAGCGCTGGATGCCCGGCGCGCAACAGATCGTCGTGGAGGGCTCGCACGGCGCGGTGCACGCCTTCGCGTATCCCCCGGCTTCGCCCGAGGCCGCCGCGCCCGCGGGCGAGCTCCCGCCGTACGTCGTCCTGGTGCACGGCGGGCCGACGGCGCACGTGACAGGGGCGGCCTCAGCGGCGATCGCGTTCTTCACGAGCCGCGGCATCGGCGTGCTCGACGTGAACTACGGCGGCTCGACCGGCTACGGACGCGCCTACCGCGACCGCCTGCAGGGACAGTGGGGCGTGGTCGACGTCGACGACGTGATCGCGGCGGCCCGCGGACTGGCCGACGCCGGTCTCGCCGATCCTGCCCGCATCGCCATCCGCGGCGGCTCGGCCGGAGGGTGGACCGTGCTGTCCGCCCTCGTGCGCGGCGGCACGTTCGCCGCCGGGATCAGCCGCTACGGCGTCTCCGACCTGCGACTGCTCGCCGCGGAGACCCATGACTTCGAGGCGCCGTACCTCGATGGACTGGTCGGCCCGCTGCCCGAGGCCGAGGACATCTACATCGAGCGCTCGCCCCTCACCCACGCGGATCGGATCGACGTGCCCGTGCTGCTGCTGCAGGGCGCCGACGATCGCGTGGTGCCGCCGTCGCAGTCGGAGGCCATCCGCGACGCCCTGGCGGCGAACGGCGTCGACCACGAGTACGTGCTGTATCCGGGCGAGGGGCACGGCTTCCGCCGCGCCGAGAACATCGTGGATGCACTGGAGCGCGAACTCGCGTTCCTCGGGCGGGTGTTCGGGTTCGCGCCGAGCGCCTAGCCGCTACTCCCCGACGCGATTGCGCAGGCGCATTGCCCGTTCGGCCTCGCGGGTGTCCTGCCGCTCGCGCAGTGTCTGCCGCTTGTCGTACTCGCGCTTGCCCTTCGCGAGGGCGATCTCGACCTTGGCGCGGCCGTCGGAGAAGTACAGCTTCATCGGGATGAGCGTGTAGCCGCCCGCGGAGACGGCGTGCGCCAGCTTCGCGATCTCCTCCCGGTGCAGCAGCAGCTTGCGGATGCGCTTGGCGGAGTGGTTGGTCCAGTGTCCCTGCGAGTACTCGGGGATGTGCACGGCATCGAGGAAGACCTCGTTGCCCTTCACGAACGCGTAGCCGTCGCTGAGGTTGGCCCGCCCCTGTCGCAGCGACTTCACCTCGGTGCCGGTGAGCACCATCCCCGCTTCGTACGACTTCTCGATGGTGTAGTCGTGACGCGCGCGACGATTGGTCGCCACGACCTTCTCCCCGCGTTCCCTGGGCATGTCGCTCTCCTGTGCTGCTGTGGACGGGCTCGACCGAGGAATCAGGCCGAGCAGCCTTTCAGGGTATCAGGTGCGCAGCCAGCGGCGGATCGCGAAGCCTGCCGAGAGGGCCGCGAGGACGACGCCGATCCCGACGAGCACCGGCACCACCAGGAACGCATCCTGCATGGTCACCCAGGTGGTGATGAACGGGACACGGCCGCGCAGGTAGCCGTTCACCCCGAAGTGCACGCCGGCGACGACGGCCGCGCTGGCCAGCGCGGAGCCGAGGAACGCCGCGAACACGCCCTCGAGCACGAACGGCGTCTGGATGAACCTGTTCGACGCGCCGACCAGCCGCATGATGCCGATCTCCTTGCGTCTGGCGTAGGCGGACAATCGGATGGTCGTGCCGATCAGCAGGGTCGCCGCGATCAGCATCAGCACCGCGATGCCGACGGCGATGTAGGTCGCGACCGTGAGCGCGGAGAACAGCGGCTCGAGGTACTGCAGCTGATCCTTCACCTGCTCGACGCCCGCCTGGCCGCTGAAGGCCTCGGCCAGCACCTGCGACTGGCCGGGATCCTTCATCGTCACGAAGAACACCTCGAACGCCTGATCGGGTGTGAGCACGCTCGCCTGCTCCTCGCCGACCTGCTCGACGAGCTTGGCGTACGTCTCCTCCTTGGTGTCGAACGTCATGGAGCTGATGAGCGGGGACAGCGCATCCCCTTCGAGCTGGGCGCGCACGGCGGCGACCTGCTCCTCGCTCGCCGCCCCGTCGACGCAGGTGTCGGATTCGGAGACGGCCGAGCACATGTACACCGCCACCTGAGCACGTTCCGCCCAGTAGCCGCGCATCACGCCGATCTGCGCCTGCATCAGGATCGCCGCGCCGACGAACGTCAGCGAGACGAACGTGACGAGCACGACGGAGATCACCATCGAGATGTTGCGCCGCAGGCCGACGAGGGCCTCGGTCAGGATCAGGCCGATTCTCATGAGGTCGGGCCCACTTCCTCATCGTCCTGGTCGGAGAGGCCGAGGCGGTCGGCGACGCCGAGTTCGGCGACGTCCACCTCCGGCAGCACGATCGGATGCGTGCGCGGTCCCGCCGCGGCGGGCCGCTCCACGGGAGGCTCGACAGTCCGCTCGTCGGGCTCAGGGGGCTCCACCACACCACTGTGCGGCTGCTCGGGGGGCTCGACACGCTGCGGCTCGCGCTCGGCCGCGGGCTGCGGTGCAGGCGCCGCGGTCTGGGCACGACGCTGCGCATCGAGCTCCTCCGCGAGCGCGGCGCGCACCACGGAGAGGTCGGCGGTCTGCCGCTGCACCTCCTGCACCGCGGTGAGCGCGGCGGCTGCCGCGGCGCCGCGTACCTCCTCCGGCACCAGGCGGGGGATGTTCGACGTGTCGCCGTACCCGCCGTGCACCTCGTCGCGCACCATCTCCCCGTCGCGGAGCTCGATCACGCGGCGCTGCATCTGGTCGACGAAGCCGGCCTCGTGCGTCGCCATCAGCACGGTCGTGCCTCCCGCGTTGATGCGGGCCAGCAGCTGCATGATGTCGACCGAAGTCGCAGGGTCGAGGTTTCCGGTCGGCTCATCGGCCAGCAGCACCTGCGGCCGGTTCACGAGCGCGCGGGCGATCGCCACACGCTGCTGCTCGCCGCCCGAGAGCTCATGGGGCATGCGCTTCTCCTTGCCGTCCAGCCCGACGAGCGCCAGCGCCTCCGGCACGGCCTGCTGGATGAAGCCGCGCGAGGAGCCGGTGACCTGGAGCGTGAAGGCCACGTTCTGGTGGACGGTCTTGGAGGGCAGCAGGCGGAAGTCCTGGAACACGGAGCCGATGTGACGGCGGAAGTACGGGACCTTGCGGTTCGCGAGCGAGCGGAGATCGCGACCCAGCACGGCGACGCGACCGCTGGTGGGGACGTCCTCGCGCAGGATGAGGCGAAGGCAGGACGACTTGCCGGACCCGGAGGCGCCGACGAGGAAGACGAACTCCCCGCGTTGCACTTCGAAGTCGACTCCGGACAGGGCGGGCTTCGACGTCCCGCGGTAGCGTTTCGTGACGTTCTCGAACCGAATCATGGCGATTCGAGCCTAAGCGCGGCGTCTTCGCTGCCGCGTGCGACACCCCGCGGGAGCCTACGCCGCATGGGCAATCCTCCCCATCCCGGAGCCCCGCCGAGGTCGGAGCCCACTGCTATACATGGAGAGTCGACTCGCGCCATCGCGCGAGCGCGCACACGGAGGGACTCCCATGACGACACCTGCTGGCTGGTACGACGACGGCTCCGGGCGCCTGCGGTGGTGGGACGGCCAGCAGTGGACGGAGCACTTCGCTCCGGCGG
The DNA here is from genome assembly GCF_025143365.1 of Microbacterium sp. p3-SID336. GTDB lineage: Bacteria > Actinomycetota > Actinomycetes > Actinomycetales > Microbacteriaceae > Microbacterium. Next base: position 23,762 of record NZ_JALXPE010000013.1, on the reverse strand, counting down.
CGCCCGCCGCGGAGGCTGCGACCGCGGATGATTCCGCCGCCGTGACGCCCTCGGAGGACGCGACCGTGTCGCCCGCGGGGGCTGCGCCCGCGACTGAGCCCGAGACGGAGGCCGCGACCGCGACCACGCCTGAAACCCCGGCGGAGGCGCCCACCGAGGATGCGACCGCGGCGGAATCCATTGCCTCGTCGGAGTCCGTGACGACGACCCCCGGTGAGCCGGCACAGGACGCCGTGGTCGACCCGGAGCCTGCACAGGACTGGGCAGCTCCGTCCGGCGGCGGGCACGATCTGCCTGCGGAGCCGATCGCCCCGTCGAACGCCACATCGTCCGCGGCCGCCGCACAGCCTCCGTATGGCGGACAGCCCTCCGGCGGGCAACCCTCCGGCGGTCAGGCGCAGTACCCGGGGCAGACGCAGTACCCAGGGCAGACGCAGTACCCGGGAGCACAGCCGAGCGGGGGCCAGGGCGGCTACCCCGGCGCCCCGGCATACGGAGCGACCGCTCCTGTCGCGCCCGCCAAGGTCTCGGTGCTCGGACTGGTCGGACTCGGTCTCGCGGCGCTGGGCCTGATCCTCGCCTTCCTCCCGTTCACTGTCGCGTTCGCGTGGATCCTGCTCGGAGCGGGATTCATCGTGTCGCTGATCTCCCTCTTCCTGAAGGGACGGAAGTGGCCGGGGATCACCGGCCTGGGCGTCTCGGTGCTCGGCGGGGTGATCGCGGCGGTGATGAGCTTCGTGTTCTTCCTCGCGATCGCCAGCCAGGTCGATCGGCCCGGTTCCTGGCCGGACATGGATTCCGATGAGGGCACGAGCGAAGGCACCGATGCGGGTACGGACGACGGCTTCGGGCCGAGCGAGGTCGTCGAGGGCTCGCTGGGCGAGGCGGTGCCGATCGAGCAGCTGTCCGGCACCGCAGAGCTCACGATCACCGCCGCCACGTGGGGCGCGTCGAACGGCTCCGACTTCGAGGCGGCCAACGGCGGATACCTCTTGGTGGACGTCACCGTGGAGGTGCTCGACGGGACCGCGTACGTGAACCCGCTGTACTTCTCCGTGGAGACGGCGGACGGCGTCGCGGGCGACTACGACTACTACGGCGGCACGACGCTCGAAGCGGCCGAGCTGTCCGCAGGTGACACCACCCAGGGTGCCTTGTCCTTCGACGTCGCGCAGAGTCCCTCGTATGTCGTGATCGTCGTGGACGAGCTCTTCCAGGAGGTCGCTCGCGTGACGGTCGAACCCACCGCGCGCTGAGCGCCGCCATTCCCCCACAGAAAGACCAGGCCATTCCATGACGACACCCGCGGGCTGGTACGACGACGGTTCCGGCGACCTGCGGTGGTGGGACGGGCAGCAGTGGACGACGCACGTCCGCTCCGCAGAGCACACTCCCCCTGCCGCTCCCGCTCCCGCCCCCACGGCAGCAGACGCGACAGAAGCGGAAGCAGCTGTCCCCGACATCCCTCCCGCGCCGGAGCACCCGTTCGCACCGCCGTATGCGCTTCCCGGGCAGGAGCACCCGCTCCCCGGATCCGGCACCACCGCTCCCTACGGCACCACCGCTCCCTACGGCACCAACACCCCGTACGGCACCAACACCCGGTACGGCACCAACACCCCGCACGACGCCAACACCCCGCACGACGCCACCGCTCCGTACGGAGCAGCTCCGGCCGCGCCCCCACGGCGGCGCATCTCGCCGGTGGGCGTCGCGGGTCTGGCCGCCGCGGTGATCGGCGTGGTGCTCGCGTGCATACCGCCCGTCGCACTCGCGGGATGGGTGCTGCTCGGGATCGCGCTGGTGGTGTCGATCGTGTCGCTGTTCCTGCGCGGGGCGAAGTGGCCCGGCATCGCGGGTCTGAGCGTCGCGATCGTCGGTTCCGCGCTCGCCGGTGCGGTCGCGCTCGTGACGCTGGGGCTCACGGCCGCGGTCGAGGCGGGTGCCGGATCCACGCCCGCCCCGAGCCCGAGCGCATCGGAGGCACCGTCACCCGCGCCGGACCCGTCCGAGATCGAAGGCGCCGAGATGGTCGCGTTCGAGGACCTCGCGGTCGGAGACTGCCTCCCGTACGTCGACTACACCGATGTCGACCAGATCTCCGAACTGCCGGTCGTCCCCTGCGACCAGCCGCACACCGACGAGGTGTTCTACATCTTCGAGGTCGAGGACGGCGAGTTCCCCGGAGACAGCGCCCTCCAGGAGACGGCCTGGGACGGGTGCCTGGCCCAGTTCGAGAGCTTCGTCGGCCTCACGTACGAGCAATCCGAGCTGGACTTCTACAGCTACCAGCCCACGAAAGGGTCCTGGAACCGCGCCGACGACCGCGCCATCCAGTGCATCGTGTACAGCTACGAGGATGTGACCGGATCCCTCCAGGGCTCGGGTCGCTGAGATCCGCCGACCCTGCCACACAACGAAGGCCCCGGTCGCCCGGGGCCTTCGTCATGTTCAGTCCTCGTCGCGGCGCTTGCGCCAGCGGATGCCTGCCGAGATGAAGTCGTCGAGGTCGCCGTCGAACACGGCGGCCGGGTTGCCCGACTCCTGTCCGGTCCGCAGGTCCTTCACCAGCTGCTGGCCGTAGAGGAAGTAGGAGCGCATCTGGTCGCCCCAGCTGGCCGTGATGTTGCCGGCGAGCTCCTTCTTCTTGGCCGCCTCCTGCTCCTTCTGCAGCAGAAGGAGTCGGTTCTGGAGCACGCGCATCGCCGCGGCACGGTTCTGGATCTGCGACTTCTCGTTCTGCATCGACACGACGATGCCGGTCGGCAGATGGGTGATGCGCACGGCCGAGTCGGTCGTGTTCACGGACTGCCCACCGGGGCCGGACGAGCGGAAGACGTCCACCCGGATGTCGTTCTCGGGGATGTCGACCTCGGTCGCCTCCTCCATGAGCGGGATGACCTCGACAGCCGCGAAAGAGGTCTGGCGCTTGTCGGCCGAGCCGAACGGGCTGATGCGCGCGAGGCGGTGGGTGCCGGCCTCGACCGAGATCGTGCCGAAGGCGTACGGGGCGTCGATCTCGAACGTCGCCGACTTGATGCCGGCGCCCTCCGCGTAGGAGGTGTCCATGACCTTCACCGGGTACTTGTGCCGCTCGGCCCACCGGAGATACATGCGCATGAGCATCTCGGCGAAATCGGTGGCGTCATCGCCCCCGGCACCGGAGCGGATCGTGACGATCGCGCTGCGCTCGTCGTACTCGCCGTCCAGCAGGGTCTGCACCTCGAGCTGGTTGATGAGGTCCGTGAGGATGCTGAGCTCGTTGCGCGCCTCGATCGCGGAGTCCTCGTCGCCCATCTCATTGGCCAGGTCGACGAGCACCTCGAGGTCGTCGAGGCGCTGCGCGATGCCGGTGATGCGGGCGAGCTCCGACTGGCGGTGGCTCAGGGCGCTCGTGACCTTCTGGGCGTTCTCGGTGTCGTCCCAGAGGTCGGGGGCGCCGGCCTCCTCGCTGAGCCGCGCGATGTCCTCGCGGAGACGGTTGACGTCGACGACCTCGCTGATGTCGCCGAAGGTGTGCCTGAGCGCCTGGATTTCGGCGGAGAGATCTAGTTCGAGCATGACACCTCAGCCTAACGTGCCGCCCGCACGCGCGGCGACGGGTCCTGGTGTGCCCGCGCCCGGGGGTAGCGTGAGGGACGTGAGCAGTGCGTCAGCGGTCCTTCGTCAGTTCGGGCCGATGGTGTACCTGCCGACCATCCTCTTCGCGCTGGGCGAGGGCGCGGTGATCCCGCTGATCCCCGTGCTCGCCGCGTCGATGGGCGCCGACGTCGCGGGCGCGGCGCTGGTCGCGTCCGCCCTCGTCGTCGGTCAGCTGTGCGGCAACCTTCCGGCCGGGTGGGCGGTGGGACGCATCGGAGAGCGCTTCACGATGGTGATCGCCGGCATCGTCGCACTCGCCTCGGGCGCCGGGATGATGTTCGCGCCGTCGCTCGCGGTGCTCGCGGCCTCGGTCTTCGTGCTCGGACTGTGCGCTGCCGCGTTCGGCCTCGCGCGGCACGCCTTCATGACCACGCGAGTGCCGCTCCCCTTCCGTGCTCGCTCGCTGTCTCTGCTGGGCGGCAGCTTCCGCCTCGGCATCTTCATCGGGCCGTTCGTCGCGGCGGGCCTGCTGCAGCTGTTCGGCAGCGAGGTCGCCGCGATCTGGTTCTTCATCGCCTGTCTCGTCGTCATGGTCGTACTGGTGCTGTTCGGACCGGATCCGGAGAAGACGATCCCGCCCGTGCGGTCCAGCGAGCGCTTCGTGGAGGACAGCGGCGAAGCGGTGAGCGGCTCCATCCCCACGATCGAGCGCGCGGGCATCTTCCAGACGATGTGGCGGCAACGCGGGCTGCTCTCACGTCTCGGGCTCGCGGCGGCATCCCTGGCTGCCGTGCGGTCGGCGCGGCAGGTCGTGCTTCCGCTGTGGGGCCTCTCCCTCGGCCTCGACGCTTCCACGATCGCCCTCGTGGTCGGCGTGTCCGGCGCGATCGACTTCGCGCTGTTCTACGCCAGCGGGCAGGTGATGGACCGTTTCGGTCGCCTGTGGGCGGCCATGCCCGCGATGCTGCTCATGGGCGCCGGTTTCCTGGCGCTCGCCTTCACGCACGAGGCCGATGCCGCTGTGCTGTGGTTCGGCATGTTCGCGGCCGTGCTCGGCGTCGGCAACGGCCTGTCGAGCGGCATCCTGCTCACGCTCGGCGCCGACGTCGCCCCGAAGCGCGAGCCCGCAGCATTCCTCGGGTCGTGGCGTACGCTCACCGACGCGGGCGGGGCGATGGCTCCGCTGCTGGTCTCCGCCATCACAGCCGTCTCCACGCTCTCCGTCGCCGCCGGGGCCATCGGGGTGGTCGGGATCCTGGGCGCCGCCGCGTTCCTGCGCTGGATCCCTCGGTTCGTCCCTCGCGACGGACGCCCCGACGACTCCGTCGACCACGACTGACCCCGCGCTCGCACGCGCCCGCCACCGGCTCGTCCCGCCCATCCGACGAGCCGACTCCTCCGGTCAGCGCAACGCCGTGCGGCTGGTCGCCGTGGACCGGAGCAGCAGGCCGTCCGGCACGAAGGGAGACACGAGCGGAGGGTGCCAGGGCACGCTCACGGTCACCCGGGCAGAACTGCCGTCGGGAGTGTCGGCTGCGACGAGGACAGCCTCCGTCCCCGCACCGTCGACCAGGGGCTGCGACTGTGCGCGCACTCCCTCATCGGTGAGCTCCGCCCGCGCCGCGTCGCCGTCGAGGCGGAGCGTGAAGCCGTCCGCTCCGGCGAGCGCCGCCGCGTCGGCAAGGGTGTCCAGGCGCTTCTGCGCGATGTACAGGTCTGTCGCGCACACGCACACGAACACCACCGCGAGCGCGAGCAGGACGTAGCCGAGCACGAGCAGCATGATGCTCCCCTCCTCCGCCTCGCGTGCCTCCTCCGCACCGCTCCCCTCCTCCGCACTGCTCCCCGCCGCAGTCCCGCGCTCTTCCGCAGCTCCGTGCGCCCACTCCACCGCAGGGAGGGGGATCGCCGTCTTCACTGCGCGCTCCATTGCCGCGACACCTTCTGCACCGCGCTGGCTTCCACCGGGATCGCCGTCGCGCGGTCGAGTCCGAGGATCGCAGGCACGAACGGCAGCCGCGCCGTCGTCCCGACGGTGACCATGACGGTCGCCCCCGCGGACGGGCACTCCTGTCCTTCCGGCGTGCATCGGACGGTCAGTGTCACCTCGCCAGGGTCGATGCCGTACTCCTGGACGATGCCGGCCAGCACTGCGTCGCCTCGGCTCGCGGCGCTATCGGCATCCGGGGCGGTGGCGATCACCCTCGCCGCGTGGCGCGCAGCGGACTCCACGCCGAGCGTCTGCTCCTGGATCGCGCCGAGCACCATCACCAGGTAGGCGAGCGGGACGAGGAGGATCACGCCGACCGCGATGAACTCCAGGGAGCTCGACCCGCGCTCGTCATTCATCGAAGGACTCCGCCGGCGCGTGCGCCTCCACCTGCAGCGCGTAGGGCACACCGATCAGCCCGAACACCGGCAGGGTGGTGCGGATCCGGACGTCGACCGTCTCTTGTCCGCGCTGCCCTGACGTCGCCACCGCGATGTCGTCGGCATAAGCGGCGCCCACCGCTCGCTCGATCACCGTGCGCGCCGCCTCCGCGCCCTCGGCCAGGTTCGTATCCGCAAGCGCTGCGTGGTACGCCCCCTCGACCGCCGCGTCATGGACGACGTTGCGCACGTACACCGCGAGCGCGAGCTGCAGCACCGCGAGCGTGAGTGCCGTCAGCAGTGTCCCGACCAGCACGAACTCGACCGGGTTCGAGCCGCGATCGTCGGCGACCACGTGCGGCACCCTCATCTCAGAGACCCGAGACCCGCTGGATGGCCTGCTCGAACAGGTTCGTGAGCGCCGGACCGGCCACGGCCCAGATCACCACCACCAGTCCTGCCGTCATCAACGTGACGAGCACCCAGCCCGGGACATCCCCGGTCTCGTCCTCGATGAGCCCGGGAGCGCCGCCGGCCGTGCAGCTCTTCGCCCGCCACCGCGGGGAGCGGGAGTTCGGGCTCCCGCAGTGCCCCGAACTCCTCGGCCCTCGGCCCGGCTCGAACGGGCTGCCACCCCCACCGGGCTGCGGGCCGGGCACGTCCGTACCGTGTAGACGCACCTTGGGCGAGGTCGGGTCGAGCATAGCGAGCATCGAACGCGCACGTGTGATCATGCCGCCAGTCTGCCCGGAGCGACCCCTCCGCCTTCCGAGTTATCCACAGGCTGACGCCGCACTCAGCCGATACCGAGCCGGAGGATGAACAGCCCGGGGTACACGGCGAAGACGACCGAGAGCGGCAGGATCAGGAACACGAGCGGCAGCAGCATCAGGATCTCCTTGCGCCCCGCCTGCTCGATGAGCGTGCGCTTGGCGTCCTCCCGCGCATCCCCCGCCTGCGCATGGAGCACTGCGGCGAGTGGTGCGCCGTGCTCCAGCGCCGCCACGATCTGATCCACCGCACGGGACAGGCCGGGCAGCTGCAGCCGCGCCGCCATGGCCGTGAGCGCGTCCGCGGTCGTGGATCCGGTGCCGACCTCGAGCACGAGGCGCCGCAGTTCGCCGGTGAGCTCACCGGAGCCGACACCGGCCACCCGTCGCACGGCATCCAGGAAGCCTTCTCCCGCGGAGAGGCACAGCGCGAGGAACTCCAGAGTGGTGGGCAGCTCATCCGTGAGGCGGACGCGCCGCGCCTTCACCCGCGCGGACAGCTGCATGTCATACCCGATGACCGCGAGGGCACCGCACAGCAGGGGGATCACACCGACCGGAACCGACCAGCGTCCTGCCAGCACGAGCGCGATCACGGCGAGCGCTCCCGTCACGATCCCGCCGAGGCCCCAGGCGAGCTGCCGACCGCGGAATGCCGCCGTCCCGATACCGGAGCCGGCCTGCGCGAGACGCGAGCGCAGCGTCTCGCCGCCTCCGACCATCCGCTCGAACGTCCAGAGCAAGCGGTCCCAGACCGAGCTGCCCGCCGGCAGTGCCCCGACGGCGGGCAGAGCTTCGGGCGGGAGCAGATCGTCCGCCACGACGTCGCGGACGTAGGGGGCGATGCGCAGGGCGAGGGGCGCAGCTCGCCATCGCGGGAGCGCCGTCAGGACACCGAGCACGCCCACGGCCAGCCCTCCGCCGAGGAGGACGGCGACGGCGAGGGCGGTGACGCCGCTCAACCGAACCACCGCCGCGGCTCGGGAAGGCGGCCGATCCGGATCATGATCCGGAACGCGAGAGTCGAGACGACGGCACCCGCGCAGATCACCATCACACCCTCCGGGGTTCCGTACGCCTTCGCACCCTCGGGGCGCAGCACCAGAAGGACGAGGATGACCCACGGCGCGACGGCTCCGAGCACAGCGGCGCCGCGGATCCACGACTGCCGCGCCTCCACCTCGCCGCGGAGAGCGGCATCGGCCCGCACGGACGCCGACAGGGCACGCAGCACGCCGATGAGCTCCGTGCCGCCCACCTGCCTGGCCATTCGCAGTGTCTCCACGATGCGGTCTCCGATCGGGTCGGCGAGCGCGTCCTTCAGTCGGTCGAGACTCGCCTCGAACCGTCCGCTGCCCTGCAGGTCCCTGGCGAACACCGCGAAGGCCGGTCGCAGAGCGGGCGGGGCCGACTCCGCGAGGGTCGCGACGGCGTCGGGCAGCGACAGCCCCACGCGGATGGACGCGATCAGGAGGTCGCACACGTCCGGCCAGAGCTGCCGACGCAGCCGGCGCAGACGGAGTCGCCGTCCGCGCAGGAACGCGATCGGCGCCGCCCCGCCCGCGACCGCGGCCAGGGTCGCCAACACGCCGATCCCCGTGACCAGCCAGGTGATGGCCGCCGCGACGACCGCGCCGATCACGATGGTCAGCAGCAGCGTGCGCGAGGAATGCGCGGGGAATCCGGCCTCCTCCACAAGACGGATGGTGCGTCCCCGCGGCCTGGATGAGGAGGAGCGCCGCCCTGCCGGCCAGAGCCAGGGCGAGACCGCGAGCAGGATGCCGGCGGCGAGCGTCGCACCGAGGAGGATGCTCACGACGCGAGCCCGCCCATCGCCCGCGCGCGCGGAACCGCGGACAGTCCGCCCGGCACGCGCACCCCCTCGGTGTCGGCGGCGAACAGCACCCTACTGAGCACGCGCCCGTCGCGCACCTCCCCGGTCGGCGCCACCACCTCTCGCACCCGACGCGTGCCATCGTGATCGCGCTCGCAGTGCACCACCAGGTCGACCGCGGTGGCGAGGGCGGGGGCGATGAAGTCGCGGTCGATGTTGCGGCCGGCGAGCAGCGGAAGCAGGCAGAGCTTGTCGAGCGCCTCCGCCGCGCTGTTCGCATGCACGGTGCACGCACCGGGAACGCCCGTGTTGAGCGCCAGTACGAGGTCGAGGGCCTCGGCGTCACGGACCTCGCCGACCACCAGCCGGTCCGGGCGCATCCGCAGCGCCTCCTTGACGAGCCGTCGCAGCGTGATCTCGCCCGTGCCCTCCAGGCTGGGCTGCCGCCCCTGCAGCGCCACGAGATCAGGGCCGCTGACCGCGAGCTCGAACGTCTCCTCCACGGTGACGATGCGCTGCGTGTCGGCGCAGGATGCGAGCAGCGCACCGAGCACGGTGGTCTTCTCCACTTGGTGCATCTGACGCACCTAGTCAGTGGAGGTGATCGGCATGGATGTCGAACGCAAGAAGAACGTCGTGGCGTACGTGCGGGTGGCCCGCGCGCGGGCCGTTGGCGGGGATGCAACAGCACAGCGACGAGCCATCGAGCGGTACTGCCGCGAGAACAACCTAGTCGTCGCAGCCGCGCTGCAGGCAACCCGCCTGGCAGTCGATCGGTCCTCGAAGGAGGTGCTTCGCGCACTGGCGCGATGCCCCTTCGATGTGTCCTTGAGGCAGGGCTCCGATCGGGGCGGTCGTCATGCTCTCTAGGGCAACGACGAGCAGCACCGGGACGATCACGGAGCAGGTGCTGGTCTATCTGAGGATCAGCGAGGACCGCACCGGGGAGGAGGCCGGGGTCGAGCGACAGCGAGACGACTGCCTCTCGCTGTGCGCCCGGCTGGGCCTGGACGTTGCCGAACCCGACGTTTTCATGGACAACGACACGTCCGCCTACCTCGACAAGAAGCGACCGGACTTCGCGCGAATGCTCGCCCGGATCAAGCTCGGTCCTTCGCGGGTCGTCGTGTGGCACGTCGATCGCCTCTACCGGCGACCCCGTGAGCTCGAGGACTTGATCGACCTCGTGGAGACGCATCCGATCCGCATTGAGGCGGTCATGGGCGGTGCGTTCGACTTGAACACCCACGAGGGTCGGCTGATGGCCCGACAGCTCGTCGCGATGGCGGCCTACGAGTCCGGACACAAGGCTGACCGCATTCGCCGCGCGAACCGGCAGAAGGCCGAACGTGGCGACTGGCACGGCGCAGCAAAGTTCGGATACGGCACCGGCGGCGTCCTCATCCCCGAGCAGGCCGCCGTCGTCCGTGAGATGGCGGACAGGTTCCTCGCCGGCCAGTCCCTGCGCTCGATCACCGCGTGGCTGAACGATGAGTCCGGGTTCCCCGCACCGCAGGCGAAGACCGGGAAGACGCTCGGCGTCTGGCACGCGACCACCGTGAAGTCCATCTTGGTCTCCGCCCGGATCAGCGGGCAGCGAGCGTACGAGCCGACGCGACGGCGCGGTGATGGCCCGAACGGGCGAGAGATCCTCGGACCGGGAAACTGGCCGGCGATCATCACGCCGGAAGAGACAACCCGCATCAGGGCCATGCTTTCCAACCCCGACCGCCGGGTTGGAGTATCTTCGATCAATCTGCTGTCGGCGATCGCGACGTGCGGCAAGTGCGGCTCCGGGCTCGTCGCGGGCAAGGCCAAGCACGGGCCATCCGATGCGAAGCGGAACTACTACCGCTGCATGCCAGTACCAGGACATCCCGAGAGAGGCGGTCTGTCGGTCAGTGCATCCGGCCTCGAGGCTGTTGTCAGAGAAGCCGTGATCGCACGCCTGGCCGTGACCACCCTTCCGGCCGACACTCCCGAGACAGGCGGGGCAGTCGCGGAAGCGATGGGACGGATCATGGCCGCGCGCGAGCGGATGGAAGATCTCGCCCGCGACTACGGGGCGGGCATGCTGACTCGCAGCGAGTACCACGCCGGTCGCGTCGCCGCCCAGAGCGCCGTTCACGACGCGGAACTGGCCCTCGGCAGGGTAAACCGCGGGTCGGCCCTCAAAGGGCTCCCTATCGGCGATGAGGCGGCTCTGCGGCACGCTTGGGAGCACGAGTGGACTGTGCCGCAGAAGCGCGCGATCCTGACCGCGCTGATCGACAGCCTCGTCGTGCAGCCCTACGCGAACGGTGGTTCGCGCTTCCGGCCCGAGCGGGTGCAGCTCACCTTCAAGGCATGACGGGAGGATGCTGGGTCAGGCCGGATGCTCCATGAGCGCGCGAAGCCGGCCCAGCGCCACCGGGTCTTCGACGGCGAACGGCACCCCTGACGCCTCGCATGCCTCTCGCGTCCAGGCCAACACATCGAAGTTGGGCGGGAGCGCGTCCTTCGCGAGATCGCCGCGGGTGGCGTGCTCTGCGCTTGTGCTGCCCATGATGCACAGGTACGCGCATCGCCCCGACCCCACGGCGGCGCGCACCTTCGTGGTGCGGGCGCCTGCCCGCGGCGAAGAAGCGGAGCAGCATCATGGCGACCCCTCGATATCGGCCGGAGCAGTTCGTCGACTCGGGCTGGGACTCGGGCACGCCGGAGCGCAAGGCGCGGTTCGTGAACTCCCTGCTGCGCTTCATCGCCGACGACTTCCCCCGTGAACGGTTCACGCGCCCGCTGTATCTGGGGCTCTCCACGCACGGCTACTTCGGGTTCATCGCGCACTACGACATTCACGGCTTCTACGACGAGCAGATGTCGACGCCTGCCCGCCGTGAGCGGTTCCTGAGCGACCTGGCCAGCGACTGCCAGAAGGACGCGCACCTGGACCGCCCGGACCTGTGGAGCGACGTCAAGGCCATCCTGGCGATCCGCCTCATGCCCCAGGCCGAGCAGGCGCCCGCGGCGCGGCGGCTGGCGCCGTCGTCTTCGTTCGGGACACGTCCCCCCGCCGCTGGCCCTGACGCGCCGACCCTGTTCTGAGACTCGACCTCAGAGGCCGAACTGCGGTCCTTCGCGCAGCGGCGCCGTCGAACGCTCGGCGACGGCGAGGTCGGCCACAGTGCGGTCGGGGTCGGCTCGCACACCGAGCGCGGGACGGTGCGCTCGGACGGACTCCACAGTGATCCGGGCCTCCTCGACGGCAGGCGGCAGGTCGCCGCCGTCCTGCATCGCGGCGAGCTGCGCCTCGACACGGGCCAGGTCCGCCTCCGACTCGGCCAGGGCGCGCACGTACCGGAACGGTTGACCAATGCGTTCCTCGGTCTCGGCGATGGTCTGCTCGGCGACGGCGAGGTCATCGCGGGCGTGCCCGAGCAGGGTGGGGATGCCCGAGACGCGGTTCTCGATGCGCTGAATCACGCCGACACCACCCTCGAGGAAGATGTCGCGGGAGATCGTGAAGCCGCTGCGGGGCACGCCGTCGAGCGTGACCTCCATGAGCAGATCGCCGAGCATCGGCAGCGTGCTCAGGTGGACGTCGAATCCGCTGATGCGCCCGATGACGCCGTAGTCGCGGGTCGCGTACTTCGGCGCCCACTTCAGGTCCGAGTCGTGCGCCCACCGGGCGAGCGCGTGCGCGGCATCGACCCGCGAGTCGTAGTGCGTGCCGCGCAGCTCGATACGGAAGTTCTCGCCGGAGGTCTCTCGGATGCGGGGCAGCGCCGCCTCCAGATGCTCGATATCGTTCCCGGCGCGGCGTGCGTCGCCGCGGGCGCGGTCACGGCTGTGGATCAGCATCGACTCGTTACGGTGATAGGCACGTTCCAGCCGACGGAGCCTAGTAACCTCGTTCTGGATCGTGGAGTGCTCCAGCAGCAGGGGGTTGCCGGAGCTGATCGCCTTCGCTTCCGCGGCGGACAGAGCCGAGGAGTCGATCTCCTCGATCTCGCGGGTGTCGAGCCGGCCACGCATGAGCTGGGCGATGAACGTCGCCTTCCGCTCGACGCCCTGCCACATGTAGGAGTCGAAGGAGCGCTCCGTCACGAACCGGACGATGGCGACCTCCGCGTTCTGGTTGCCCTGCCGCATGATCCGGCCCTCGCGCTGGGCGATGTCCGAGGGACGCCACGGGCAGTCCAGGTGGTAAAGCGCGACGGCGCGGGCCTGGACGTTGGTGCCGACGCCCATCTTCTCCGTGGAGCCGAGCAGCACGGCGATGTGCCCGGCGCGCGCGGCGGCAAACAGCCGCGCCTTGTCCGTGTCGGTCTTGGCCTCGTGCATGAACCGGATCGCCTCGCCCGGCATCCCGCGCATCACGAGCTGGGCGTGCAACTCGTCGTAGGCGTTCCAGCGATCGGGGTTCGGCGTCCCGATGTCGGAGAACACCAGCTGCAACGCCCCGCGTACCGGCGAGGGCTGCCCGGTGATGACGTCGAGGTACTCGTTGTCGCGCGTGCGCTCCCATACCCGGTGGATCGCGTCCGCGGCCGCGTCGATCTTCGTCGGGCCGGAGGGCCGGTTCGGGACGATCATGCGAATGTCCAGCGCGGCCTTCCGCCCATCGGTGGACACGTTGAGCATGTTGTCCTCGGTGGGCGGAACCGCCTTCGCGGCGATCTTCTCCGCCCGCGCCCCCAGGTGCTCGATGAACCGTTCGAGCTCCACGGTCGGCTGTACCGGCACGGTCGCCGGCACCCGCTGCCCGTCGTCGCGGGCAACGAGGTCCGGGGTCGGCAGTTGCAGGTCTTCGGCGGTCTTCACGTCGGCGAAGATCGACCACATCTTGAGCATCTCCGGCACGTTCGAAAACTTCGCGAAGCGGGTCTTCATGCGGAACGTGTTGTTTCCGGTCGGGGCCATCTCCATCTGCGTGACGGTCTGCCCGAACGTCGCCGCCCAAGCGTCAAACGCACCGATTCCGGCCGCGTCGAGTAGGTCTGGGCGCAGGTAACGCTGCATGACGTATGCCTCGGTGATCGAGTTGGAGATCGGGGTCGCGGTCGCGCCGGTGACGACTCGCTCCCGGCCCTGTGAGCGCAGGTACTCAAGCTTCATGTGCAGGTCGGTCGCCCGGTCGGAGCCCTCGATCGAGGCGTCGCGGATGTTGGACTCTGTGGCGAGGTTCTTGTACATGTGCATCTCGTCGACGATCACGTAGTCGATGCCGGTGTCCTCGAAGCAGACGCCGACGTCGCGGGAGGTGTCGGTGCGTTCTTTGAGCTTGTTCTCCAGGGCCAGGAGCTTGCGCTGGATGCGCTTAACGCTCATCCGGTCCTCGCCCTCGGCCTGGTCGAGCACTTCCTTGACGTCATCGACCTGCGAGCGGATGTATGCCTGCTGGGTCTCGGTGCGCAGCGGGATCTTCGCGAACGCGCCCTGCGTCAAGATCACGGCATCCCACTCGTTCGCTGCGGCGCGGGCGACGAAGGTGCGGCGCTTGTCCGCAGTCAGGTCACCGCTGGAGACGGCGAGGATGCGGGCCTGCGGGTAGATCTGCAACCACTCCCGGCCGACCTGCTCAAGCATGTGATTCGGCACGACGACGACGGGCTTGGCGATCAGGCCCATGCGGCGCATCTCCATCGCGCCCATCACCATCTCGGCCGTCTTGCCGGCACCGACCTCATGGAACAGACCGGCCGAGGGCTCGGCGATCATGCGGGCGACCGCGGCCCGCTGGTGCGGGCGCGGCTCGAAGCTTGCCGCCATGCCGGGCAGCGAGAGGTAGTCGCCCGCATCGCTGTAGTCACGGAGGACGATGGAGTTGAAGCGCCGGTTGTACTCTTCGACCAGCGCCGCGGCGCGGGCCGGGTCTTCCCATACCCACTCGCCGAACCGCTCTTGGATCAGGTCGGCCTTCTCCTGCGCGGCCGTCGTCTCGATCGGGTTCAGGACGCGGCGGATCTTCCCGCCGACGTCTTCCACCTCGTCATAGACGAGCAAGGTCTTCTGTTCCATGACGGCTTGGGCGATGTCGGGCGCGGGGCGCCGCTCGGTGCCCCACTCGCTCGTGGACAGCACGCCCACCCGCCCGCCGCGGACCTCCCACATGCCCGGCAGCGCGTTCTCCACCCGCACGTCGGAGGTCTTCAGGATCGCGTTGAGGAAGTCCTCGTGGATGCGTTCGCTGATCCACACCGCGCCCAGGCGGGCGGTGATGTCCTCGACGCCGAGCGCGGGCGGCAGCACGGCGGCCAGCGCGTCGACGTTCGCCTGGAACGCGGGCTCATCGGCGGCGCGCGCCTTGGCGGACTCCAGCTTTCCCCGCACGTCGCCGGACAGATAGGCGGGGGCGTGGACGAGTTCGCCGCCAACGGGATCGGTGAACACCATCCCGGCCAGCGCCGAGCGTGCCTCGTGCTCGGGCATGCCCAGCAGGTCGGCGATGAGGGTCAGGTCGATGCCGCCGGTGCGGTCCAGGCTCACCGCGATCGCGTCGGCGGGCGTCTCCACGCCCTGCACCTCCGGGCGCGGGGCGACGACACGGCGGGTCATGATCGCCGCCGGCGTGGCCGTCTGCTCGGTGTCGTCGAACTGCTCCAGGGCGATCACCAGTGGCCCGAACGGGTCGGAACGCAGCAGCCGGATCGGGGTCGGCACGATCCGCGCGTAGGTGTCCTCACCGGCGGGGTTCTGCCGCCCGGTCGGCCGCAGTGTGTAGCGGTTGAGGGGGCCGTACTTGCCCAGGTACTTCTGGTAGTCGCGCCGCAGCGCCGCCCGCGCCTCGATGACCTCGATTGTGTCGTCCACCGTCGCCGACTCCAGGGTCAGCAGGGTCGTGGCCCGGTCGCGCAGCCCGAGCAGAGCGCGCAGTTCGGTCGCCGCCGATTTGGGTACGGCGAGTGGTTCCAGCGCCCCGGAGGCGACGGTCGCGAACTCGCCGCCGTCGACGGGCACGATGCTGCCGTCCCATACGGTCGGCGCGGACGGGGTGAACGCGGCACGGCGGGACTGCTGCGCCGCGGTGCGTTCGCTCATCATCAGCCCGAGCCGGCGCCCGGCGAACACGATCTCGTCCACGGCGAGCGCCAGTGTGCTCTCCAGCTCGGCGAGGTTCCCGGTGACGGTGAGCGTATCCGCGCCGTACATGCCCTGCTGCACGCCGACGGCGCCGAGCATCCGCTCGGGCCGATGGTCGAAGTAGGCGTTGATCTTCACCAACCGCCCGTCGATGCTGACCGGCGTGACAGTCTCCCACAGGTCGTCGGCCGGTGGCCGACCGTCCTCGCGGCGGCGGAAGATGAGCAGATCGGTGAGCACCTCAGTGCCAGCCGCGCGGCGGTGCGCGCCGGTGGGCAGGCGGATCGCCCCGACGAGATCCGCCAGGGCGTTCATCTCCCGGCGTGCGCCGGGATTCTGTGCGTCCATCGTGTAATGCGAGGTCAGCACCGCGACGAGCCCGCCGGGCCGGGTCAGCCGCAGCGACTTCAGGATGAAGTGGTTGTGCATCGTCTGCTTGGTGCCGTTGTGGACCGGATCGTGCAGGACGACGCCGGCGAACGGCACGTTGCCGATCGCAGCGTCGAAGTGCCCTTCGGGCAGGCGGGTGTCGGCGAACGACTCGGCGCGGATCGTCGCGTGCGGGTAGAGGCCCTGGCTGATCGCCGCCGTCACCGGGTCCAGCTCGACGCCGGTCATCTGCGCCGAGCCCGGCGCGAGCCCGATGAACGTCCCCGCTCCCGAACCCGGCTCCAGCACGCTTCCGCCCGTGAAGCCGAGCGCGCTCATGGCGCGCCACATCTGCCGGACGATCAGCGGGTCGGTGTAGTGGGCGTTGATCGTCGTGCGGGCCGCGGCGTCCCAGTCGGTCTCGTCGAGCAGGCCGCGCAGCTCGGCGCGCTCGGCATCCCAGCCGTCCTTCGTAGCGTCGAACACGTCGGGGATCGCACCCCAGCTCGACCAGCGGGCGAGCACCTGCTGCTCCTCGCCCGTCGCGGGTCGTTCCTCGGCGGCGAGGGTGCGGGCGAGCCGGATCGCCGCGGTGTTCGCCTGGAAACGGGCCTTCGGCCCCGAAGGGGCCAGGTCGTCCTGCGATGCTGGGACGAACCGAGATGGGGCGGCTAGCTCAGTTCGCGTAGGAAACGGATCGTCGCCGCCTCCTGCAGCACGGCCTGGTTCTCCCGTAGGTAGTCCAGCGGCGGCTCGGTCGCTACCAGGCCCTCGAGGAAGGCCACCGGCACCGCCCAGTCGTTCGCCATCTGCTCCAGCTCCACCGTCGAGGGCATCAAGTCCGGGGAGTCCTGCATCCGTTCGGCCCAGGTCACGAGGTTCTCGTCCGAGGGCCGGGTCTGCTCCCACTCCTCGCGGGCCTGCTCCAGCGGCAGCTCCGGGTCGCCGATCCACACCAGTTGTGCCATCACGACCTCCTCCGCGATCCGCCGGGCCGTCACTAGCCGGGCGATCTCCTGCAAGTAATTCTGCTCCGAAGATCGCGTCCCAGCCAGTATTGCTGTCAGGTCCGACACTTGCGCCTGCACTTCCAGGCCCAGGTTCGTGAAGAACTCCTCCGGGTTCTCCAGCGCCTTCAGCCGGCTCGGGGCCGTCCTCTCCCAATGTGCTCTGGCCGCTGCCGCGTACTTGTTCATCGGCCTGTTCCTCCCCGGCGGTGTCCTCTGGCGTATCGGATGCGAGCGCACCGGCCAGGGACTCGTCGGCGGTCTGCTCGTCCAGTCCCCACAGGTCGAACGCGAGCTGACCGGGATGCGGGTCGCGGTTCCGGCGCGCAGCCATCAAGCCACCTCCGTGTCGCGCATGGGCTATCTCGTGGTCGGTCGCGCAGGGTCAGGGGCGGATCTCGCCCGTGTCCGGGTCGAGGTTGCGGTAGAACTCGTCCTCGGCCTCGCGGCGGCGGGCGACGTCATCGAGGACGTGCTGCACGAAGTCCGCGTCCCGGTCGGTGATCGGGATCTCCTCGACGGGCTCGGCGGGTTCCTCGCCGGGCCACACCGTCTGCCTGGTCGGTCGGTCGCGGTCCAGGCGGGTGCCGGACGCGGCGACCCAATCGCGCAGCCGGTGCCGGGCGTCGGCGAAGTCGCGGTGCCAGCCCAGCGGTGCCGACCCGTTCTGCTCCGGGTCGTAGGCGCCCAACCAGTGCAGGTGCAGCGCCGACAGTTCCCAGACGAGCTCGGAGTGGCGGTGCCACAGCGGCGGGACCACCGCGGCCGGCAGACCGTAGGTGCGGCGCAGCCAGTTCACCCAGGCGTTGAGCTCCAGCCACTCGGTCTCGGCCTCGTCGGCGGTCAGGATGTTCCAGTTCACCGGGTGCGGCGGCTCCGGCAGCAGCTCCGGCTCGCCTCCACCACCCGCGGCGGGCTCGCGCGGGGTGTCGTCCTGGTTGCTCATGGGAAGGCCGCTGTTCAGAGAGCGACCGCGGTGGACTGGGCGGACGGCCGCTGCGGCGCATCCGCGATCGGCGCCGGCCTGCGGCGCGGGCGCGGCGTCGGGCGCTCGGCCGCGTCTGCCTCCGGGGCGGGCTGGTTGCGGTGGCTGCGGTCGACGCTGTAGCGGGTGCGCAGGCTGTCGTGGCCGATGGCGGTCGCAATGAACTCCTCGTCGCGGATCGTCTTCCCGTCGCGCTCGTAGGTGAACGGGTGGACGCGCCCGCTGGCGACGAAGCTGTCGTCCTTCGCCAGGAGGGCGTGGGCGCGCTTGGCGGCGGCGCGGAACAGGACGAGGTGGTGGAACGTCGGCTCGAGGTCCGTGGTGGTGCCGTCGGGCTCGCCGCGCTGATGCCGCACGCCGACCCTGGCGTAGAACCGGGCCTGCCCCTTCGAGGTCTCGGTCAGCTGCGGCTCGGTGGCGATGAACCCGGTCAACGACTGCTGGGTCTGGATGCTCACGTCGTGCTCCTTGCCTGTCGTGACAGCCGCCAGATGCGGCCGTTCCCGTCAGGCAGGTGCGCGCCCGCTGCCAGTCAGGCGGGGCGGCCTAGCAGCGCCTCGACCTCGGTACGGTCGGCCTTCAGCGTCGCCGCGTCTTCGCGGGTCGTCCATGCCCGCAGATCGGTCACGATCGGCGGGGCCGAGCGCAGCAGCGTGATCCCCGTGCCGAAGGGCAGGGTGCGGATCGTCTCGGGCGGCATCACCGCCACGCGGCGCACGGAGCGTTGCGAGGAGCGTGAGCCGCGGTCGCCGATCGTGTCCGAGTGGGTGGTCTCGTCCCGCTCCCCGATGAGGGTCGACAGGTCTTGCAGGTCGCGTGAGCCGGACGCGCCGCCGAGGACGATCTTGACGATGGAGGCGTCCCAGATCGCGGCGGCGGCGTTCTCGCCCCACTTCTCCCGCGCCTGGGCGAGGGATTGGAGCACGGGCATGGTCGTGATCCCGGTGCCGCCGCCCTCAGCCATCAGCGTGGGCAGGCTCGGCAGGGGCGCGAGGTTCCCGATCTCGTCCAGCGCGAGCAGCAGCGGCGGGTCCAGGCGTGCGCCCGGTGAGGTCGCGGCCAGGTGCCTGGCGGTCTCCACAAGGTCTTCCACGAACGCGGAGACCAGCGCCGAGGAACTGCCGGCCCCCGCAGAGGTCGCCAGCAGGTACAGCGTCCCGCGCTGGGTGAGGAACGCGGCGGGATCGAAGTCCTCGCCGGGGCGCGGGGTGACCGCCTCCAGCACGCGGGGGTCGGCCAGGCAGCTCAGAGCCAGCGACACGCCCTGCCAGATCGAGTCGCGGGTCCGGGGGTCGGCGTGGATCATCGCCTCCAGCGACTCGGCCCACCCGGTCGCCGCCTGCGGGTGTGCGGTCAGGATCGCGACGGCCTCCGCAGCGGCGGTCGGGTCCAGGGTCCACCGGAACAGCTCGGCGGCCCCGCGCCCGTCGAGCGCCGCCGCGTGCAGGAGCGCCTGGAGCGCGGTGCGGGTCTTGCCCTCCCAGAACCCGCCGCCCTCGACCCCACCCGAGGACAACCCGGTTCCCGCTGCCAGGCCCGTCGCGCGGATCATCGCAGTCAGCGGAGTTTCGCAGCCACGCACCGGCGACCAGCGCAGCCCGGCCGGCACGCCTTCGGCCAAGTGCTGCGGGTCGAACACCGCCACGGGACCGCACCGCAGCCGCGCGCGCAGTGTGGCCGTGAGGTTGTCGGGCCGGGTCGAAGTCGTCACGACCGCGCCGGGGGCGTCCAAGATGGCGTTGATCGCGACGAACATGCCCTTGCCCGCGCGAGGCGGACCGATGAGCAGGATGCTGTCCTCCACCGACGCCCACACCTGGCGCCCGTGCGATCGGCCCAGCAGGTAGCCGACGTCAGCCGGCTTCGGGTCAGAGGTCGACGGCCGCAGCGTGGAGGCGCGGCGCAGCAACGCCCGGCTGGAGGCTGCCTGGGCGACCTCCGCGCCGGTCGCGGTGCCCTGGATGCGGTGCGGGTCGCGGCGCGTCGCCGTCGAGTGCCGGCGCAGCAGCGACCAGCCCCACCAGCCGGCGACGCCGATCACGGCGAGCAGCACCGCCGTCGCGATCCAGTAGACGACCGGGTTCAGCCCCGGCACTCCCAGCGGGTCGCCGGGGTCGCCGGGACGCAGCAGCACACCGAGGCCGGCCTCGATGCCGCCGGCCGGCTGCGGCGCGCCGGTCAGGAACGCGGCGATCGTCCCGGCGACCCGCAGCACGCCGGCTAGACCCGCAGCGCCGATCAGCAAGCCGATGCCGAGGCTCGCGAGCAGGTCTTCCGGGCCGCGGCCCGTCGTCGTGCTCACCGGCCGGCTCGCTCGGGATGCTGCACCGAGAAGGTTCCGGAGATCCGGCCCAGCAGCAGCACCTCGCGAGTCGGCGCCAGCTCGAGCAGATGGTGTTGCAGCAGCGCGCGACCGTGCCCGGTCGGGCCGGCGTCGGAATGGGCGACGATGACCGCCAGGGCGACGTCCTCGCCGGGCACGAACCCGTCCGCGCTCACCTCGAACAACACAGCAGGGACCGCAGCCGCCGGAGCCGAAGCCTGCTGGGGAAAGGCAGGCTCGGGAGGGGCGAAGCGGCTCCGGCGGCGCGGTGGCGTGAGGATGTCGGTGAAGGTCGAGCCGTCCGCCTCATGCACTTCGACGCGGATCGGGCTGTCCAAGGCAGCGGTGAGATGATCGGCGAGCGCCCCGAAGGTGTCGCGCCGCAGCGGACGCAGCGCCTCCGGCGCGGTGAACGGCGCGCCATCGACCGTGACGGACAACGCGCCGTCGGGCGCGACCGCGACCCGGACGTGCGGGACGTGAATGATCGGCTGCGCCGGTGCCGGGACGTCCGGCTGGTCGGCGTCACCGCCGCGCCGGTAGCGGGGCTTCACGCCACGCCCCCGGTCATGCGGGTAGCCGTGTTAAACAGTTCGAGCTCGGCCGGATGCAGCTGATGCTGCGTGACGTAGGAGTGATCCTTGACCCGCCACAGCCCTTGCCCGGTGCCCAGCGTCGGCAGGAGTTTCTGCTCGGTCCCGGTCAGCCCAAGGATCTCGCCGGTGATGCCGAGCTGGTCGCTTTCCTGGCGGTAGATGATCCGCGTCTCCGCGTTGGCGAGCAGCGAGGATGCCAGGGCGCGCATCGCCGAGCCGCTGTCGCCCACGTTGTCGAGGTCGGTGAGCTTGTGGAACACGAGCGCGTTCGCGATGCCGTAGTGCCGAGCGAGGCGCCATTGGGCGTCCATGCGGCGCAGCAGCGGCGCATGGGACATGAGCCGCCATGCCTCGTCGTAGATCACCCACCGCTGCCCGCCGTTGGGGTCCAGCAGCGCCGCTTCCATCCACGCGGACGAGCAGGTCATCAGGACGCTGATGAGGGTGCTGTTCTCCGCGACGCGGGACAGATCAAGGCTGACCATCGGCAGGGACGGGTCGAACGTCACCGTGGAGGGGCCGTCGAACAACCCAGCGAGGTCGCCGGCGACCAGCCGGCGCAGAGCGTGCCCGGCGAGCCGTCCGTCCTCGGCGAGGCGCCCGTCCGAGTCGTCGGCGGCGGCGGGGTTGAGGATGCGGTCGACGACCATCGGCAGGATCGGGATCTCGGCCGAGCGCACCGCATCGGCCAGGGCGAGGTCGATCGCGGTGTGCTCCAGGGGCGTCAGCCGCCGATCCAGCACGGTTTCCGTCAGCGCGCCGATCAGATCGCGGCGGCGTGCAGCGACCTGGGTCGCCCATTCGCTGTCGGACACGTCCGAGGGCCGGTGCCCCTCATCCAGCGGATTCAGCCGATTGCGCAGCCCGTGCCCGAGCACGATCGCTTTCCCGCCGACGGCCTCGGCGACCGCCGTGTGCTCTCCCTTGGGGTCGCCGGGCACGTAGACCCTGCGCCCGAACGCGATCGACCTCGTGTACAGGGACTTCACCAGGGAGGACTTGCCGGAGCCGACGATGCCGGCCACGACGATGTTCGGAGCGGTGATGACCCCGCGCGCGTACAAGACCCACGGGTCGTAGACGAAGCTGCCGCCGGAGTAGAGATCCTGGCCGACGAACACGCCTGCGGACCCGAGGCCGCCTTCGGCGAGGAAGGGATACGCCCCGGCGAGCGTCGCCGAGGTGTCCTGATGGCGCGGCAGCCGCAGCCGGCCGGGGGTGCGTAGCGCAGCCGGGCCGGCCTCCCCGGCGGGTGGCAGGTAGGTGGTGCGGCGGCGTTCGTCGCGCTCGGTTTCCCAGCGTTGCTGCGCTTGCAGCTTGCGGGTGCGTTGCTGCTCGGCGATCAACTCCGCGGCGGCACGCTGGCGCGCCTTGCGGTGCTTGCGGCGCTCGTTCTGCGGGGAGACGAGCACGCTGGTGTGCAGGCGGTCGTCGTCCTGGCCGCTCACAGCGCGAGGCCCTGACCCAGCCGTGCGGCTTGCGGAGCGGCACCGAACCACTCCGGGTCGGCGGGCCGCCCCCTGCCGGCCTGCGTGAGGGGCGCGGGCTCGGCGAGCGCCGGGTCGGGCGCGACGTCGTGCGCGCGCAGCAGGCCGACGTGACCGAGGGTCGGGTTGTACGTCAGCGCGTATCCCTCGACGGTGACCGTGCGGTCCAGCGCACCGACGGGCGGGGCGTCGTAGACGTAGCCGTTGACCAGCGCCGCGTCGGTCGTCTCCTGGCCGTAGTCCCACCGCGCCAGGTGCGCAACGGCCGCGTCGGGACCCTCACGGTCGATGAGGGTCAGCACCTCATCGGCCTCCTCGCCTTGCAGGAACACGACGCTCACCCACCGGGAGGTCGCCTCCTCCGGTGCATGGGTCGGGGCGTCGCCGGCGAGACCGGCCGGGTCAAGGCTGGCAGGCTGCCAGGCGATGCGGGAGGCGTGCTGCGAGGCCAGGTCGAGCCGCACCTGCACCTCGTCGAGCGCGTTTGCGGCGAGGTTGAGTGCGTCCGCGGCGGCGAGCGCGTAGACCCGGCCGAGGAACGGGTCACCGTCGTCGGTGCGGGCGAGCTCGTGCGCGTCGACGAGGCTGCGGGTGAGCTGATCGAGCACCTGCCGCAGCGACCGGGTGCCGGCGATCAGCTCGCCAAGCACCGGGTAAGTGCTGGTCGGGGGCATGTCCCGCGTGGCGTGCGCGAGACCGCGCAGCGCGGCGGCGCTCTCCGCGGCATCCGCGAGCGGGTCGGTCAGAGTCGGCATGGCGTTGTCCTCACGATGGGTTGGCGTGTCGGAGGACAGGTGCGCACGGCCGGTCAGACGGTGCGGCACAGCGGCAGCGCGGCAGCGGCGAACGCCGCGGCCTGCTGCCCGACCAGGCGGCGCGTCTCGCACGACGCCTGGATCGCGGCCTGCTCGAGGGCGGAAACGGCCGCCTCCAGCTCATCGAGCGTCGGCGCGGATACGGCAATCAGGCCCGTGTAGCGCAGGATGCCGTGGCCGCTGGTCAGGTCCGCTTCCTGCTGGAGGACGTCCTCGAACTCAGCGGACTGCTGCGCATCCTCGATCTGACCGATCCGCTGGCGCTGGTGCGCGTCGCTGATGTACTCGGTCTTCTTTTTGCGGATGTCGCGGGCGGCCTGGTCGGAGCGGATCGGGGTCGCGATCAGCGAGAACGCGCGCCGCACGCCCGAGGACAGCAGGATCGGGGCGAGGAACCCCGGATACACCAGCGACCTGGGCCATTCGGTGATCCACAGCACGGCGTGGAAGGCGGAGTCCGAGCGCAGGTGCTGCCAGCTCTCGGTGATCGCGACGGGGCCGGCTGTGGCGAGGTCACGGCCGAGGTCGCGGTGTCGTTCCAGGGTCGCCGCGACGGCGGGGT
>NZ_JALXPE010000012.1 GCF_025143365.1 Microbacterium sp. p3-SID336 | reverse complement strand
GCGTGGTCCGAGAGCCCTTCGAGGGAACCACGACGGCCGGTGAGGCGGGTCTTCATCCGCCGTTTCAGGCGGACATCGCGTGCAGCTGCTGCGCCTCCGTCTCGAGCGACAGCTCGGAATCCGTGAGGTCGAGACCGCCCGTGGAGCTCGCCGCCTGCATCAGACGCGCCAGCAGGGGCCGGTGCAGGGGCACCGCGGTGTCGACCACGAAGCGGATCGGGATGGAGGCGTGGATCCACAGCGTCTCGGACTGGTCGCCGCCGGTGGGGACGGTGAGCGCGAAGGGCTCGTTGCGACGCAGCTTGGTGAGGGTCACAGCCCGCAGATGAGCGAGAACCTCATCCTCGATGGCGATCGGAGCAGTGGCATTCGCATACGTGAGTGTTCCCATGATCTCTCCTCGTGAAAAAGACTGGACGAGGAAAGTTTACTAGTTTAACTAGTTAAATCAAGTCGACCTCACGGGAGGTCCGAGATCTCCTCCGTCAGGCGCCGCAGGAAACGCGTGATCGCCGCCGCCTCCTCGGGCGTGAACTCCTCTTCGAGCGCCGCGACTCGACGGGAGAGGTCGTCGGCCGGGGTGTGCAGGTCGCGCAGCGACGGACGCAGCACCTTCGAGCGGGCGTCATCCGGATGCGGCGCGACCACGATCTGCCCCCGCTCCGAGAGGCGGCGGATGACGCTCGTGACCGCAGCTGTACTGATGCCGAGGTGCGTGGCGAGCTCGCGCGGCGTGACCGGCTGATCCAGCGGCGCGGCGATGATGAGCCGCATGGCCGTGCGATCGGTGTCGTTGGGCTCGCGGCGGGCGGCGAGGCGGCGGGTCAGCTGCGCGTCGGCGTGACGGAGTACGTCGACCTCGCGCACGAGCGCAGACGTCGTGACGTCTGTGCTGATCTTCCCCATGCCGTGTACTCCTCCTCGCCTCAGCCCATGGTACCTCGGCTGCCTGACAAGCAGACAGACTAGGAATATTCTGGTGAGATCAGGCAGTTCCGGGATGCGATGATGGAGATCTGTCCCCCGAAAGGATGCCATGTTCGAGCGACTCAGTCTCGAGGAGGCGTCGTACATCCGCTACGCCGATCTGCTCGCACACCTGGAGGAGCGTTTCCCCGCCGTCACCCGTTCGCGGATCGAGCAGATCATCGGTGCCGAGACCGAGGCGATCACGGGCGGTGCGCTGCGCATCGTCCCTTCCGAGGTCGAGACGGGCGCCGTCGAGATGCTGGAGCGCGAGTCGGGCACGAGCGACGAAGGAGAGGTCGCGTGACCGACGGCACGGGCGAGTTCCATCCCTCCGGCTACTGGTACCCCGAGAGCGAGAGCGCGTCGACGGTCGACGTCCTCAACATGCTCCGCCGCTACCGCAGCGCGGAAACGGCGATGCGTGCGCGCACCCGCGCGTCGATGGGCATGAACGAGACGGACCTGGTCGCCCTGCGCTTCCTGCTCCGCGAGCAGAAGGCAGGACGCATCGTCCGGCCGATCGACATCGCCCGCATGCTCGACATCTCCACGGCGTCCACCACGACCCTCATCGACCGGCTGGAGCGCGGCGGACACGCACGGCGCGAGCCGCACCCGACCGACCGTCGCGCCGGCGTCGTCGTGCCCACCGTGAGCAGTGATGACGAGGTGCGGGCCACGCTCGGTGCCATGCATCGGCGGATGCTGTCGCTCGTCGACGAACTCTCCGATCAGGAGCGCGGCGTGGTGATGCGCTTCCTGGTGGGCATGACCGCGGCCATCGAGGAGGCGGCGGAGCAGGATGCCCCGCACGGCGACGCTGTGCCTGCGCACGAGCCCGCCTAGAGCCCTTCGGCGATCTCCTTGATCGCGGCGAGGCGGCGGTCCCAGGTGCGGCCGATCGCGTCGAGCCGCGCGGCGGTGGCGGACAGCTCGGCGCCGACCACGCGGAACCGCACCTCCCTGCCCACGCGCACAGGCTCCACCAGGCCGACCTCCTGCAGCACCGACAGGTGCTTCGCGATGGCCTGACGCGACACCGGAAGGCGCCCGGCGAGCGCGGACGCCGAGGCATCCCCCTCGCCGAGCGCCGTCAGGATGCTCCACCGCGTCTCGTCGGCGAGGGCCGAGAGCACCGGCATGAGAGTCGCCGTCGTCACGCCGCCCCCTCGACCAGGGGCACGAGCTTGTCGAGCTCCAGCTCCCACCCGGTGCGGTGCGACTCCATGTTGGCGCGCGGGTCGGAGGTGCGCTCGAAGCCGCTCTCGACGACGGTGAGCTGCGTGCCGCCGTCGATCTCCTCCAGCGTGAAGGTGAAGACCGTCGAGGTCGCCTCGTCGATGTGGTCGGGCAGGGCGTCGAGCGCGTCGTCGTTGTTCCACCGGTAGGTGATGCGATGCGGCGCCTCGAACTCCTCGACGCGCAGCGGGATCACGTCGTAGTCGGGGAACGTCATGGTTCCGGTCGCGCCGACGCCGGTCCCGGCGAGCTCGGTACGGCCGAACCAGCGCGAGATGTGCTCGGTTTCGGCGACGGCCTGCCAGACCTTGGCGATCGGCGCCTCGACGCGGATGCTGCGGCGGACCGAGAACCCTTCCTCATCGACGACGGCTGCTTCACTGCGGGTCATGTTCACCATGATGGTTCCTCTCAGGGGTGCGTGTCGACCGGGCGTCAACCGCAACTCTAGAGGTGCACTACTCAGAACTAGAAGCAACCCTGAAGTTGCAGGTCAGGTACGCGGGTCCCGCGCCGCCAGGAAGCCGGCGAGCAGCAGGGCGACCAGCGCGGCCACCGGTGCCACCAGCAGACCCACCGCCAAGCTCTGCGTCTCGGCCACGAACCCGACGAACGGCGGAGACAGCAGGAAGCCCAGCCGCAGCAGCCACGACACGAGCGTCAGCCCCACACCCGGGCGCAGCCCCGGCAGCTCGTCGGCGGCGTGCATGGCCGCCGGGATGAGCGTGGCGATGCCGAAGCCGACCGCCGCGAAGCCCGCGATGGTCCCCGGCACGCTCGGGAACGCCAGCGCGAGGGTCATCCCCACCGCCGCGATGAGCCCGCCCACCCGTGCCACTGCGCGCTGGCCGAAGCGGTCCGTGAGGGGATCGCCCAGCAGCCGGCCGACGAACTGCGCCCCGACCAGCGCGATGAACCCGAGCGGCGCGACGGCCGCGGCAGCGCCCAGCGATTCCGCCAGATACAGCGTGGCCCACGAGTTGCCGGCATCCTCCGCGATCGCACCGGCCATCGCGATCAAGGTGAGCGCGACGATCGCGACCACGGTGCGTCCGGACACCCCGCGGCGCACCGCCGCGCCAATCTCCGCAGGCTCCGCCGCCGCCTCCTCCGCCGTCTCGTCGTCGCGGCCGGGGAGGCAGAACCCGAGGGCCACCAGCGCGACGGTCGCGAACAGCGCCGTGGAGATGCCCAGGTGCACGGCGAGGGGAAGGCGCAGCGCGATCGCGACGGCCGCCATCACCCCGCCCAGCACGGCGCCGATCGACCAGATGGCGTGGAAGGAGTTGATGATCGAGCGGCCATAGCGCTTCTGCACGCGCAGGCCGTGCGCGTTCTGCGCGACATCCGTGATCGCGTCGGACGCGCCGCCCAGCAGCAGTGCAGCCGCGAACAGCAGCCCGGACGGCGCGAGGGCGGCCGACAGCAGGCCCAGGCTCGTCAGCACCGTGCCGATGACCGCGACCCTGGCGGACCCGAACCGACGGATCAGCACCGCCGCGAGCAGCCCGGCCGCGATGGCTCCGGCCGGGAACGCGGCGATCGCGAGTCCGTAGCCGAGGTTGTCCAGTCCGAGCGCGGCTTTGATCTCGGGGTAGCGCGGAAGGATGTTCGCGAACAGTGCCCCGTTCGTCAGGAAAAGGGCGGAGACGGCGATCCGCGCACGCCGCGTCTGGCGGTCTGGCGCGAGTCGTCGAATCGATTCGATGGAAGTCACGTGCACCACGATAACCCGCCGGGGACGACATAGATGACCACCCCACCGGCCGCACATCCGGACGTCGGCGCGCAACCCCGTACCCGGGCCCCGACCGGCGCTCTACGCTCGGAGCATGACCGAGCTCAGCCAGCCCACCGGCCGCGAGGAGAACCTGCGAGCGGTCCCCCGTGACGACGGCTCCGCACCCCGCGCCCTCGTCCTCGGCGCCACCGGGTACATCGGCGGACGCCTGACGCCGCGCCTTCTGAACGCCGGCTACCGCGTGCGCGTGCTGGCGCGTGACGCCGCCAGGGCCCGCTCGTTCGCGTGGGGCGAGGGATGCGAGATCGTCGAGGGCTCGGCCGACGATCTGACCGCCGTCACCGCGGCCATGGACGACGTCGACGTCGTGTACTACCTGATCCACTCCATGTCCGCCGGCAAGGGCTTCGAGGCGAGCGACGAGACAGCCGCGCGCACCATCGCCGAGGCTGCGGCCGCCGCGGGCGTGCGGCGCATCGTGTATCTCGGCGGCCTGCACCCCGACGATGTGAAGCTGTCGCCGCATCTGCGCTCCCGCGTGCACGTCGGCGAGATCCTGCTCGGCTCCGGCGTGCCCACCCTGGTGCTGCAGGCCGGGGTCGTGATCGGCTCGGGCTCGGCGTCGTTCGAGATGATCCGCCACCTGACGGACGTGCTCCCCTACATGCCCGCGCCCAAGTGGGTGCGCAACCGCATCCAGCCGATCGCCGTGCGGGACGTGCTGCACTATCTGCTCGGCGCCGCCCGCGTCGACCCCGACATCAACCGCGCGGTCGACATCGGCGGTCCCGACGTGGTGCGCTACGGCCAGATGATGAACGGCTACGCGCTGGAGGCAGGGCTCCCGCAGCGCGCCATCGCGGCCCTTCCCGTGCTCACCCCGGAGCTCGCCTCGCACTGGGTGAACCTGGTCACCCCGGTCCCGCGGTCGATCGCCCGCCCGCTCGTGGCCTCGCTGCAGAACGAGTGCATCATGAAGGATCACGCGATCGATGAGCTGATCCCCCGCCCCGATGGTGGCCTCACGCCGTACCGCCGAGCGGTCGCCCTGGCTCTCGGCCGCGTGGACGCCGACGCGATCGAGACGAGCTGGCAGGACGCCGAGGTCTCCGGTGCTCCGAGCGACCCGCTGCCGAGCGACCCGGACTGGGCGGGGCGTACCGTGTTCACCGACGCGCGGTCCGTGCAGACCAGTGCCTCGGTGGACGAGCTGTGGCGCGTGATCCTCGGGATCGGCGGGGAGAACGGCTGGTACTCGTCACCGCTGCTGTGGGCTGTGCGCGGGCTCATGGACCGTGTGGTCGGCGGCGTGGGGCTGCGCCGCGGACGCCGCAGTCGCACGGGCGCCCGGGTGGGAGACGCGATCGACTTCTGGCGCGTGGAGGCCGTGGAGCAGACCGAAGCCGGTCGCCTGCTGCGGCTGCGCGCCGAGATGAAGGTGCCGGGGGAGGCGTGGCTGGAGCTGCGTGCGGTGCCCGACGGCGCGGGAGCCCGGTACGAGCAGCGCGCCGTGTTCTTCCCCCGCGGTCTGAGCGGACGGCTGTACTGGCTCGCCGTGCTGCCCTTCCACGGCCTGATCTTCTCCGGCATGGCCGCCCGCATCACCGCCGCCGCCGAGACGCCGACGGACGATCCCACGCCGGACGCCTGAGTCGCGACGCGGCGCGAGCGACGAACGCCGACGGCTCCCGATCGACGTCACGCCGGATCGAGAGCCGTCACCGCGTCAGGCGGAGGGCGTCCTGGGGCCTTCCGCTCCCGGCTGCGCGGACTCGTCCGGCTGGTCCAGGGCGGCGTCCACCGTCGCCTCGACCTCCGCGGGCGGGATGATGTCGATCGCCTCGGTCGCGGCCTCGTACACCTCGGCGAGGGTGTCGTCGACGGTGTCCTCGTCGATCCACGCGAGGTCGTCCTCCGAGTGGTCGTACTCGACCGGCACCAGGGCGAAGTCGTCGCCGTACTCCTCCAGGCCCGCCATGACGCTGTGGCGCACGGCCGCGCGCGCGTACCGGTCGCGGAGGATGAGCGGATCGCGTCGGAGATCCTTCATGAAGGCGATCATCATGAACGCCATGATGATCGCGAATGGCAGCGCGGCGATGATCGTGGCGTTCTGCAGCGACTGCAGACCGCTCCCTTCCACGCCGCTGACCAGCAGCACGGCGGCGATCACGCCGACCAGCACCCCCCAGATGACGGCCACCCACCGCGACGGCTCGGGCCTTCCCTGCTGGGACAGCGTGCCCATGACGAGCGAGGCGGAGTCGGCGCCCGTAATGAAGAAGATCGCGATCAGGATGATCAGCACGATGCTGGTGACGAGCGGGAAAGGCAAGTTCTCCAGCACCCCGAACAGCACTTCCTCCGGCGGGTCGACGACGAGGCCGGCACCGTCCATCTGCTGCTGGATGGCGGTCGTGCCGAAGATCGCGAACCACACGAGCGAGATGGCGGAGGGGACCACGATGACGACCGACACGAACTGACGGAGGGTGCGACCGCGGGAGATCTTCGCGATGAACATGCCGACGAAGGGCGACCAGGAGATCCACCACGCCCAGTAGAAGATCGTCCAGCTCGACAGGAACGCCTGGGCGGCGTCGCCCTGCGAGGCGGAGCGGCCGATCATGGTCGGCAGGTCGCCGAGGAACTGCACGGCGACGGAGGGGATCACGTTCAGGATCAGCAGCGTCGGGCCGACGAAGAACACGAAGAAGGCGAGCAGGATCGCGACGACCGCGTTGATGTTCGACAGCGCGCGGATGCCCTTCGAGACGCCGGACACCGCGGAGGCGATGAAGCACGCCGTGAGCACGGCGATCACGGCGATGAGGATGCCGTTGCCGAGGGGACCGGCGCCGCTGACGAGCTCGACGCCGTGCCCGATCTGCAGCGCGCCGAGTCCGAGCGAGGCGGCCGTGCCGAACAGAGTGACGATGATCGAGAAGATGTCGATCGTGCGGCCGACCGGGCCCGTGGTGCGGTTCTCCCCGAGCAGCGGGGCGAAGATGGACGAGATCAGCGGGGTGCGGCCGCGCCGGTAGGCGCCGTAGGCGATCGCGCCGCCGACGAGCGCGTAGAACGCCCAGGCCTGCGGGCCCCAGTGGTACAGCACCTGCGTCTGCGCGGTGTGCATCGCCTCGAGCGTGTCCGCCTCGACCGTGCCGGGCGGTGGGTTCTCGAAGAACGTGAGGGGCTCTGCGGCCCCCCAGAACACCAGGCCGATGCCCATGCCGGCCGCGAACAGCATCGAGATCCACGAGAACATCGAGAACTCGGGCTCCTCGTCGTCACGGCCGAGGGGGATGCGGCCGTACTTGCTGAAGCCGACGAACAGCATGAACACGAGGATGATCGTGGCGATCGTCGTGAAGAAGAAGCCGAAGTACTCGACGACCCAGGCGAGCACCGCGCTCGTCGTGCCGGACAGGTTGTCGCCCGCGAACACGCCCCAGGCGATGAACGCGACGGCGAACGCGGCCGCGACGCCGAACACGAGCGGGTCGGTGCGGTACGTGCGGCCGGTCTCCTCCACCGATACACCGGGCACGAGTGCGGGGTGCACGCTGCGCGGCGGGACCGCGGCGATGTCGCGCACGATCTTGCGCGCGGTCTCTCCCGCGGTGCGGTGCGTGCCGGTGGTGGTCAGCGGAACGTCGGAAGTTCGGGGCTTCTCATCCGGGGTGTCCATGAGAACCCATCCTCCCACGCGGGCTCCCCCGCCCCGGGCTGGCGGAGGCGGCGGCCCACCGTGCGGCCGTTCTCGCCCCAAAGGCACATTCCCCTTCGACAAATGTTCCTCTTCCCCGCGTAGAGTTGCATTGTGGATCTGACAATGTTCCAGAAGCCGGAGATGGGTTCCCTGGTGCCGATCGACGGGCACGACCCGCAGTTGGGCGAGTGGAACCACCGAGCATTCGTTCCTGTGCCGCTCGGGGAGGAGATGCCGCCGCTCACCGCGCCGACGTTTCTCGCCGTCGCCGACGCACGCGCGGCGCTCGCCGCTCTCGATAGCACCGCACGTCAGCTCCCGAACCCGCAGCTGCTTCGACTTCCGACACTGCGCCGGGAAGCGCAGAGTACCTCCGCGCTGGAAGGAACGTACGCTCCACTCGCCGCAGTCATGACGGCAGACGAGAACAACGCCGACACCGCAGAGCTGGTCGAGGTGCTGAACTACGTGCGGATGGCGAATCTCGGCTTCGAGAGGATCGCGCGGGGGGAGAGCATCTCCGTGTCCATGCTCAGCGAACTTCAGGGCGTACTCATGCGGGGGACACCGCTGCACGGCAGCTCAGGGCGCATCCGCGACAACCAGGTGGTGATCGGGCGCCGCGCCGACAGCGGTCACCTCGGCTTCCCGGCTCACGCCGCGCGCTTCATCCCCCCACCGCCCGGCGTCCCTCTCGAAGCGAGCCTCCGCGACTTGACGGATTGGATCCAGCGACCCCACACCGGGAGCATCGATCCGGTCGTCGCCGCCGCGATGTCCCACTACCAATTCGAGACTCTGCACCCCTACCGGGACGGCAACGGACGCCTGGGCAGATTCCTCATCGTCGTCCACCTGCAGCTCGGAGGCGTCCTCTCAGAGCCGACGCTGACCGTCTCACCATGGTTCGAGGCCCGCCGTGCGGACTATTACGACCGGCTGTTCGACGTGAGTGCGCGAGGAGACTGGGATGGATTCGTCGAGTTCTTCGCCAGGGGTCTCCGCGCCGCCGCCGAGCAGACTCATCGCCAGATGGTGGCACTCGTTCGCGTACAAGCCGAACTCAAGGACACCGTGCGCACGTCTGCCCTCCGCGCCGACTCCGCTCACGCTCTCGTCGATCTCGCGGTAGCGAATCCGTCGTTCACCGTGCGCAAGGTGTCGAATGACCTCGGTCTCTCGTACACGCGCGCCAACAAGCTCGTGAGACAGCTTGTGAGCCTCGGAGTGCTCAGCCAAGTCTCCGAAGACGCGTACGATCGCCGGTTCTTCGCGCCACGTGTCCTGCGCGCCCTCACGGAGGACACCCCGGGCTAGCGGAGGCGGCGGCCCAGGAACAGGGCCCCGAGCAGCGGCAGCACCGAGACGCACAGGAGGGTGATGCCGAGCGGGGGCAGGGGCGCCACGAGCAGCGCGCCGCCGACGAGCATCGCCGCGAACAGCACTCCCGAGGCGATGCGCCGCGCGATGCCTTCGAGCCGGTCGAGGCGGCGCTCCAGGCGGGCGGTGTCGAACGAGACGTTGCCGTCGTCGAGGCGCGTGATGATGTGGTCGATGCGGCCGGGGAGGCGCCACGTGGTGGCGGCGTTGGTCATGGCCTGCTGCGCCATCTCCTGCATCAGGTTGCCCGACTCGTCACGCAGCAGTCGTGCGGCGTAGGGTTCGGCGGCATCCCACACGTTGAAGGCGGGGTCGAGGCCGCTGCACATGCCGCTGGTCAGCGAGACGGCGCGGATGAGGAGCAGCATGTCCTCCGGCAGCTGCAGCGGAAGGCGGCGCACCATGTCGCCGAACTCGTCGGCGAAGTCGCGGAACTCCCGCGGGTCGACGCGACTCAGCTCGGCGAAGCCCATGCCGCCGAAGCGCGCGAACAGGGCAGTGAGCGCGCGTTCCAGTTCGCCCGTGTCGGCGGAGGGCAGCAGCACGCCGATCTCCTGCGCGGCGGCGACGAGCCCACGGCTGTCGCGTGCCGTGACCGCGATGAGCAGGGTACGCAGCCCGTTGCGGAGGCTGTCCGGCACCTCGGCCATCATGCCGAAGTCGATGAAGGTGAGGCGGAAGCCCTGCGCCGAGGGGACCGGGGTGACGAAGATGTTGCCGGGGTGGGGGTCGGCGTGCACGAAGCGGTGCGTGAACACCTGGTCGAACATCACCTCCGCGAACGCGTCGGCGACCGCGGACGGATCGATGCCGGCGGCGCGCAGCGCGGTGGTGTCGTTGATCTTGATCGCCGTCACGTCGGACAGGGTGAGCACGCGCCGCGTGGTGCGCTCCCACACGATCTCGGGTGCGGCGACGCGCGGGGCGTCGGCGAAGTTCTCGCGGAACCGCTCGGCGCTGCGGGCCTCGTGGAGGTAGTCGATCTCCTCGAAGCTCGTGGCCGCGAACTCCTCCACGAGCGCGGGGGCGTCCACACGGTCGGCGACGATCCGCACGCGGGTCAGCCAGCGGGCCACGCGGCGGAGCGCCGCAAGGTCGACCGCGACGATCTCGTCGATGCCGGGGCGCTGCACCTTGACCACGACGTCGGTCAGCCCCGTGTCCTCCGCGTCGGCGTCCGAGAGCCGGGCGCGGTGCACCTGGCCGAGCGAGGCCGCGGCGACGGGGGTGTCGTCGAACCACGCATACACGCGGTCGAGGGGCAGGCCCAGCTCGGCTTCGGCCAGCGCGCGGATCTGCGGGGTCGGGACCGCGGGCACCTCGTCCTGCAGACCCTCCAGCTCGGCGGTGATCTCCGGCGGCAGCACGTCGAGGCGGGAGGACATGAACTGCCCGACCTTGATCATGAGCCCGCCGAGCTCGACCGCGAGGGTGTGGAAGCGACGCGCGAACCGCTGCATCCGCCGAGACCGCGTCCGCTCCGCGATCGACGACATGCCGAAGCGCGGCAGCACGAGCTCGTACCACCAGATCTTGAGGAACTCACGGCTCGCGAAGGAGAGGATGCGACGGTACCTGGCGCGGTGCACGCCCTGTGCCGCAGCTTCCGTCATCGCGTCATCCTTCCGCCGCCTCCCGCCGGACGCCGCACGACGCGGTCAGTCCTGAGCGAGGATCGTGTACAGCCTACGGCGGGCGTCGTCGAGCACCTCGATGGCCTGCTGCACCTGCTCCGGCGAACCGCTGCGGCCCACCTGGGCGGCGGCCGCGGCGAGGTCGACCCCGGCCTTCGGCAGCGCGCTGTAGCGCGCGTCGCGGGTGCGGTCCTTGTCGGAGTTCGGCACCCACGGCGGAGTGTCGGTGCTCTCGGCCGCGACGGCACGACCGGCCTCGGTGAGCGAGTAGGTCTTGCGGCCGTTCTGCTCCTCGGCTTCGATCAGACCCTCGTCGGCGAGCAGCTGGAGCGTGGGGTAGACCGAGCCTGCGCTGGGCTTCCACGTGCCGCCGCTGCGCTCGGCGATCTCGTTGATGATCTGGTAGCCGTGCATGGGGCGCTCGGCGAGGAGGGACAGCACGGCGCTGCGGACGTCGCCGCGTGCCATGCGCGAGCCGCCGGACGGGCGGGACTCGAACGACTTGCGGAGCTGATCCATGGCGTCGAAGATCGCGCCGGCCGGGCCGTGGGGTCCGCCGAACAGGTTGCCGAGGCCGGACGCGAAGTCGCCGGAGCCGCCGTCGCGGTCGGAGCCGGTCGGGCCGAACGGGTTGGAGGGGAATGCGCTGTTCATGATGACCTCCCAGTCGTCAACGATAGTTAACGATATATCGCTCACCCTGGATGCGGGGTGGGAGTTTTCACGGGAATAGCGTGGGCGCAGCCTCCGCTGCGCTCTTGATCTATCGAACGATTAACGATAGATTCCTATTGTTTCTCGACGGAAGGGATCAGCATGGCCAGGGGAACGATCGTCGTGCTGCAGGTCGTGATCGCGATCGCGCTGCTCGGCTCACTCGTGGTGCAGATCGTGATCGCCCCGCTCGTGTACGCCGACCTGGAGGGCGAGGCGCAGTGGGGGCGGGTAGCCCTGGTGACGATCCTCGTGCTGGGCGTCGCCACGATGCAGGTGTTCGGCGTGTGCGTATGGATCCTGCTGACGAAGGTGCGGCGCGGCTCGATCTTCGCGGAATCCTCGTTCCGGGCCGTCGACGTGATCATCGGTGCGATCGTCGCCGCCGCCGTGCTCACGTGGGTGCTGGCGGCGCTGCTTGCCCCGGGCTCGATCGCGCCCGGGGTGGTCGCACTGATCGGCGGCGCCGGCGTGGTGCTGGCCGGGATGGCGCTGCTGGTCGTCGTGATGAAGGCGCTGCTGCGACAGGCCATCGACAGGGACACCGAGGCACGGGCCCTGCGCTCCGAGCTCGACGACGAGGTGATCTGATGCCGGTCGTGGTCGACATCGACGTGATGATGGCGCGGAGGAAGATCGGCGTCGGCGAGCTCGCCGAGCGGATCGGCATCACCCCCACGAACCTCGCCGTGCTGAAGAACGGCCGCGCGAAGGCCGTGCGCCTCACCACGCTCGACGCGCTGTGCGCCGCGCTGGAGTGCCAGCCCGGGGATCTGCTGCGGTGGGAGCCCGGGGGGGACTGAGCCGTAGTCCAGGTGCAAGGATCGT
This sequence comes from Microbacterium sp. p3-SID336, assembly GCF_025143365.1. Classification (GTDB taxonomy): domain Bacteria; phylum Actinomycetota; class Actinomycetes; order Actinomycetales; family Microbacteriaceae; genus Microbacterium. The sequence continues at coordinate 61,175 of NZ_JALXPE010000012.1, read as the reverse complement.
GACATGGTGCAGATCGCGGACGGCAGGATTCCTTCCGACGTGGAGCCGTGCATCGAACTATGGGTGGAAGCGCTGCGCGAGCGTGACGGGCGGGTGGAGGTCGAGCCGGTCAGCGCACGCACCCGCAGCCTCTTCGCGGGCGGGGTCGCGCGGTTCGCGGTCGCACGCGGGACAACTGCAGGCTCGACGCCCGAGGGTTTCGTGGTGACGGTGCCACACCCGAAGGACCCGGCAGTAGCGATACTCGAGCGCATCGCGGTCGCTCCCGGCGCGGCGGGTCGCGGGATCGGGTCGGCTCTTCTGGCGGATGCCCTCGACGCGTCGCGGGCGGCGGGTTTCTCCGCGGTCGAGCTGGGCGTGCGCGTGGGCAATCCCGCGGTGCGACTGTATGAGGCCGCGGGGTTCCGTGCCGTGGGGTCACCGGAACCGCATCCCCTCGGCGGGGCACCCATGGTGCGGTACCGCCTCGACCTCTGAGGGGGACGCGCTAGTTCGAGGACGCGTCCGACTCGGGTTCGGCCGCCTGTTCACCTGAACTGTTGTTGCGGTTGTCGTTCGCCGACTTCCCCCGCTTGAACAGCCCTGTGACGGCGCCAGCAGCCCCCGTGGCGACGCCGCCTACTGCCTTGACAGCACCTCCTGCAGCGCCCCCGACGGCCTTTGCTGCTCCCCCGGCCGCAGCACCGACGGTCGTTGCCGCACCCTTCACAGCGGTGACCGCGCGCGCCTCGTCGGGAATGCCGTCACCGTCGATGTCGACACTCCTGAAGACCTCACTTGAGTCAACGATTCGTCCCCACACGTTCTCCCCGAAGTCCTTTGCTGACTCCGATGCAGCACGCATCGCAAGCACGGCCTTCGACGGGTCCGGGATGCCGTCACCGTCGCTGTCCGCCAGTTCAAGCCATTCCGGCCAGACCTCCGCCGGTTCGGAGAAGCCAGCACGACAGGACTTCACAACACCACTTCCGAAGTAGAAGCTGGTCGCCCCACCTGCGACCGCGCCGATGACGGGGATCGCTTTGGAGCTGATCTTTACGGCACCCATCACCGTTCCCTGTGCGATCGCCTGCCTCGCCAGGACCATGGTGACTGGCACGAGCGCGGAATCAGGGATCTGTTGAGCGAGAAGGTCACCCCATTTTGGGGTGGCACCCGAAAGAGCTCCCCCGGCGACCGCACGCGCCCCAGCAACAGTCGCTCCGGCCGGGAGCGCACTCAGCACAATCTGCGAAACGGGGCTTCGGCGCTTCTCGCCTAGGAGCGCACCGAGCACGATGACTTTTGCGCGATCGGGGTCGTCGATAGGAATTCCCCGCAGTTCGGCCATGCAGAGAGCGAAGAGTGCAGTTGTCTCGTAGAAGAACAACAGATCCGCGACCCCTAGGCCAAGTGCCACAGGAACGCCGACCGCAGGGATCGTCGCGGAGGCACCAACCGCGGCACTTGCTGCCGTCGTCGTTGCGACGTACTGGGACTCGATGATCTTCATCACCTGAGCCGGTGAGGCCGCCGGGTTCTTCCGGCGCACCTCCTTGATGTATGCCCCGACCGCCGGGCGTTGGACCGCGATGGCCTTGAACACCTTGTCTTGAAAGTCATCCGGGAGCTTTACCGCGTTCACACTTCCACCCGATGCCTGTTGGACGACTTCTTTGTCCTGTGCCACAGATCCCCCAGCGTGATCCTCGATCGATTCAGAGAGCGCCGACGGATTGCCTCACGGTCTGCGCTAATCGGATGCTAGCGGGCTCCGTGGACATTCAGCGGCGCGCGCATCCGTCCGTCAGGCGGGTCGTCGAACGCAGTGCGGCAGTATGGCACTGTGGGGAATGCCAGTGCTGGCGTTACCTCCGCGACGAGGGAGTGACTGTATGAACGTCTGGGGCGTGCACAACAACGTGCTCACCAACGAACTCACCGACGAAGGCTTCATCAGCATCGGATGGGATGAGCTCGGCGGGCTGACCGAGGTCCTCGGCGGGCGAGAAGGACTCAAGTCGCGTCTCAGCGAACTTGAGCCCGATGCGAAGCCGCGTTCCATTGCCGGACAAGCGGGCACACTCGTTCGTTTTCGGGACGAGATGCAAGTCGGTGACGTCGTCGTCGCGCCGTTCAAGCCGAACTCCACAATCAACATTGGCGTCATCGCCAGTCCCTACTACTTCGAGGCTCACGCGCCGCACCACCGTCATCGGCGCAAGGTCGATTGGAAGCAGATCGGGCTTCCTCGCACCGTCTTCACTCAGTCCGCGTTGTACGAGATCGGATCGGTTCTCACCGTGTTCCGTGTTCGTAATCACACCGCCGAGTTCCTGGCCGCGTTGAACACCGCTGGCGGGTCAGTCGAGCAGGTGTCTCAAGCGGTGGAGAAGGAGGTCGTGGAGTCGGAGAACGCCGACGATTCGGACGACGAGCCGCGCGCTTCGCGTATCGAACGGCACACGCGTGACTTCGTGCTCGAAGCGCTCCACAAGCGACTCACGCACCAGGAATTCGAGGACTTTACAGCGGCATTGCTCCGCGCCCTGGGCTACCAGGCTCGCGTGACGCAGTACTCACAGGACGGCGGTGTCGATGTGATTGCGCACCGTGATCCGCTCGGCGTCGAGCCGCCCCTGATCAAGGTGCAATGCAAGCACCACACCGGCACGATCGGATCACCCGAGGTACAGCAGCTGATCGGCACACAGGGGGCCGGCGAACTGTCGCTCTTTGTGACCCTCGGCTCCTACACGCGCGACGCACTAGCGATCGAACGGCAGCGCCCGGGCCTTCGACTGCTCACCGGCGAGGACGTCGTGACAATGGTGCTGGAGAACTACGACAAGCTCCCGCAGCGGTGGCGCGCAGAGATCCCGCTCACGAGCGTGCTCGTCGTGTCGGATGCCGCCGAGGACTGAGCACTTGTAGGGGAGGATGAGAAGCGCGTGTCGCTGTCGGCATCGCGTCTGAGATCGATCGAGCGGGAGCCTCTGCTGTGGTGAAAAGGAAGATGAGCATGACCAACCCCGAGCAGCACGACACGATGCAGTCGTTCGCCCGCGCAGTCATGGATATCTCGCTCTGATGGCTCGCGTAGCCAAGGTCAAGCCGACCAAGACCCTCGAGCAGACCCTTTGGGAGACCGCGGACAAGCTCCGCGGCAACCAGGAGCCCAGCGAGTACAAGCACGTCGTACTCGGACTTGTCTTCCTCAAGTACATTTCCGACCGCTTCACAGAGCGTCGTGAGGCGCTCGAGGCAGAACTGAAAGCCGACGGTCTGGACGCCTCGGACATCGCAAACTTCCTGGAGGATCGCGACGAGTACGCCTCTCACAACGTGTTCTGGGTCCCTACCGAGGCGCGCTGGGAGTACATTCTCGGCCGCGCCAAGCTCGCGAGCATCGGCCACGACATCGACGCAGCGATGGACGCGGTCGAAGCAGAGAACCCCACAGTTCGTGGCGTCTTGCCGCGGAACTACGCCCGGGATGGGCTCGACAAGAGGCGCTTGGGTGAACTCGTCGACCTGATCGGATCCATCGGCTTTACCAGCACGGACGACCACGGTGCAGACGACGTGCTCGGCCGTGTGTACGAATACTTCCTCGGCCAGTTCGCCGGCAAGGAGACGGGGAAGGACGCAGGTGCCTTTTACACGCCCCGCAGTGTCGTCAAGACGCTTGTCGAGATGTTGGAGCCCTACAGCGGACGTGTCTACGATCCCGCCTGTGGCTCGGGTGGCATGTTCGTGCAGTCCGCGGACTTCGTGCAGGCGCACGGTGGCAAGCGGTCTGACATCTCCGTCTACGGCCAGGAGTTCACCGACACCACCTGGAAGCTCGCGAAGATGAACCTCGCCCTTCGCGGCATCGAGGCGGACCTCGGCGAGAAGTCCGACGACTCGTTCGTCAATGACCTCCACCCCGACCTCCGCGCCGACTATGTGATCGCGAACCCACCGTTCAACGTGAGCGACTGGTGGAACCCGAAGCTCGCAAACGACCCACGCTGGAAGTACGGAACCCCACCGCAGGGCAACGCGAACTTCGCATGGGTGCAGCACTTCATCCACCACCTCAAGCCCAACGGCACCGCTGGCTTCGTCCTCGCCAACGGCTCGTTGTCGTCGAAGCAGAGCGGCGAGGGTCAGATCCGCGAGAATCTCGTGCGCGCAGGACTCGTCGACTGCATCGTCGCGATGCCCGACAAGCTCTTCTTCAACACGGGCATCCCGGTCGCCCTCTGGTTTATCTCCAAGGATCGCGGCGGCAATGGGCACCGCAAGCGTGACGATGAGGTGCTGTTCATCGATGCTCGCAAGCTCGGCACGATGGAGACTCGACGTCTGCGCGTGCTCACGGACGGACCGGACGGCGATATCGCGAAGATCGCCAACACATACCATGCGTGGCGCAACCATGACGGCGGATACGAGGACGTCCCCGGCTTCGCGAAGGCAGCGAAGCTGGCCGAGATCGAGCAGCACGGCTTCGTACTCACCCCTGGACGCTACGTCGGCGCCCAGGAAGCAGAAGCCGACGACGAGCCGATCGCCGAGAAGATCGAACGCCTCACGAGCGAGCTGCTCGCAGAGTTCGACCGTGGCGCCGAACTTGAGCGGGTCGTGCGCGAGAAGTTGGCGGGGCTGAAGTGACTCGGACCCGCATGAGGCTCGGCGACGCGCTGGAGGTGCTTATTGACCATCGCGGGAAGACGCCGAAGAAGCTCGGTGGAGATTGGACTACGACTGGTCATCGCGTCGTGTCTGCCCTCAACATCAAGGGCAGCCGTGTCGACGGTAACGATCACCACTACATTTCTGGCGAGATGTACCGGCGATGGATGAAGATACCCCTTCGCAAAGGAGATGTGCTGCTCACATCTGAGGCACCGACTGGGGAAGTCGCATTCATAAGCGATGACGTCGACTGGGCTGTCGGTCAACGAGTGTTCGCGCTGCGGGGAAATCCGAACCTGCTTGACGGCCGGTACCTCTACTACGCACTGAGAGGTGGTCAACTTCGAGACGACATGATGTCCCGAACCAGTGGGACCACTGTTCAAGGTATTCGACAGGCCGAACTCGTAAAGGTGGGGATTGAGCTTCCACCGCTTACAGAGCAACGAAGGATCGCCTCGATGCTCGGCGCCCTCGACGACAAGATTGACGCGAATCGACGGCTGGTCGAGACGGGGGAGCAACTGCTCCGCGCGAAGGTGCAACTCGCAGTTGACACATCGAGTGGCGACAGCGGCATACTCGCGGACTACTGTGACCTCGTCAAGGCCACAGTCAAGGCGGAGGACATCACTCACTCGACGAACTATGTCGGCTTCGAGCACATGCCCAGGGGATCAGTATTCCTCCACGATTGGACGACGTCCGAAGGATTGGGGAGTCATAAGGCGTCGTTTGAGCGCGGAGACGTACTCTTCGGAAGGCTGCGGCCCTATTTCAAGAAGGTCGGTATCGCGCCAGTCGGAGGTGTCTGCTCGACGGACATCCTCGTGATCCGGCCGAAAAACCCTCGAGACCTGGGGCTAATCACTTGTATTGCCGCGTCCGACGCATTGATCAACTCGCTGGCGGCGTCCTCAACCGGAACACGAATGCCGCGAGCTGCCTGGGCGGACGTGGCTTCTTGGCCCGTTCCCAGGCTGACCGAAAGCGAGCTCAAGGCGCTGGACAAGAATGTCACACCCCTAATCGATCGGCTGGAGTCCGTGACCCTCGAGTCCCGTCGCCTGGCCGCTCTCCGCGATTCATTGATCCCGGAACTGCTCTCCGGGCGGGTCCGCGTTTCCGTGAAGGAAGTCGTTGACTCAAGCAATGTTGTAGAAGGAACCCCAGTGCTTGATCCGCGGGAGGACACCAGTGTCGCTGATGAATGAGGCCGTGCTCGAGGAGACAACCCTCGGGTGGTTTGCCGAACTCGGCTTCCATACGCTCAATGCATCGACCATCGCTCCCGGCGAGCCTGACGCAGAGCGCATCAACTTCCGGGAGGTCATCCTCGAAGGTCGCCTGCGCGATGCGATCACCCGAATCAATCCTGGCGCCACGACCGAGATGGTCGAAAGCACGGTGCTCGCGATCACGTCTACGGGCGGGCAGAGCCTGATCGACGAGAACCGGCGAATCCACAAGATCCTGACCGAGGGTGTCGGCGCCGAGTACCGCGACTCGGACTACGTCGTGCGCACTCGACTGATGAGGGTGATCGACTTCGAGGACCCCGACAACAACGACTGGCTCGCTGCCAATCAGTTCACGATCATCGAAAACAAGAACCGTCGCCCCGACGTCTTGGTGTTCGTAAACGGGCTCCCGGTCGCTCTCTTCGAGTTGAAGAATCCCGTCGCGGAGAACGCAACCATGCACTCTGCATGGAACCAGATTCAGACGTACCGTGACGACATTCCGACGCTGTTCCGCACCAACGTTGTCACCGTCATCTCGGACGGCCTCGCGGCCGCAATGAGTACCTACACCGGGGCTTTCGAGCACTACGCGCCGTGGAAGTCGATCGACTCGCCGACTCCCGTTGTCGACGGCACGCTGAGCCTCGAGGTGCTGATCAAGGGCGTCTTCGAGAAAGAGCGCTTTCTGGATCTGCTGCGCAACTTCGTCGTGTTCAGCGACGAAACCACGAATGACGCGAGTACCGGCCAGGCAAAGCGCGTCCTGATCAAGCGAGTGGCGAAGTACCACCAGTTCTGGGCTGTAAACGCAGCCGTCGAATCCACCGTTCGCGCGTCGAGCCCGGACGGCGACCGGCGTGGAGGTGTCGTCTGGCACACCCAGGGTTCGGGCAAGAGCTTCGAGATGGTGTTCTTCGCCGCGAAGATCATGCAAGACCCGCGAATGGCTAACCCGACACTCGTGTTCATCACGGACCGCAATGACCTCGACGACCAGCTGTTCGGCGACACGTTCGCACCTGCGCACATTCTTCCCGAGACCCCCGTTCAGGCGACGTCGCGAACCGACCTGCGCCGTCTGCTCACACGCGCATCGGGCGGCATCGTCTTCACAACTCTTCACAAGTTCGCCGCAGGGGAGGACGGTGATGATAGCCCGGTGCTCACCGACCGCCGAAATGTGGTCGTGATCGCTGACGAAGCGCACCGGTCGCAGTACGGCCTCAAGGATCGGGTCGACGCACTCGGGCGCGTGAAGCCAGGCTTGGCGAAGAGCATGCGTGACGCACTGCCCGGGGCGACGTTCCTGGGGTTCACCGGCACGCCGATCGACGACGCCGACAAGTCCACTCGCGCAGTGTTCGGCGACTACATCGATGTGTACGACCTCACGCGTGCTGTGCAAGACGGCGCGACCGTGAAGATCTACTACGAGGCCCGGGTGGCGCGGCTCGACATCTCTCGGGAAGACCGCTCGGCGCTCGATGAGCTCGCGGACGAGATCGTCGAAGAGGTCGATGAGAACGCGGGCAACGACGCGAAATCGAAGTGGGCGCGGATGGAAGCGATCGTCGGCGCCGAGCCGCGGCTGGAGCGCATCGCCGACGACATCGACGAGCATTGGGAGCGTCGAAAGGTCGGCGCATTCGGCAAGGCGATGATCGTGACGATGAGCCGGCGCATTGCGGTACGACTGTACGACATGCTCGTCACGAAGCACCCCGACTGGCACGATCCTGACCCGAAGAAGGGCAAGATCAAAGTCATCATCACCGGATCGGCGGCGAGTGAGGCGTGGGCGCAGCCGCACATCTACTCGAAGACTGTGCGCAAGGAACTGCAGGCGCGTGCGAAGGATCCAGCCGACCCGCTCGAGATCATCATCGTGTGCGACATGTGGCTGACCGGGTTCGATGCGCCGGTGCTTCACACGATGTACGTCGACAAGTCGATGCGTGGTGCCGGCCTCATGCAAGCTATCGCTCGCGTCAACCGACGGTTCCGCGATAAGGACGGCGGACTTATCGTCGACTACATCGGGCTGCTCCCGAGCCTCGAAGAAGCCCTGGGGGTCTACTCGCCATCCGACCGCGAACAGGCCGGCGTGCCGATCGATGAGGTCATCGAGTTGATGCTCGAGAAGCACGACGTCGTGAAAGCTCTCCTGCACCAACATCCCTACGACTCGTCGCCCACGCTCGCGGGCGCCGAGCAACTGCAGCAGATCGCGAGCCTGGCGAACTTTGTGCTCGCCGAGGACGACCGTGCGAAGCGGTATCAGGATCAGGTGCTCGCGCTGATCAAAGCGCACTCCCTCGCCGGGGCGGACGATCGTGCCCGCGCGATCGCTGATGACGTGCGTCTCTTCACTTCCGCGCGGGTTGCGGTGATGAAGCTACAGAATCCCGACTCCGGGCGTGACGGACATGGCGGGCCCGACCTCGACACCGCGTTCACCCAGTTGATGAATGCAGCAGTCGCAGCGGACAAGGTGGTCGACATCTACGCCCGCGCCGGCCTCAACTCGCAGGAACTCTCGCTGCTCTCGGATGAGTTCCTCGAGTCGCTGCAGCACACCGAACAGCCGAACCTGCAGCAGGCGCTGCTGCAGCGACTGATCAACAACGAGATCCGGTCGCTTCGAAGGTCGAACATCGTGCAAGCCAAACGCTTCTCCGAGATGCTCGACGGCGCCCTCACGAGATACACGAACCGCACACTCTCGACCGCAGAAATCATCGCCGAGCTCGTGAAGATGGCGAAGGAGATGAAGGGGAAGGCCGACCTCGCGATGCGAGCCGCGGAACTGGGACTCCGGGCCGATGAAGTCGCCTTCTACGATGCCGTCGCCGAGAACGAATCCGCAGTCCTCGAGCTGGGCGACGAGACGCTTAAGAAGATCGTCCGCGAACTGGTGGCGAAGATTCGCAATTCCGTCACGATCGACTGGCGCAACAAGCAGTCGGTCCAGGCACAAATGCGGTCTCAGATCAAGCGGATCCTGGCGCGCTACAAGTACCCGCCAGACGCGCGTGACGAGGCAATCGACCTGGTTATCGCGCAAGCGGCGTTACTGGCCGACGACGTATCCGCCGCATAAGCTCGGCGGAAACGAACAGCTATCCGCGATCTTCGTTGGTAGCCCCAAACCGCTCGCCCGAACTCACCTGCTGAGCCACGCGCCTCAACGCCAGCAGCAGCGGCTCCACCAGAACTGACCCGAGCACCACGTAGCGCACCGCCGCCTCCGCCGAACTCTCCGGCACCCCCGCGATCTCGGCGTCCGCGATGCGTCGGGCCGACCGCAGGTATTCGCGCATCACAGCATCCGGCACGACGAAACCCGCGCGCTCCAGGCCGTCCAGGGCCCGGGCGACCGCGTGCAGCACCGCCTCGTCGCACATCCCTGGCTTCCACCCGAGCCCCTCGACCAGGGCTTCGGCATCCGCCAGATCCACAGACTCCTCCACCGGCGGAGTGATCGCGGCGTGCGCGGTCCCGAGCAGCTCGTGCGGGTTCGCGGGCGGGTCGTCCAACGCGCCGAGCACCCGCCGCGTTTCGGCGATGCTCACGCCGGCGTCGAGCAGCGCCCGGATCACCCGCAGCCGCTCGACGTGCTTCTCGCCGTAGGCGGCCTGCGTCGCGGAGCTGCGCTCGCCCTCGGGCAGCAGCCCTTCGCGCAGGTAGTACTTGATCGTCGGCACGGTCACGCCGGTCTGCGCCGACAGCTCGGAAATCCTCATGGCCACCTCTTGACATCGATAGTAGCGCTATCCATGATCGATAGTGACACTATCCAATCGAAGGGGGCCGCATGCCCAAGGTCGTCACGGGTCGCATGACCCACCACCACGACGGCGAACTCGTCGTGTTCCACATCGGGATGCAGATCAACCGCTGGTGGCGGCCCGACCTGTGGCTCCCCGCGTTCGTCGCGATGCCGCGGATGCTCCGCGAGCTCAGCACCGACCGCAACTCCGGTCTGCTCGGCTACCAGCTGCTCCTCGGATCGGGCGGCCCCTACGTCGTGCAGTTCTGGTCATCCATCGACAAGCTGTACGCCTACGCCTCGAACCCGAACCAGGAGCATCGCCCCGCCTGGACGGCCTTCAACCGAGCCGCCCGCGAGGCCCCCGACGCGGTCGGGGTGTGGCACGAGACCTTCCTCGTCGACACCGCCGAGAGCGTCTACGTCTCCACCAAGCGCATGGGACTCGCCGCCGCCACGAAGCACGTCGAGGTACCCCGCCGCCACGACCGCGCCCAGGCGCGCTTCACGGATGGCCGCACGGACGCGAAGAAGCCGACGCCGATCGCGAACTAGTCGCCTGCGCTCGAGCCCGTCGCGTCACCTGTGGGCAGAGCGCCCATGAGCTGCTCCAGGCCACGCTCCGGCGTCCAGCGCCAGGCCTGCTTCATCGGGTCCTTGAAGATGATGCTGGTCACGGCGTACCGCTCGGCATAGAGGAGCGGCTCGTGCGCGACCACCGATCGCTCGGTGCTTCGCCGCGCTCCAGACGGTTCCGCACCCCGTCGTTTACCACTGCAACAAACATTGCCGCTGTCGCTCGCCCGGGGTAACGTGCGTCGGGTCCCCTCGGCTGACAGGCGCACCACCCGGCGCCGCCCCCGACTGACGGGACACCGCGAGGGCATCCACCCCTCGCGGCAGAGGACCTCGTGCACCACCGTGTGCGAGCCCGACCGGAAGGCGATGATGCCCCGCACAACCTCGAACTCTACGTCCCACTCGGTCTGGCGACGCAAGCCCGTCAGCGACATGGCGGAGGATGCCGCGAGCAGCGGTCTGCACAAGTCGCTCGGGCTCTGGCAGCTCACGGCCATCGGCGTCGGCGGCATCATCGGAGTCGGGATCTTCTCGCTCGCGGGGCTCGTCGCCCACGGAGACGCTGCGAACCCCGGCGTCGGCCCGGCGGTGCTCATCTCGTTCCTGATCGCAGGGCTCGCCTCCGCGGCCGCCGCCCTCTCCTACGCCGAGTTCGCGGGCATGATCCCGCGCGCCGGATCCGCCTACAGCTACGGCTACGTAGCCCTCGGCGAAGTCGTCGGCTGGTTCATCGGCTGGGACCTCCTGCTCGAATACGTCGCCATCGTGGCCGTCGTCGCGATCGGCATCTCCGGCTACCTCGACGCGTTCCTCTCCGGCTTCGGCATCCACCTGCCGACGGCCGTTACCGAGACCGCCGACGTCGAGGGCGGCGTCGTCAACATCCCCGCCATCGTCATCTGCCTGCTCGTGACCTTCCTCCTCAGCCGCGGCACGAAGACGTTCGGGCGCTTCGAGCTGGTGGCTGTCGCGATCAAGATCGCCCTGATCCTCGGCATCGTCGGCCTCGGCGTCTTCTACATCAACACCGAGAACTACGACCCGTTCATGCCGAGCGGCTTCGGTCCCGTCTTCACCGGCGCCGCGACCGTGTTCTTCGCGGTGTTCGGCTACGACGCGATGAGCACCGCCCCCGAGGAGGCCAAGGACGGCCGCAAGCACATGCCGAAGGCGATCATCCTCTCGCTCATCATCGCGATGCTGCTGTACGTCGCCGCGACCCTCGTGCTCACCGGCATGCAGAACTACACCGACATCGACCCCAAGGCCGGCTTCGCCTCCGCCTTCTCCAGCGTGGGGCTGCCCGTCGTCGCGGCGATCATCTCCGTGTTCGCGGTGCTGTCGATCCTCACCGTCATGCTCACCTTCCTCCTCGGCGCGACCCGCGTCTGGTTCTCGATGAGCCGCGACGGACTCCTCCCCGGATGGTTCAGCAAGGTCGACCGGCGCGGCGTCCCCCAGCGCGTGACCTGGATCGCGGGCCTCGCCTCCGCCTTCTTCGCCGGTGTCTTCCCCATCCGCGCGGTCGCCGACCTGACGAACATCGGCATCCTCGCTGCGTTCGTCGTGGTGTGCGTCGCCGTGATCGTGTTCCGCTACACGAAGCCGGACGCCCCGCGCACCTTCCGGCTGCCGTTCATGCCGGTGGTCCCGATCATCGGCGTCGGTTTCTCGCTCTTCCTCATCCTGCAGCTGCACTGGGAGACCTGGCTGCGCTTCGCCGTGTGGCTCGTGATCGGCCTCATCATCTATTTCACCTACGGCCGCCGCCACTCCCTCATGAACCCCGACAGCCCGCGACGCCGCGCGGGGGCGAAGGGCTGACAGGCGGCCCCGCAGGCGTTCGACTTCCGGCGTTGTGCATCGCGCGTCGCACGGCGTGAAGGAGAACTCGCGAACAGAAGGAGCGGAGTGCCGAAGTCGTCCTTCGTGGCGTGAGATCTCCGTCGATCGTGCGACGCCGAGACACGATGCTCCCGGTCGGGCGGTGCCGATGCGTCGCACGCGGGTGTCGCACCGCATGAAGGAGAACTCACGAACAGAAGGAGCGGAATGCCGAAGCCGTCCTTCGAGGCGTGAGATCTCCTTCGACAGCGCGACGTCGAGACACGATGCTCCTGGTCAGGCGGTGCTGACGCAGGCGTCGCACACTCGGCGCCGCACGGAGGTGACGCTCCCAGGCGTCGCACGGCGTGAAGGAAATCTCTCGAACGGAAGGAGCCGAATACCGAAGTCGTCCTTCGAGGCGTAAGATCTCCTTCGACTCTGCAACGTCGAGGCCCAGAGTCCCTACTCGCCGATCCCCCGGAGCAGCAGCGCCACCGTGGACTCCACGCGTTCGGCGGGCAGCGGCTGGCCGATCAGGGCGGAGTAAGAGGCGGTCGCGATGAACTGATCCGCGATCGCCGCGGCGTCCACGTCGGCTCGCACGTCGCCGGCCTCGCACCCGCGCGCCACCCGCTCGGCAACCCATTCGCGGATCGGTGCAGCCAGGCGCTCGTTCAGCAGCAGCCCCAGCTCCGGATCCGCCGCGGTCACCTCGATGAGCGCCCGCGCGAGCGCCACCCCCTCGGGCCGCGCAAGCCCGGCCGACACGGCGGTGAACCATGCCCGCAGATCCGCGCCGAGGTCGTCCGTCATCGGCACGGCCACGTCAGACCCGGGCAGGGAGCCTTCGAGCAGCGCCTCGCCGAGGATCGCGGCCTTCGTCTTCCACCACCGGTAGATGGTCTGCTTCGACACCCCGGCGGCTTCGGCCAGGCCCTCGATCGTCACGGCCTCGTAGCCGTCCGCGGCGAGCGCACGCCGCATCGCATCCAGCACGGACTGGCGGGCTTTCTCACTGCGAGGACGGGGCACCCATCGAGCGTACAGAGGCGTACACTGGAACATAAGTAGACGCACCGTTGCGAAACCCGAGCAAGGAGAAAGAGCATGGCCCTCACCGCACACTCCACCATCGGCGACTGGATGAACGACCCGACCGGCGGCCCGCTCATCCGCGGACTCTTCGAGCAGACGGGCGCCGACCCCGAACTCCTCACCCCCGTTCTCGGACTCCCCCTGCAGCAGCTCGTCGCCATGAGCCAGGGCCAGCTCCCGCAGTCGGTCGTCGACGACCTCGTCCGTGCCGCGAACAACGGCGAGATCCCTGAGGCGGACGAGTCCGAAGGCTGGACCGAGAAGGTCACCGCGGGTCGCTTCGCCGGAAAGACCGTGATCGTCACGGGCGCCGCCTCCGGCATCGGCAAGGCCACCGCCTCCCGCATCGCCCGCGAAGGCGGCCGCGTGATCGCGAGCGACATCGCCGCGGAGAAGCTCGACGCCCTCAAGGCCGAGCTCGAAGGTGCCGACGTCGTCACCGTCGCGGGCGACCTCACGACGCAGGAGGCCATCGACGCCGTCATCGCCGCCGCAGGCGACCGCATCGACGGCCTCGCGAACATCGCCGGCATCAACGACGACTTCTCGCCCGCCGGCGAGACGTCGGACGCCGTGTGGGACCGCGTGATCGCGATCAACCTCACCGCCCCGTTCAAGCTCATGCGGGCCGTGCTGCCGATCATGGAGAAGGCCGGACGCGGCTCTGTGCTCAACGTGTCGAGCGAGGCGAGCCTGCGCGGAAACGCCTCCGGCAACGCCTACACCGCCAGCAAGCACGGCATCATCGGCGTCACCAAGTCGGCCGCCTTCATGTACGGACCGAAGGGCATCCGCGTGAACTCCGTCGCCCCCGGCGGTGTCGCCACCGGCATCCCGATGCCGCCGCACATGTCGGAGTACGGCTCGGGCCGCCTCGCCCCGTTCCAGCAGGCCATCCCGACCGTCGCGACCGCCGAGCACCTGGCCGCGTCGATCACCTTCCTGCTGTCGGACGACGCCGTGAACATCAACGGCGCCATCCTCGCCTCCGACGGCGGCTGGTCGGTGCAGTAACCCCGACACGCGAGACCGACGCCCCCGCCGACCCGAACGGCGGGGGCGTTACTCGTGCGGTGGTGTCACGAGCCGGCGAGAGGCCTTGACCCCAAGCACGGGACTGGCCACGCCTCGGGGGACGGTCTCCTCGCGCACTTTTCGTCTCTCACTTCAGAGTGCGGCCCGGGGCGCTGCCTTCCACGGCGACCAGCCGCGCACAACCGCGGTGACGCACGCCAGAGTCGAATGCGACGCTCACGTGTCCCGTCGGCTCGTTCCGGATCCACTCGCGACAAGGAGGGCGGGTGACCATCGGCCTCTCACTCTCCACACTCCTGGCGTCGATCGTGATCGTCGTGGGGCGTCGGCCGGTTTGCGATCACCGCGTTGAAGAGGGTCCTCGGCATGAGACCGGGCCGCCGCCGGAAGGACGAGGAGCGACGTGATGAGCGACCACGGAGTAGCCGCGGCGGTGCTCGGCATCCTCGGGTGACACACGTCGATGATGCACCGCCACCCCCCGGGCGAGCGGAGCGGACGATTCGCTCCGAGCGACGCGATGACTAGCGCGGTACTGGTTACGATGCCCGGATGACCTACCTCGACCTGTGTAAGCGCTTCATCGAGCGCGAATACCCGGCGGCGGAGATCGCGGTGATCGGCGGCAGCACGGGGCGGGGCGACCGCACCGCCTCCAGTGACATCGACCTCCTCGTCATCGGCGACGACCTGTTCCCGGACGGCGGGACGAGCCGCGCCGCGACCTACCGCTTCGAAGGCGAGGTGTTCGAGGTCTTCGCGTACACGCATGACGGCTACGCCGAGTGGGCGCGCGGCGGGATCAGTCAGCACCGGCCGGTCATCGTCCATATGCTCATCGAGGGTGAAGAGGTTCGCGGAGGCGGAGCCCTCACCGCCCTCCGCGAAGAGTGGAGTGCGAAGCTCGCGGAGGGCCCCACCGCGGACGAGCACGAGCTGGCGCTACGGCGCTACGTGATCACCGACCTGCTCGACGATCTGCGCGATGCCACCGATGAGCTGGAGCGGAACGTCATCGCCTGGACCCTGTTCTCCCGGGTCGCGGAACTCGTGCTGCTCACGGAGCGGCACTGGATCGGAACGGGCAAGTACCTGCCGCGGCGCCTCCGTGACCTCGACCCCGCGCGTGCCGAGCGTCTCGCGGCCCCCTTGCTCCGCGGCGACCTGACCGTTTTCGCGGCGCGCGCGGACGAGGAGCTCACCCGTGCAGGAGGCCGCGTGCAGGAGGGGTTCGTGCGCTGAGCCAGGGCGGTCACACCACGCCCCGCAGCTCCTCGCGCACCCATGCGGCAAGCGTCGTCGGGGTGGTGGTCGCGGGCGAGCGGCGCTGTTCGGGGGTGAAGTCGTCGCGCAGGCCGGTGGACATGCGGAGCACGGCCTCAGCCATCGCCGGGGGCATGCCCGCGGAGAGAAGGCCGTCGCGCATGTCCTCGTCCCCCACGCGCACGGCCGTCACCTCGTGGCCGAACTCGCGCGTCAGGATCCCGGCGACCTCGCTCCAGCTCAGGTCCGTGGGACCGTGCACGGCCTGCACCCGCCGCCCACTCCACTGCCGGTTCAGCAGCGCCAGAGCCGCGACCTCGGCGATGTCGCGCGGCGCCACCCACGGCCTCCTTGCGTCGAGCGGGAGCACCGTGCGCAGCGTCCCCGCCCGCACCGACTCCACGTCGAGCAGCAGGTTGCTGAAGAAGTAGCCGCAGCGCAGGTGCGTCACGTCGATGCCGAGCGCGTCGAGCGCGACCTCCGTCGCCGCGAGCCCGTCGATCTCGCCTGCCCCGTGGCGCTTCTCGGCACCGACGCTGCTCTGGAACACCACCCGGCGGACGCCGTTCGCCCGCACGGCCGCGACCACCGCGTCGGTCGCGCGGGCGTAGTCGGCGAGCGGATCCTCGGACATCACCGAGGGGTCGACCCAGAAGAGGGTGTCCACGCCGCGCGTCGCCGCGATCACCTCGTCCGGATTCTGAGAGTCGGCACGCGCGACGTCGACGAACGCGCGCAGGTCGTCCGCGATGCGGGCGGGATCGCGGGTCAGCAGCAGCGGGCGGACGCCGGCGCGCACCAGCATCCGGGTCAGGTGGCTGCCGACGTTGCCGTTCGGGGTCGTGACTGCGATGCGCATCAGAGTCCCTCCTCATCGATGTGTGCCTGCCACGGTAGGTCGAGATGCGGCCTGATCCTGGCCGCAGCATGCGGGATCATGGCGTGATGGAGACACCGACGAACCGGACGCTGCAACTGCTCGCGCTGCTCCAGACGGGCGGCGAGTGGAGCGTGCCCGACCTCGCCGCCCGGATGGAGGTGAGCCCCCGGACCGTGCGCCGGGACGCCCAGCGCCTCCGCGACCTCGGCTACGACGTCCACTCCCGACCCGGGCCCGGCGCCGGATACCGGCTTCGCCCCGGCACCCGGATCCCGCCGCTGCTGCTCGAAGCGGACGAGGTCACCACGATCATCACGAGCCTGCTCGTGCTCGAGGCGTGGAACCCGGACGACCCTGCCGCGGCGGTCGCCCGCACCAAGCTGGAGCAGACACTGCCGCCGGCGCTGCGCCGCCGCGCCGCCGCCACCGCCCTGTCGACGCAGATCCTGCAGCCGCCGTCGACCCCAGCGGTCTGGGCCCTCGTCGGCACCCTCGCCGACGCGGTCGCCCAAGGCGGGCGCGTCGCGTTCGAGTACACCGACCAGCACGGCCGCCGGACCACGCGGACCATCGATCCCTATCGCCACGTGCTGCGGAAGGGACACTGGTACCTCGTCGGGTTCGACGTCGACCGCAACGACTGGCGGCTGTTCCGCCTCGACCGGATGCGCGAAGCGCGGACGCTCGCCGGCACGTACACGCCGCGCGACTTCCCGGCGACGTCGGTCGAAGCCTGGCTCGCGAGCGACTTCGGGCGAACGGACGCGGCGGCGAGAGCCCACGAGCAGGAGAGCGCAAGCCCCTGATCCCTGTCGGAGCCCGCCCCTACACTCGGCCGCATGTTGAAGCTCGTGTCGATCGTGATCCGTGTGAACGACCTCGCCGCGCAGGCGGAGTTCTGGAAGGCCGCCCTCGACTACGTGGAACGGGACCCCGTCCAGGACGACTGGATCATCCTCGCACCGCGCGACGCCGAGACCCCGTGCATCGCCCTCGACGCCCAGCACTCCGAGCGTGTGCTGCCGCCGCGCATCCACCTCGACATCTACGCCGAGGACCAGGGGGCGGAGGTGCAGCGCCTCACTACGCTCGGCGCCCGCGAGGTGCACTGGGACCGCCGCCCCGACGACGCCGACTACATCATCATGGAAGACCCGGAGGGCAACCGCTTCTGCATCGTCGACCGCCCGGACTGGGCCGGCTGGGAAGCCTGAGCCGTCCCTGCGGTCACGCCCCCGCGCCGCGGGCCAGGGCCGCCCGAACGAGGGCGGCGTTGCTCGGGGCGTCGGAGCCGTCGGGGAGAAGCAGCGTGTCCTCCAGGCCGATCCGGGTGTCGAGGCCCAGCTCCACCGCGAGGTCGAGGGCCGGCCAGGCCGACAGTTCCTCGCCGTGCAGCAGCACCGATGCCTCCGGCTCCTCGCGAGCGACGTGCGCGATCAGCCCCTCGGCATGGGCGCGCACCACCTCGGCGGCTTCATCCGGAAGCTCCACGAGCACACGCAGGCAGTCGCCACGCACGGGCGAGACGCGCCAGGCCTCGAGCCCGGACGCATCCCAGATGCCCGCCTCCACGCCGATCCCGCGGCGCCGCAGCAGCGCTGCCACCTCGTCAGCTCCGGACTCGTGCCAGTTCACCGAGGCGTAATCGGGCAGCTCCGTCCACGCCTCGATCGCCGCGAGCCGCCGCGCCACGTCCGGCTCCGCCCACGCCCCCGTCGTGACGCCGACCGCCACGTCGGGGCACGCCGCGCGAACCGCACCGAGCCACCGCTGCACGTCCCGGGGGTCGAGCGAATCCCGCCCGGCCGCATCCTTCGGGTGCACGTGCACCTCCGCCGCACCCGCCTCGACAGCCGCCGCCGCATCCTGCGCCACGACCGTCTCATCGGCGCTGAGCCACGGATGAGAGGCCACGTCGCGGGCGCCGTTGACACACGCCTGCAGGAGCATCGCGCCGCTCACCACATCAGGTCGCGCGGGTGCGCTTCGTGGGGAGCGACATCCTCGGAGGGGCCCTCTTCCGTGCGCACGACGTGGTGCACCTGACGCGCGACCGCGGCCCCGCGGCCGACCTTCACCGCCTCCTCCATGGACTCGAAGCTGCTCCCGAGCGTGTGCGACTCCCCCTGGATGCGGTTGAACCAGATCCCGTTGCGCGAGAACGTCTCGATGTCACCTGCGGCCATGCCCTGCCCTTCCGTCGACCTCCTTTCTACGCGAGACCTCCGACGCGGAAGAGACCCTTGACACCTCGCGCCGCGGTCGCCGCCTCACCCTCGTCCCGCGCGTTCACCCGCGACCCACCTGACGCTCGGCCCCGTTCACCCTCGAACCGCGTGCACAACTCAGGAGAACCGGACCGCGCGACCGCCGATCCGGTCCGTCCAGGCGCTCGGACTGCGTTTCTCCTGAGTTATGCGCACGGGTGGCGGGAGCCGCACCACTGCCGGCACCTCGCCCCGGGGTGCAGCCGATTCGGCGTTCACAACTCCTCAGATTCTCGCTGGGTCGACCCGCAGCCGCCCAGAACCCCGCCGTACCGGACATGTTTTGAGGAGTTGTGTACGCCGTCACCATCGACACCTCGCCGCCGATTCGGCAGTCCGCTGATAACGTTCCCTTCAGGTGGTACGCAGGATGGGTCGGAGGGCAGGAATGGCCGAGAGAGCGCACCGGCCGACCGTGAAAGAGGTCGCGCAGCGCGCGGGCGTCAGCCCCATGACCGTGTCGCGGACCCTGTCCGGCGGGGTGAACGTGAAGCCCGAGGTGCAGCAGCGCGTCCTGGAAGCCGTGGCCGAGCTCGGCTATCACCGCAATGAGAACGCGCGCAGCATCCGTCCCGGCCACAGCAGCGGACTGATCGGCGTCGCCATCACCAACATCGCCAACCCGTACTACAGCACCTTCGCGCTCGGCGTGGAGGAGGAGGCGGCCCTCACCGGGCGTCGCATCCTGCTCGGCAACACCTCGGAGGACGCGACCCGGGAGGCCGAGCTCGTCGGCGACTTCCTCGGCCGCCGCGTGGACGGGCTGATCGTGGTGCCTGCCGGGCCGAGCTCCGCGCATCTCGCACATTCGCAGAACCAGGGGGTGCCCGTGGTGCTCGCGTCCCGCCGCATCGACGGCCTCGCCGTGGACAGCGTCGTGCTCGCGGACGAGGAGGGCGCGTTCCGCGGCACCACGGCCCTGATCGACCGCGGTCACACGCGCATCGGCTACCTCGGCAATGCGCCGTCGATCTTCACGGGAGCCCGCCGTCACGCCGGATTCCTGCGCGCCCTCGACGCCCGGGGCCTCACCGCGGATCCGCACCTCGTCGCGACAGAGCAGCAGACCGTGGAGCAGGCCCGCGACGCCACGCGCGCACTGCTCCGCGCGAAGAACCCGCCCACGGCGATCTTCTGCGCCAACAACCGCAACGCGATCGGCGCGCTCAAGGAGATCAGCACGCAGCTCGATGCGGGCCTGCGCACCCCGGCGGACTTCCCGGAGCTGATGAGCTTCGACGACTTCGAGCTCGCCGAGCTCTCCCCCGTGCCGATCAGCGTGATCGACCACGACCCGCGGGAACTCGGCCGCACGGCCACCCGGCTGCTGCTCGACCGCCTCGACGGCCGCGACCGCGACGCCGCCGCCCGCGAGGTCGAACTCCCGGTATCACTCCGCAGCGTCCGCTGAACCCGGGCGGGGGCGACCTGGACGGGGCCGCGCGCGAGGCCGAGGCGCCGGTGCCGCTCCGCAGCGTCCGCGAAGCGCGGGCAGGACGACCTGAACGCCGCCGCCCGCGAGGTCGAACTGCTGGTGCCGCTCCGCATCGTCCGTTGAACCCCGGCGGGGCGACCCGGACGCCGCGCGGCGCGTCGAGGCGCTGATGTGGCTCCGCAGCGTCCGCTGAACCCGGGCCGGGGCGAACGCGCTGCTCGGCGCGCGGTCCGCGGTCCCCTGCGCCGTTCGAGCGCGGCCCGCGATCCGCGCGAGCGGGAGGAACTAGAGCATGTTGACACCCCGCAGTCCCGTTGATAACGTTACCAATCAGTCGAGCGAGGAGGACCGATGGAGCTGTGCATCGATTTCGGGGGCACCGAGATCAAGCTCGCCGTGATCGACGGCCGCAGCATCCTCGCCTCCAGCCGGCTCCCCGTGCGGGGCGCCGCCTCCGACCTCGCCGACGCCGCGGTCGACGCGCATCGGCTGCTCACCGAGATCGGACGGGATGCTGACGCGGTCGGCATCGCCGTCCCCGGTGTGGTCGACCCCGCGACCAGTCGCATGCGGCACGCGAACGCCAAGTACGACTTCCTCCGCGACTTCGACCTGCGCACCTGGGCCCGCGCGGAGTTCGGGCTGCCCGCTGTCGTGGAGAACGACGCCAGGGCGGCCCTCCTGGGCGAGACCTCGACCGGCAGCGCCGCGGGCGAACGCGACGCCGTACTGGTCACCCTCGGCACGGGCATCGGGACCGCCGCGCTGATGGACGGCACTGCCCTGCGCGGTCGCACCGGCCACGCAGGGATCCTCGGCGGACACCTCACGGTCGACCTGGACGGCCCGACATGCCCGTGCGGCAACCTCGGCTGCGGCGAAGCCCTCGCCAGCACCCGTGCCTTGCCGCCCGGCATCACGATGGCGGAGGTCTTCACGACCGACGCCCACCCCGAGCTGCGCGCACGATTCCTGCACGTGTGGGGCGCCGTCGTCACCAGCCTCGTGCACTCCTACGATCCGTCCGTGGTGATCCTCTCCGGGGGCATCCTGCGCGCGGGCGACGCGATCGCCGAGCCGATCGAGGAGTACGTGCACGCCCACCGGTGGCCGTCGCTCACCCCGCCGCGCTTCATCGTGCCGCCCGAGCCCGATCTCTCCGTCGCCCGGGGTCTCAGCGCCCTCGCCCGCACCGCGCTCCCGGCCGAACCCGGTTCCGTCACCAGCGCGCTTGCCATCCCCGACGCATCCGCCACCGCACCCGCACCCGCCGCCGCGCCCGCACCCGCCACCGCACCCGCCGCCGCACCCGCCGCCGCACCCGCGCCCGCCGACGCACCTACACCCGCGGACGCACCCGCACCGTCCGCGCGCCCCACCACTCCCGCCGCACCAGCGGCCGACGCCCGAGCCACCACCCTTTCCGCACAGGAGGACCAGTGACCACGCCGATCAGCGACATGCACGAAGGGCACACGACCCGAGGTCGCTACGACACCCAGCCGACCGTGGCACTGCCGCCGGGCGAGCGGATCCTCCGTGGCGCCGAAGGCTGGTCAGCCGCGGCGGAGCTCGCCGAGGCGTGCGCACGGGTGACCGGAACGGCCCCCGTGCTCCTGGTCGACACGTACCCCGGCGTGGACGTGCCCGCTCTCACCGCACAGGTGCGGACGGCGCTGCCGGGCTGGACGATCCAGGATGTCGAGACGGCGGCCCGCCCGGTCGCCGAGGTCGAGGAGCTGATCGCCCCGAACCTCACGGATGACCGGGTCTTCGGCGTGATGAGCCACTTCACGCTGAGCGACTTCTACGACGGCGCGAAGCTCGACGCCCTCGCGGCGGCGATCGGCGAGACCCCCACGGTCGTGATCGGCTGGGGCGCGGCACTCCTCACCCCGCGACTGCCCGGCTCCGCCGCCACGGTGCTGGTCGACATGGCGCGCTGGGAGATCCAGCTGCGGCAGCGGAAGGGCGCGACGAACTGGCGCGCCGACAACCCGGGCGAGGACAACCTCCGCAAGTACAAGCGCGGCTTCTTCGTGGAGTGGCGCGTCGCCGACCGGCACAAGCGCAACCTGTTCGACACGGTCGACTTCGTGCTCGACGGCAATGCGATCGCCCCCGCCGAGCCGCACCCGGACTCGCCCGAGGCGGGCATGATCAGCGGCGCCGCGTTCCGCCAGGCGCTGCAGGATGCGGCGGCCCGCCCGTTCCGCGTGGTGCCGTTCTTCGACCCCGGCGTGTGGGGTGGCCAGTGGATGAAGAACCTCATCGGTCTCGATCCGTCGAAGGACAACTACGCCTGGTGCTTCGACTGCGTGCCGGAGGAGAACTCGCTGCTGCTGGAGGGCGAGGGCGGCGTGCTGGAGCTCCCAGCGCTCGACCTGGTCTTCTCGCGGCCTGTCGAGCTGCTCGGCGCGAAGACCTTCTCGCGCTTCGGGGCCGAGTTCCCGATCCGCTTCGACTTCCTCGACACGATGGACGGCGGCAACCTGAGCCTGCAGGTGCACCCGCTGACGGACTACATCCAGAACACGTTCGGCATGCACTACACGCAGGACGAGAGCTACTACATGCTCGACGCCGGCGACGACGCGGTCGTGTACCTCGGCACGAAGGAGGGCATCGACCCCGCCGAGATGCTGCAGGACCTCGCGACCGCGCAGGACGGCGAGCACCCGTTCCCCGCCGAGAAGTACGTCAACTCCTTCCCCGCGCGCAAGCACGACCACTTCCTGATCCCGGCGGGCACCGTGCACGCGTCCGGCTCCAACTCGATGGTCCTGGAGATCTCGGCGACGCCGTTCATCTTCACCTTCAAGCTCTGGGACTGGGGCCGCGTCGGCCTGGACGGCATCCCGCGCCCGGTGCACCTCGACCACGGCGCCCGCAACATCCAGTGGGACCGCGACAGCACCTGGGTGGTGGAGAACCTGGTCGATCAGGTCGAGACGATCCGCAGCGACGACGCGGTGACCGAGGAGCGCACCGGTCTGCACGCCCTGGAGTTCATCGAGGTCCGCCGGCATTGGTTCGCCGACGCAGCCGACCATGACACCGACGGCACGGTCAACGTGCTGAACCTGGTGGAGGGCGACGAGGTGCGGGTGGTCAGCCCGACCGGCGCCTTCGACCCCTTCGTGATCCACTACGCCGAGACGTTCATCGTGCCTGCCGCGGTGGGCGCCTACCGGATCGAGCGCACGGAGCAGTCGCGCAGCGCCCGGTTCGCGACCGTCAAGGCCTTCGTGCGCGGCACAGGCACGAGCGACAACTGAACACCGACACGCAGCACCATCCAGAGGGATCCCGACCCGGGAATCCCTTGCACCGCAGTCATCA
Organism: Microbacterium sp. p3-SID336; assembly: GCF_025143365.1. Classification (GTDB taxonomy): domain Bacteria; phylum Actinomycetota; class Actinomycetes; order Actinomycetales; family Microbacteriaceae; genus Microbacterium. Next base: position 37,774 of record NZ_JALXPE010000012.1, on the reverse strand, counting down.
CCTCGGTATCGTGAGACCAGATTTCTGGTAACGATACCAATACGAACAAGGGAGTTCTGAATGATTTCGCGACGCACGATCGCCGCCGCCGCGGCCGGTCTCCTCCTCGGCAGCCTGGCCCTCGCCGGGTGCTCCAGCGACTCCGGAGGCGGGGACGACGGGGGAGAGGTCACCGGCACGCTCGACTTCTACACAGACAAGGCGGCGTGGAAGCCGGACTTCGAGTCCCTCAACGAGGTCAGCGGCGAAGCCGTCGACATCACCCTCAAGACCACCGGCTACTCGGACGCCAACCAGTACGACGCCTTCATCAAGCAGTCGTTCCGCACCGACAAGTCGCCCGGCCTCTTCACCTGGCACACCGGCGACTCGCTCAAGCAGCTCGTGGACGAGGGCCTGGTCGCCGAGACCACCGACATCTGGTCGAAGGCGGTCGACGAGGGCTGGGTGAGCGAAGACCTCCGCGACAGCTACACGTTCGACGGCAAGCAGTACTGCGTGCCCATGAACATCGCGTACTGGATCATGTTCTACAACAAGGCCGCCTTCGCCGACAACGGCGTCGAGGTCCCCACCACGTGGGACGAGCTGAACACCGCGGCCGAGACCCTCAAGAGCGCGGGCGTCACGCCGTACTACCAGACCAGCGTGCTGTTCACCTTCCAGTGGTTCCAGCACCTCGTCGCCTCGACCGACCCGGAGCTGTACGCCGGGCTCACCACCGGCGACGTGAAGTACACCGACCCCGAGATCGTCGACATCATGAACGTCTGGCTCGAGGAGCAGGAGAACGGCTGGTTCAGCGACGCGGGCAGCACCACCGACCCCGCGGTCGGCCTCAAGCAGGGCGACTACGCCATGATCAACTTCGGCACGTTCTTCGCCGGCAACCTCGAAGGCGCCGGCATGACCGCCGACGACTACGGCATGTTCGCCATCCCGGCCGTGAACGGCGACCTCGACACCACCCCGGTGGCCGTCGAGTCGGGCCCGATCTGCACCGCCGAGAACTCGAAGCAGCGCGACCTCGGTCTCGCCTACGCCGAGTGGTGGATGTCCCCCGAGGCCCAGACCGCGTGGAACGAGGCGCACGGCGACGTGGCCTTCAACCCGAAGGCCGAGGTCTCCGACCCCGCTCTGGCCGAGCTCGGCGAGCAGATCGCCGGCGAGGACTACTCGCTCTACGACCGGTTCTTCGAGGCCATGCCCACGGAGATCGTGACCACCGCGATCGAGCAGTTCGGCGCGTTCAACGCCAACCCGGGCGACCCGATGCCGTTCCTGGAGAAGATCCAGGCCACCGCCGACAAGTACTGGGCAGAGCAGGAGTAAGCGGGCGGATGGCGCATCAGAAGACGCCGTACCAGTGGTCCGCCCGGGGCTTCATCGCCCCGGGCGTGATCCTGGTGGCGGTCCTGCTCTACCTTCCGCTGCTGTGGACGGTGTTCCTCAGCTTCACGAAGTACAACGGCCTCGGCAGCCCCGACTGGATCGGGCTCGACAACTACGTCGAGATGTTCACCGACGCCGACTTCGTGGGCTCTGCGATGAACACCGTGCTCTGGGTCATCGGCACCCTGATCATCCCGGTCGGCATCGGTCTGGCGATCGCGCTGCTCACCTGGAACCTCGGCGGGGGCATCTGGCTGCGCCTCCCCTTCCTCATCCCCTACGCCCTCTCCGGCATCGGCGTCGGCGTGGTGTGGTCGTTCATCCTCTCCTCCGGCGGGGCGCTCGACCAGGCCCTCGCGGCGTTCGGGGTGACCGACCCGCCGCGGTGGCTCCTCGACGCGCCGCTCAACACCGTGGTGATGATCATCGCCTCGTCGTGGCAGGGCGTCGGCGTGAACGCACTGCTGTTCACGATCGGGCTGCAGGCCATCCCGAAGGAGCCGCTGGAGGCCGCGCGCATCGACGGCGCCGGCGGCATCCGCCTCTTCACCAGCATCCTGTGGCCCATGCTGCGCCCGCTCACGGCCGTGGTCGTCGGACTCTCCATCGTCGCGAGCCTGAAGACCTTCGACATCGTGTGGGGCATGACCAAGGGCGGACCGGGCACCGTGTCGGAGACCCTCGCGCTCACCATGTACAAGGAGACGTTCGTGAACAGCGACTACGGGCTCGGCTCGGCGATCGCGGTGTTCCTCACCGTCATCACCCTGATCGCCTCGGTGCTGTACCTGCGTCAGCAGCTGTCCCCGAAGAAGGAGATGTGATGGCCAAGATCATCCGGACGAGCATCCTCGTCATCCTCGGGATCGTGTGGCTGCTGCCCGCCTACCTGCTCGTCGTGAACGCCATGAAGGACCCGACGACCTTCACCTCGAAGGAGTCGTGGCTGCCCACCGACTTCCACCTGTTCGAGAACTTCGCGCAGGCGTTCGAGCTGTCCGGCCTCGGCGACAGCATCCTGAGCACCCTCATCTACTCGGTCGTGTCGCCCGCGATCGCCGTGGTCGTGGGCGCCGCCGCCGGCTTCGCGATCGTGGCGCTGCGGCTGAAGCGGGGCTTCCTGTGGTTCGTCGTGATCTTCGGCGGGACCGTGTTCCCGCTGCAGATGGTGCTGCTGCCGCTGTTCGACGCATACTCGCGCATCGGCCTGTTCGACACCCGCGTGGGCATGGTCATCATCTACACCGCGATCTCCATCCCGTTCTCGGCGTTCGTGATGCGGAACTTCTTCACCGGCGTCGCGCACAACGTGTTCGAGGCCGCGGTGCTCGACGGCGCCACCACCTGGCGCATCTTCAGCCGGATGTACCTGCCGATGGCGTCGAGCGCCCTGGTCGCGATCTTCATCCTGCAGGCCACGTTCGTGTGGAACGATCTGCTGCTCGGCCTCACGCTCAGCCAGTCCGACGACATCCGCCCCATCATCACGACGCTCTCCGGCATGCAGAGCACCTACGGCGGCGCGCAGATGTCGGTCGTGCTCGCCGCGGCCGTGCTGGTGTCCCTGCCCACCGTCATCCTGTTCCTCTGCACGCAGCGGTTCTTCGCCAAGGGCCTCGCCCTCGGACAGTACTGACCCACCCGCCCGCGAAAGGCATCATGCATCCGCTCATCCCCACCGTCGAGGATCTCGCCGCCGATGCGGTCACCCACCACTACGACGACATGATCGCGCCCACGGGCCTCACGAACATGCTCGGCACGGTGCGGGTCGACCACGACCTCACCGCGCTCAGCGCCGTGCAGTTCCCGCCCGTGTCGCAGGGGCTCACGCAGACCGCCATGCTGTTCGTCGACGGCCGGCTGTTCGCGTCGTACGGCGTTCCCGTCACGCACGAGTGGCGGCCGGACCGAGTGGTGCGTCGCGCGACCCTCGGCGAGCTCGAGCTCGAGACCACGACCGTGTGCGCACCGGGCAAGACCGCGGTGGCGATCGACATCGTGGTGCGGAACCTCGGAGCAGCGGAGCGCGAAGTGCGGATCGGGCTCTCGGCCGCGGCCCGCGTCACCCGGTCGGCCGAGGCGTGGCTCGACGCCGAGTCTCCGTCCGAGCGCGACACCGCGACGGTCGACGGCGAGCGCCTCGTGTTCGGGTCGGCCGACGGCGCGGCCTGGAGCGTGCAAGGGCTCACCGGGGGTTCCGCGGCGCTGAGCGGTGTCGCCGAGCTGCCCGACGCGTTCGACACGGGCATCGGCGGCAACGGTCGCGGCGGAGAGCTCACGGCCGTGCTGACCGTGCCGGCCGAGGGCTCCGCGCGCACCGGTTTCGTGCAGGCCATCGGGCTGAGCGAGGCGGAGGCACGCGCCACGTGGGACGCGGTGTCGGCGGACGTGCCGGGGGCCGTGGCCGCCGCAGAGGAGTTCTGGAACCGGCAGCTGCACGCCGCGTTCGACCCCGACGACGACGAGTTCTCCGGCGCGCTGCCCGTGCTCGACACGGCCTCCGTCCCGCTGCGACGCCTCTACTGGTGGGCGGCCCTGGGCGTGGTCTGGTTCCGCCGCGACTTCGCCGGGAACGTGCTCGGGCGGTCGTACGACACGCTGATGCCGAACTACTGGGGCACCACCACGTTCATCTGGGACTACAGCCTCAGCGCCGTCAGCCACGCGCTGCTCGACCCCGCGGAGATGCGCAACCAGGTGCGGCACTGGATCTCCCTCGACATCCACTCGCATTTCGGCACGTCCTCGCTCACGGGGGGCCCGGTGGGCCGCTGGTACTCCGTGAACGACTACGCGATGACCCGGCTCGTGCACGACTACGTGCGCTTCACGGGCGATGTGGCTTTCCTCGACGAACTCGTGGGCGACCAGACCGTCGCGGCCTCCGTGCGCCAGTGGGCGACCGCCTGGCAGGAGCTGCGCCGCGACACCGCGCTGGCCGACTACGGCGAGATCGACAACCTGCTGGAGTGCGTCAGCTCGTACACGCACGAGGTGGCGAGCCTCAACGCCGCGAACGTGTGGAGCATGCGCACGGCCGCCGAGCTCGCGGCGCTCCAGGGCGACGAGACCGCGGCGAGCGCGCTGCGCTCCGAGGCCGACGCGCTGCTGCCGGCCGTGATCGAGCGCTACCTGCCGGGGACCGGGGTCTTCGCCGCCGGGCAGCCCGACGGGACGCTGCTGCCCGTGCGGCACTGCTACGACTTCAGCATCGTCGGCACGACCATCGCCGACGACCTGGCGCCGGGGATCCGCGCCGAGATGGTGGACTTCTTCCAGCGCGAGCTGCAGACCGACAACTGGATGCGGGCGCTCTCGCCCTGGGACCCCGACGCGAGCTACAGCCCGCGACCCGACCATCAGTGGAACGGCGCCTACCCCGCGTGGCCCGCCGACGCCGGTCGCGCGCTCGCGGCGCTCGGGGCACCCGAGGTGCTGACCACGTGGGTCGAAGGACTCTCCCGCACCGCGAACCAGGGTCCCATGGGGCAGGCGCACTTCGTGGAGGAGGCCGTGCCGGGCATCAACGGCGGCGCGCGCAAGGCCCCACCACAGCTGCCGTACATCATCGACTGGGCGTGCTCCTCGTCTGGCGCCTGGATCGAGCTCGTGATCGAGGCCCTGTTCGGGGTGTCGGTCGCGGCCGACGGCACGGTGCGCGCGGCGGGGTGCGTCGCAGCGCTCGACCCGCACGCCGTGCTCCGCGGCCTGCGGGTGGGCGGCCGCAGCTACGACATCGACGCCGCGGGGAGCATCACCGACACCCCCGGGCGCTGACCCCCTCCGGCGACACGAGCAGGACCGGCACGACGCAGGACCGACACGACGCAGGACCCGGCACGACGCAGGACCGACACGACGCAGAACGAGACGACACAGGGCGATCCGAGCAGGACGACCCGACACGAGACCGACACGACACGAGAGCACCACCCGAGACGACGCAGGACCCGGCACGACGCAGGACCCGAACACGAAGGAGTGATCGACATGAAACGACGCACGATCGCGGCGGGACTCGCCGCGGCAGCACTGGGGGCGGGCGCGCTGTTCGCCGCCCCGGCCACCGCGGCCGTCCCGGCGGGCGGCGCCAACGGCAACGGCTCCGGAGCAGGACGGTGCTCCCTGGTGGACAAGACGCTGACCGCCACCGCCACCGTGAACCAGGACCTGACGGACACCTTCACCACCTACGGCGACACGGGCGGCGAGTGGACCGGAGGCGACAGCACGTACTCCCTCCCGCTCGGCAAGGGGAAGACCGGATGGTTCTTCTCCGACACGTTCCTCGGCACGGTGAACCCGGACGGCTCGCGGCCCACCGACTCGCCCTTCGTGAACAACTCCGTGGTCGTGCAGGACCGCCAGGGCGACCTCACCACCATCACCGGCGGCACCCCTGAGGACCCCGCCGGCATCATCCCGCCCGAGCCCGATGGAAAGTGGTACTGGATCGGCGATCCGACCCCCGGCCGCGACGGCACCGTGCAGGTGCCGCTGCTGCAGTTCGCGCGCACCGGCACCGGCCAGTGGGACTTCGCCTGGACCGCGAACCGGTTGGCGACGCTCGACGGGCAGACCCTGCAGCTGGAGTCGATCGACGACCTCCCCTCCGCGACCGGCATCAACTGGGGCTCGTGGACCCTGGAGGAGCGCGGCACCACCTACGTCTACGGCATTGCCGACCCGGGCGGGGTGCGCTCCGCCTATGTCGCCCGGGTGCAGGACCGCGACGGCCTCAAGGGCACCTGGACGTACTGGAACGGCTCGGGCTGGTCGGCCGCCGAGACCGACGCGGTGCCGGTGGTGCCGTACGTCGCGAACGAGTTCAGCGTGGCGCCGTTCCGCGACGGCTACCTGCTCGTCACGCAGGACACGTCGGAGCTGTTCAGCACGCGCATCGTCGCCCGCATGTCCTGCTCGCCGGTCGGCCCGTTCACCGACCCGGTCGAGCTGTACCGCACACCGGAGACGGGAGCCCTGGGCAGCTACGGCGACCCGGACGTGTTCACCTACAACGCGCACGAGCACCCCAACCTGCGCCAGGGCAACCGCCTCCTGGTGTCGTACAACGTGAACACGTTCGACAACGTGGGCGACGTGTACGACGACGCCTCGATCTACCGTCCGCGGTTCATCGACGTGCAGCTCAAGGTCACCGGATGACGGACGACCGCGCGGCGCTCCGGGGGCTGCTGGCCTCCGGGGCGCCGCTCACCTGGGTGTGCACGGGCGACTCGATCACGCACGGCCTCATCCACACCCGCGGGGCCAGGAACTACGTCGACCACCTGCACGAGCTGATCCGCGGCGACCTCGGCCGCATACAGGACACGGTGATCAACACGGCCATCACGGGGTGGCGCGCCGACCTGATCCTGGACGACTTCGAGCGCCGCGTGACCCGGTGGCAGCCGGACGTGGTGACACTGCTGATCGGGACGAACGACTGCACCACGCAGTGGCTCGACCCCGTGATCGAGGTGCCGGCGTTCGCGCAATCGATCACGGAGTTCGTGCGGCGGGTGCGAGCACTCGGAGCCGTTCCGGTGCTGCAGACGCCGCCGCCGGCCGACCTGGCGCACGCCCCGGACCGCGCGCGCCTGGGGGAGTTCGCGCAGGCCGTTCGGGACGTGGCGGCGCGTGACGACGCGGTGCTGATCGACCAGCACGCCGCGTTCAGTGCCTTCTCCGCAGGCACCGGCCCCGGCAACGAGGGGGTGCCGTGGGGCCTGCTCGACGACGCGTTCCACCCGAGCGCCGCCGGGCACGCGCTGCTCGCGCTGAACCTCGCCGAGGGACTGGGGCTCGGGCTCGCGGAGGATTCGGGGCTCGCCGAAGGCCCTGGTCCCGCCGCGCGCCTGGATCCCGACGCGGACTCGGGGTTGGACGAGGACCTGAGTCCGCACGCCCCGCGCACCCCGGACCGAGGCCTTGCCACCGCACCGAGGCTCGCCGCGGGCCCGGGGCTCGGCGTCGGCGACGAGGCGGACGTGCCGGACTCCCGCGTACTGACCGACCTGCGCGCGAGGGTCGCGGTCGCCCGGCACCCCCAGTGGCCCCCGGTGTGACGCCTGCGCGTGCACAACTCAGGAGAACCCGTTCCGCGTAGCCCGGAATCCGCCGTTTCCGGGCTTCGCACGGAGTCACTCCTGAGTTGTGCACGCCGCTCCCGGGTCAGGCGGCGACGTCGACGACCCAGGTCACGCCGAACCGGTCGGTCAGCATGCCGAAGCCCGCCGACCAGGCCGATGCAGCGAGCGGCTCCACGACGGTCGCCCCCTCGGCGAGCCGGTCCCACGACTCCTGCGCCTCGTCGAGCGAGCTCGCCCGCAGCGACTGGAAGAACGTGCGGTCGGTGACGGTGGTGCCGTGCTCGCGCGTGGTCGCTCCCGCGGTGGCGGCGGGGTCGGGGTCATCCTGGCCGGGGATGTCGTAGGCCATCAGCCGCACCGGGCCGTCGAGCTGCCCGAACACGATCTTGTCGAAACCGGGCGCCCCCTCCGGCAGTCCGAACTGTCCGTAGGTCGCGAGCGTGACCTCGCCGCCGAACACGGACCGGTAGAAGTCGAGCGCCTGACGCGCCGTGCCGCGGAAGTTCAAATGAGTGGTGGTGGTGAGAGTCATGGTGTCCTCCGAGATGTGGCCCGCCGTTCGGACCGTATGACCCCACTCTCACAGCGGTAGAGGACAACTTCGGTCCTCTTCTCGCACACAATGGAGCCATGACCGGAAGCTCCTCCCGCATGCTCGCGCTGCTGTCCCTGCTGCAGGCGAGGCGCGACTGGCCGGGCGGGGAGCTCGCCGACCGCCTCGGCATCACGCCCCGGACGGTGCGCCGTGACGTCGACCGGCTGCGCGAGCTCGGCTACCGCATCGGGTCGAGCAAGGGCCCGTACGGCGGCTACCGCCTCGAGGCGGGGTCGGAGCTGCCGCCGCTGCTGTTCGACGACGATCAGGCCGTCGCGATCGCGGTGGCCCTGCAGAGCGCGAGCGCGAGCGGGGTCGAGGTCACCGAGGAGGCGCAGCGCGCGCTCGCGACCGTGCGCCAGGTGATGCCGTCGCGCCTCCGGCACCGCGTCGACGGGATCCGCTTCACCGGAGCACCGGCCGAGGTCCGCGTGGACCCCGCCGTGCTGGAGGCGGTGAGCGCGGCCGTGCGCGACCGGAAGGTGCTGCGCTTCGACTACGGCCCTGCCCTGGACCGCCCGCCCCGGCGCACGGAACCCCACGCCGTCGTGGCGCGCGAGGGACGCTGGTACCTGCTGGCGTGGGACGTCGACGCGGCCGACTGGCGCACGTATCGCCTCGACCGCCTGCAGCCCCGCGTTCCCGTCGGGCCGTCGTTCACGCCGCGCGAGCTGCCCGCCGCGGACGCGCAGACCTACCTCGCCGCCCGCGCCAAGGGCTCGACGACGGAGGACCGCTGGCCGTGCACGGGCGAGGTGGACCTCGCGCTGCCCGCACGAGAGGTGGCGCCGTGGGTCGGCGACGGCGAGGTGGTGGGACTGTCGGATGACTCGTGCCGCGTCACGGTCGGCTCCTGGTCGTGGGTCGGCGTGCTCGCTGCGGTCACCCGGTTCGACGCGCCGTTCGCGGTCGTGGGACCGGCGGAGCTGCGGGAGGCCGCGGCCGTGCTCGCGGGGCGCTTCGCCGCGGCGGGTACAGGGGTAGCCGACTCCTCCTCCTGATTCCGCAGCCCCTGCGAGCTTTCCCAGATCGCGGAAGAATGCGGTGGACCTCACGACCACACGCCCCGCCGTTCGCTTGAATGGCCAGACGACGGACGATCGGTCTCGACACGACCGGTTCGGCCGCCGGCTCCGTGATCGTCGGCATCACCGCGGGGAGAGGGGCCGTGGTCGACCGAGGTTTCCGATCGACCCCACGCCAGGTTCGCCGGTCGAATCTAGTACTTCTAGTACTCACTCCGTAGACTCGAAGGATGGGGACAGTGACGAAGACCGAGCTCAATCAGCAGACGGCCAAGGTACTGGCGCGGGTCACCGCGGGTGAGCATCTGACGGTGACCGATCGAGGCCGACCGATCGCCGAGCTGTCTCCGCCAGCGGAGACCGAGTGGACGCGATTGATCGCCAGCGGACGCGTGACACTTCCGACGAGAACAGGCGCACTCGCCCACGCCCCCGTGCCCGACACCGTCCCCACGGCTGAGACCCTGAACGAGATCCGCGCGGATCGACTGTGATCTTCCTCGACACGTCCGCGGCCGTGAAAGCACTCATCGACGAGGCGGAGAGCGCCGCCGTGCTCCACCTGTTCGCCGACGGCACCGAGTTCGTGGCGTCCCGGCTTCTCGCCGTCGAGCTGCATGCCGTGGCGGATCGACGCTCCCTCCGCCATGAGCGGGTCGACGATCTCCTCTCGCACATCTCCCTCGTCTCACTCGATGACGAGACGATGATCCGCGCGATCGACCTCCACTCGGGCCTGCGCGCGATGGACGCCCTCCACCTCGCGACGGCGATCCGGCTGAAAGACACGATCTCCGCGGTCCTCACCTACGATCAGGAGCTTGCGGAGGCCGCGCGCCAGAGCGGCCTCCCGGTCTCGTCCCCGTCGTGGGCCCGAGCACCTTCTCTCATCCCGCCTCGGCTCGACGCATCACCGCCTGCGGTCCCCAGCCCCGCCGGAGAGGCACCCTCACCCGCGCCGGTAGACTGAAGACGCCCCGCTGGCCCCTTCCCTTGGAGTGCGCGTGACCACCGCCCCTGCCTCTTCCCCCCAGCACGTCCCCGACTCCGTCGAGAACGCGATCGCGACCCCCGAGAAGGAGCAGCCGTACGGCGCCCTCGGCCTCAAGGACGACGAGTACGCGCGCATCAAGGAGATCCTCGGCCGCCGCCCCACCTCGGGCGAGCTGGCGATGTACTCGGTGATGTGGTCGGAGCACTGCTCGTACAAGTCGAGCAAGAACTACCTGCGCCGCTTCGGCCAGAAGGTCTCCGACGAGATGAAGGAACGCCTCATGGTCGGCATGGGCCAGAACGCGGGCGTCATCGACGTCGGTGAGGGCTGGGCCGTCACGTTCAAGGCGGAGTCGCACAACCATCCGTCGTTCATCGAACCGTTCCAGGGCGCGGCAACGGGTGTCGGCGGCATCGTCCGCGACATCATCTCGATGGGCGCCCGTCCCGTCGCCGTCATGGACGCGCTGCGCTTCGGCGCGATCGACCACCCGGACACCGCCCGCGTCGTGCACGGCGTCACGAGCGGCATCAGCTTCTACGGCAACTGCCTGGGCCTGCCGAACATCGGCGGCGAGACCGTCTTCGACAGCGTCTACCAGGCGAACCCGCTCGTCAACGCACTCGCGGTGGGTGTGCTCCGTCACGAAGACCTCAAGCTCGCCAACGCGACAGGCGTGGGCAACAAGGTCGTGCTGTTCGGCGCCCGCACGGGCGGCGACGGCATCGGCGGTGCGAGCATCCTGGCGTCCGACTCGTTCGACTCGACCGGCCCGACCAAGCGCCCCGCGGTGCAGGTGGGCGACCCGTTCGCCGAGAAGGTGCTGATCGAGTGCTGCCTGGAGCTGTACCGCGGCGAGCTGGTCGAGGCGATCCAGGACCTCGGCGCCGCGGGCATCTCCTGCGCGACGAGCGAGCTCGCCGCGAACGGCAACAGCGGCATGCACGTCTCGCTCGACAACGTGCTGCTGCGCGACCCCACGCTCACGGCCGAGGAGATCCTCATGTCGGAGTCGCAGGAGCGCATGATGGCGATCGTCGCGCCCGAGAAGCTCGACGCGTTCCTGAAGGTCGTCGAGAAGTGGGAGGTCGAGACCTCCGTGCTCGGCGAGGTCACCGGCGACGGCCGCCTCATCATCGACTGGCAGGGCGAGCGGATCGTCGACGTCGACCCGTCCACCGTCGCGGTCGACGGACCCGTCTACGACCGTCCCGTCGCCTACCCGACCTGGATCGACGCGCTGCAGGCCGACGCCGCGGAGAACCTGCCCCGCGCGAACGACCCGGAGACCCTGCGCGAGCAGTTCCTGGCGCTCGTCGCGAGCCCGAACCTCGCCGACACCCGCTGGATCACCAACCAGTACGACTACTACGTGCTCGGCAACACCGCCCTGAGCTTCCCGGACGACGCCGGCATGATCCGCGTGGACGAGGAGTCCGGCCTCGGATTCTCGATCGCGACCGACGCGAACGGCCGCTACTGCCAGCTCGACCCGTACGCGGGCGCGCAGCTCGCACTGGCCGAGGCCTACCGCAACGTCGCCGTCACGGGCGCCGTGCCCACCGCGATCACCGACTGCCTGAACTTCGGCTCGCCCGAGAACCCCGAGGTCATGTGGCAGTTCGGCCAGACGGTCGACGGCCTCGCCGACGGCTGCTACGAGCTCGGCACTCCGGTCACGGGCGGCAACGTCTCCTTCTACAACCAGACCGGCGACGTGCCGATCCACCCGACCCCGCTCGTGGGTGTGCTCGGCATCATCGACGACGTGTCCCGCCGCATCCCCTCCGGGTGGCAGGACGAGGGTCAGAACATCTACCTGCTCGGCACCACGCAGACCGAGCTGTCCGGTTCCGCCTGGGCCGAGGTCGTGCACCAGCACCTCGGCGGCCGTCCTCCGAAGGTCGACCTGGCCGGCGAGAAGCGTCTGGCCGGGCTGCTGGCCGCGGCCCGCGACGAGTGGCTGATCTCCTCCGCGCACGACCTGTCCGAGGGCGGGCTGGCGCAGGCCCTGGCCGAGGGCGTGATGCGGTTCGGCGTCGGCGCCCGCGTGTGGCTGACCGAGCTCATGGAGCGCGACGAAGTGGATGCGGCTACGGCCCTGTTCTCCGAGTCGACCGGCCGGGTGCTCGTGACGGTGCCCCGCGAGGACGACGTGAAGTTCCGCGGGCTGTGCGAGGGGCGCGGCTACCCGGTCCTGCGCATCGGCGTGACCGACAGCGAGCCGCAGCTCGAGGTGCAGGACGTGTTCACCGTGTCGGCGGCCGAGCTGCGCGAGCGCTCGCAGGCCACGCTGCCGTCGTACTTCGGCCCGACCGTGACCGAGCAGGTGAACGCATGAGCGACGGACTCAGCGAGGACTACGGCGACCTCGGCGAGAAGCGCAACCGGCGTATGCGGATCGTCGCGTGGACCGTGATCATCGCGCTGATCCTCGGCGGCGGCGGCGCGACCGTGCTCACGCTCCTCCTCGGCTGAGGTCGCAGCCCCGCGCTCGCGTCGCTGCCTTGCGCTCGCGTCGCAGCCTTGCGCTCGCGTCGCTGCCTTGCGCTCGCGTCGCTGCCTTGCGCTCGCGTCGCAGCCTTGCGCTCGCGTCGCAGCCTTGCGCTCGCGTCGCAGCCTTGCGCTCGCGTCGCAGCCTCGCGCTCGCGTCGCAGTGATTCCACGAACGCGTGCGACGTCGCGCAGAAACTGCGACCCCCCGCGCGACGCCACGCTCGCGACCCCCGCTCCCGAGCCCGCGCTGACCGCGCTCACGCTCCACTCAGCACTGGCGTCGCAGATTCGACCCCACGGCGCAGGGATTTCCCGAACGCGTGTGGCCTCGCGCAGAAACTGCGCCGTCGTGCGACCTCCCGCGGAACCGCAGAACAGCTAGCGGGCGAACAGGAAGCGGGTCAGCGCGACGACCGAGCTGGGGTCGTGCGATCCCCGGCCGAGGGATTCCACGATGATCGCGCCGAGGATCGCCCGGCCGAGCTGCTCCACGGGGGCTTCTTCCGGCAGCTGACCGTCGCGGATGCCGCCGCGCAGCCGCTCGGACAGGTACTTCTCCACTCCCAGGCTCTCGCCGAGGTGCACGCCCACCGAGGCGTCCTCGGTGGCGGCGGCCACGAGCGAGCGCAGCAGCACGCCACCCTGCGGCTCCTCCAGGATCGAGAGCACGCTGCGCAGCCACGTCTCGACGTCGGCGGCGAGGTCTCCGGTGTCGGGCACGACGAAGTCGACGGGGATGAGCCGCCCCTCAGCCAGGCACTCGCCGATCAGCGCGCCGCGGGACGGCCACCAGCGGTAGATGGTCTGCTTGCCGACGCCGGCCTCCTTGGCGATTCCCTCGATCGTGAGTCGGTCGTAGCCGTGGTTGTGGAAGAGCCGGGCGGTCGCCTCGAGGATCGCCTCACGGGCCGCGGTACTGCGCACGGGGCCGCTCCGGTGGTGCTCGTTCGCCATCCGTTCAGGATAGCCACAGAACCCTAGACGAGACGTGCCGTATGCTCTTTTCGTCTGAAGGAGATCACGTGGCTTCACTGCTGTTCCGTCTGGGTTCGTTCGCTGCACGCAAGGCGTGGACGGTGATCGTCTCCTGGATCGTGATCCTCGGCCTCGGCGTCGGCGCCTTCCTCGCGCTCGGCGGCACGCTGAGCAACAGCTTCGACATCCCGGGCACGGCCTCAGGAGCCGTCACCGACCAGCTCGCGAAGAAGCTGCCGGACACCGCGGGCGGCACCGGCACCGTCGTCTACCGCACCGAGGACGGCGAGCCCTTCACCGACGAGCAGAAGCAGCAGATCTCCGACCTCGCCGCGAGCGCGGAGGATCTCGACGGCGTCGCCTCCGTGGTCGACCCGTTCGACGCACAGCAGCAGCAGGCCGCACAGGCGCAGCAGCTCGCCGACGGACAGGCGCAGCTCGACAGCGGCCGCGCGCAGCTCGACGCCGGACAGGCTCAGCTCGACGCGGGTCGCACGCAGCTGCAGAGCGGCCTGGATCAGCTCACGGCTGCCAGGGCTCAGGCCGAGGCCGCCGGAGCGCCCGCCGCGCAGACCGCAGCCCTCGACGCACAGCTCGCGGAGCTGAACGCCCAGCTCGCGCAGCTCGAGGCGCAGCAGGCCACGATCGACGCGAACCGCGCGGAACTCGACGCGAATGCGACCCAGGTCGAGCAGGGCGCGACGCTCCTCGACCTCGCGGACGGCATCGGCGTGGTCTCCGAGGACGGCTCCACCGCCATCGTCAACATCTCCTTCACCGACCCGCGGCTGGAGCTGTCCGAAGAGGTGAAGCAGGGCGCGATCGCTCACTTCGAAGACGAGCCGATCGACGGGGTGACGGTCGACTTCGGCACGGACATCGCCCAGGGCGTACCGGAGATCTTCGGCGTGGGCGAGGCGATCGGCCTCGCGTTCGCCGCGGTCGTGCTCATCGTGATGCTCGGGTCGCTGATCGGCGCCGCGCTCCCGATCATCACGGCCGTGGTCGGCGTGGGCGTCGGCGTGACCTCGTCCCTCGCGTTCTCGGGGGTCGTCGACATGGCGTCGGTCACCCCCGTCCTCGGCGTGATGCTCGGGCTCGCGGTCGGCATCGACTACTCGCTCTTCATCGTGAACAGGCACCGCAAGCAGCTGCTCGCGGGCTCGCCCGTGCGGGAGTCGATCGGGCTCGCCACGGGCACCTCGGGCACCGCCGTCGTGTTCGCCGGCACGACCGTGATCGTGGCGCTGCTCGCCCTGAACGTGACGGGGGTTCCGTTCCTCGGGCTCATGGGCACGGTCGGCGCGGTGTGCGTGGCGGTCGCCGTGCTCGTCGCCGTCACGCTCGCCCCGGCGATCCTCGGCCTCGTCGGCACCCGGCTGCTCGGCCGCAAGGCCCGCGCCACCATCGGCCAGGAGCATGCGGCGGGCAAGCCCGTGCGCCGCATGTCGACGCTGCGTGCCGTGGTCACCGCGGTCGTGAGCGTCGTCGCGCTGCTGATCATCGCGATTCCCTCGATGTCGATGCGTCTGGGGCTGCCGGACGGATCGAGCGAGCCGTCCGACTCCACGAGTTACCGGGCGTTCCAGGCCGTCGACGAGCAGTTCGGCGAGGGCGCGAACGGCCCGCTGCTGGTCACCGCCACGCTCGACGAGGCCGTGAGCGACGACGAGCTGCTCGCGACGCAGGTGACCGTGGCGGAGAAGATCGCGGAGCAGGACGACGTCGCCGCCGTCGCGCCCATCGCGACTTCGGACGACAACACTCTCCTGGCGTTCCAGGTGCTGCCGGAAGAGGGGCCGAACAGCGCCTCGACCGAGAAGCTCGTGCAGGACCTCCGCTCGCTGCCCGAGATCGACGGCGGCATCACCCTCGGCGTCGCCGGGCAGGCGGCGACCAACATCGACATCTCCGAGGCCCTCGCGGCCGTGCTGCCGCTGTACCTCGTGGTGGTCGTGGGACTGTCGCTGCTCATCATGATCGTGGTGTTCCGCTCGCTGCTCGTGCCGCTCATCGCGACCGGCGGCTTCGTGCTGTCGCTGTTCGCCACGTACGGCCTGATCGTCGCCGTGTTCCAGTGGGGCTGGGGCGCTGACCTGATCGGGCTGCACAGCACAGGGCCGATCCTGAGCTTCCTGCCCGTGATCCTCGTGGGAATCCTGTTCGGCCTCGCGATGGACTACCAGCTGTTCCTGGCATCGGGCATGCGCGAGGCGTACGTGCACGGCGCGTCCGCGCGGGACGCCGTGGCCCAGGGCTTCCGCGCCGGTCGCTCGGTCGTGATCGCCGCAGCGCTCATCATGGTGTCGGTGTTCGGCGGGTTCGTCTTCTCGGAGTCGACCATCATCCGCTCGATCGGCTTCGGGCTCGCGTTCGGCGTGCTGCTCGACGCGTTCGTGGTGCGGATGCTGCTGATGCCCGCGCTCATGCATCTGCTCGGCCGTTCGGCGTGGTGGCTGCCGCGGTGGCTCGACCGCATCATCCCGAACGTCGACATGGAAGGCGCCGCCCTGGAGCGCGACCACCCCGCCGTGCACACGGACGCCGTGCCCACGGTGCAGGCTCCGCGCACGCGCGCCGAGCGCCGCGCGCACGACTGATCCCGCGGGCGCCTCCCGGGGGGCGGCCGGCTCCCGAGCGGCGGCTCGCGGCGGCGGCTCGCGGCGGCGGCGGCTCGCGGGGGGCGGCTGCCCTCGGCTGAAGGAGATCTCGCGACTTGAAGGACGGAATCCCCTCACACCTCCTTCAGAACGAGAGATCTCCTTCACAACGAGGGGACAGCTGCGACTGATCCGTGCCGCACCTTCTCGCAGGCGTCCCCTCCCCAGTCCGCCTCTCCCACCTGGGCGGCTGCCCTCGACTGAAGGAGATCTCGCGACTTGAAGGACGGAATCCCCTCACACCTCCTTCAGAACGAGAGATCTCCTTCACAACGAGGGACAGCTGCGACTGATCCGTGCCGCACCTTCTCGCAGGCGTCCCATCCCCCAGTCCGCCACTCCCACCTGGGCGGCCGCCGCACGGAACGAAGGAGATCTCGCGACTCGAAGGACCAAGCCGGCTCCGACCTCCTTCAAGACGAGAGATCTCCTTCAGAACCGCGGTGCACCCGGCGCAGATGCGCGGCCGCGACGGCAAGCGACTCGGATTGGGGCTATGGCTTGGCCGCCGCCGGAATGGAAGGAGATCTCGCGATTCGAAGGACGAAACCGGCTCCGACCTCCTTCAATACGAGAGATCTCCTTCAGAACGGGGCGCCGACGCTGGCATGGTGCAGAACGAGGCGCCGGGGGTGATGTGGGTCGACTGATCCGAGCGAGCCCCGGTGTCGGTGGTCATGCCTAGAGTGAGGGGATGAGCGAGGACCCGCGGCGACTGCTGGAGCAGCTGCGCGCCGACGCGGAGGAGCGGGTGCGCGCGACCGCGGCCACGCTCGACGAGCTGACGCACGACCGCGAGGGTTCGAACGACGACGACGAGCACGACCCTGAGGGCGTCACGCTTTCGTCGGAGTGGTCACGGTTGACGGGGCTCGCCGAGGCCGCGGCCGCCGAACTGCGCCAGGTGGACGACGCGCTGGCGCGACTGGACGCCGGGACGTACGGCATCTGCGCGAACTGCGGGCGGCCGATCCCGGTCGGGCGGCTGGAGGTGCGGCCCTTCGCGGTGCACTGCGTCGCCTGCGCCGAGAAGCTCGGCCGCTGAGGCGACGCGCCGAGAAGCTCGTGCACTCATCGCCTGCGCGGAGAAGCTCGACCGCTGAAATCGGGCTCGACCGCCCTCCCTGCCGTCCGCGCCTGGTCACGCCTCCACCGCGCGAGTAGCATCGCGGGATGCCCATCGCCCTGGAGAACGTCGGGATCGCCGTGCGCGACCTGGAAGCCACCATCGCCTTCTTCACCGACCTCGGCCTGGAGGTGGTGGGCCGCGACGAGGTGAGCGGCGACTGGGCATCCACGGCGGTCGGTCTCGACGGCAACCACGCGAGGATCGCGGTGCTGCAGACGCCGGACGGCGGCGGCCAGCTGGAGCTGTTCGAGTACATCCACCCGGAGGCGATCGAGACGGAGCCGACCCTGCCGAACGAGATCGGCATGCACCGCGTGGCGTTCTCGGTCGACGACATCGACGAGTCCCTCGCGATCGCCGCCCGCCACGGATGCCTTCCCCTGCGCGGAGTCGCGAACTACCGCGACGTCTACAAACTCACCTATCTGCGTGGCCCGAGCGGCATCATCGTGATGCTCGCACAAGACCTCACGAAGCGCTGACCATGCCGCGCCAGATCACCGCGATCGCCGCGCGCAGCCGAGCGACGACCGCGGGGTCGCTGACCCGGTCTCCGCGCACCACGAGCTGGTAGTACGCGACACCGGCGATCGCGTCGAAGCAGGCCTCCACGTCGAGGTCGTCGCGCAGCTCGCCCCGCGCGATCCCGGCGCGGAGCGCATTCTGCAGGGGTACGCGTCGCCGCGCGACATGCGACTCCCAGTACGCCTTCTGCAGGGCCCGATCGGCCATGACGAGACGGATGCGCTGACGGAAACGCTCCTCGGAGTAGCCGGGCGCGGAGGGGGCGACGCCATCGGCCCCGAGCCCGAGGCCCGTGAGCAGCACCTCGTGGAGATCGGCATCGTCGGGATACTCGGGCGGCACCTCGCGGCCAACGTCGAGCGCCGCGGCGATCAGCGTCGTGAGGGACGGCCACCGGCGGTACAGCGCCGCACGGCTCACTCCACTGCGAGACACCACGCGGGACACGGTGACCTCCTCTCCCGCGTCGATCACCGCGAGCGTCGCGGCGACGATCTGCCGGTCCAGCTCATCGTCGCGGGGTCGGCCCGGCCGCCGTCGCACGGGCGCATCCACCACCCCGACCGCACCCGCCATGCCGGCTCCCGCCGTCCCGGCATCCCCGGTCGTCCCCGCCGCAGCCGCCGCATCCGCCACTCCGGCGGCGTCCACCGCCCCGGCATCCCCGACCGCACCCGCCGCCGTCCATCCCGCCGCTGCCGCCCCGACGGCATCCGCCACCTCCGCCGTCCGTCCAGCTGCGGCCGTCCCGACCTCAGCCACCTCCGCGGCCGCCCATCCGGTCGTACCAGCGGATCCAGCCGCGTCCGTCGCCCCCGCAGCCCCTGCCGCCCCGGTCGCACCAGCGGAGCCGACCGCCCGCGCGCCTCCGGGCGCATCCGCCGCCGTCGTCCCGGGCTCCGCCACCGCGGACATCACGCGGCGAGCGCCCGCTCGCGGAGCCGAGTGATCGTGGCGTCCGACAGTCCCGCGGCGCGCAGGGGGGCGAGGGGGTCACCGTGCTGAGCGCGCAGCGTGTCGAGCAGGCTCCGCATCGACACGTCCATCGATCCCTCCAGCAGTCCGGAGCTCTGCGCCACGGCGGCGGCATCGAAGCCGAGCGCCTTCCACATCGCGCCCATCACCGGCGCCGTCCGCGCCATGATCGCGACCATGTTGTCGCCCGTGCGGGCGTAGTCGGCGATGATGTCGTCGTCTGCCGCCCCCAAGGCGAGCAGCAGCATCGCCGCGAGCACGCCCGTCCGGTCGCGACCCGCGGCACAGTGGAACGCGGTCGCCCCCGGCGTGTACGCGATCACGTTCAGCGCGGTGACCAGCTGGGGTGCCGCCCCCTCGACCATCTGCAGGTACATGACCCCCATGGCCTCGTGCGTCAGCGCCGGCCGCTCGCGATCCATCGAGGCACCCACGTCCGCGATCAGCGGCAGGTGGTGATAGGCGATCGGCTGCGCACCCAGCGGCCCCCGGCCGGTGACCGACACTTCGAGCGGCGAGCGCAGGTCGATGATGGCCGTGAGGCCGCCGTCGACGAGCTGCCCGGCCACCTCCTCGGTGACGTACGCGAGGTCGTCCGTGCGGATGGCGAGGCCGTCCCGGAGCCGGCCGCCGTCGATCGGGATCCCGCCGAGGTCGCGCAGGTTGACGGGCGCGCTGCGGACGAGGGCCGTGTCGATGATGGTCATGTGATTCTCCTTCGGATGAGGGCGCTGCCCTGGTCGATCAGCGTGACGAGCACGATGATGCAGATGATGATGGCGCTGAGGTGCCCGTAGTCGTACATCCGCATCGCGGTGGTGAGCTCCAGGCCGATGCCGCCCGCGCCGACGAGGCCGAGGATCGTCGCACCGCGCACGTTCCCCTCGAACAGCAGCAGCGTGTAGGAGGTGAGCAGTGGTGCGGCCTGCGGCAGCACCCCGTACTGGATCACCTGCCGCTTCGACGCTCCGACGGCCTGCATGGCGACCACGGGTCCAGCATCGACCTGCTCCATCGCCTCGGCGAAGATCTTGCCGATCGAGCCGATGGAGCCGAGCGTCATCGCGAGGATGCCCGCGAACGGCCCCAGGCCCACCGCCGAGACGAACATGAGCGCGAAGACCAGGTCCGGCACCGACCGGATGATGTTCATGACCCACCGGGTCGGGTAGTAGAGCCACCGCGGGGCGAGTGTCGACGTCGCGCCGAAAGCCACGATCAGGGACAGCACGGCGCCCAGCACGGTGCCGACGACCGCCATCTGGAACGTCTCCAGCAGCAGCGCGAGGATGGTGCCGATCTTCGAGAAGTCAGGCGGGAACAGCCGCCCCAGGAACTCCCCCATGTTGACCGCGCCGTCGCCGAGCTTCACGAAGTCGAACCCGGCGCCGTTGAACGACCAGATCAGCAGCAGCGCCGCGACCGGAAGCCCGAGCAGGACGCGGGCGCGCGGCACCCGGAACGCGCTCTCCAGCCGTGCGCGCTCGGCGGGGTCGAGGACCGGGCGAGTGGGGGTGGCGCGGTCGGTGCGGGGCTCAGTGGTCGTCGTCATCGTCGCGCTCCTCGTCGGCGTACAGCGGCTGCAGTGCGGCGGCGTCGAGCTGCGAGGTCGCGCCGGACACGAGCAGCTCGCCGTGACGCAGGCCCACGATGCGGTCGCTGTGCGCGAGGGCGAGCGGCAGCACGTGCAGGCTCACGAGCACGGGGATGCCGTCCTGCGTGGCGATCTCGCGCAGCAGCTCGAGCACGGAGTCCGCGAGCTTCGGGTCGAGCGAGGCCACCGGCTCGTCCGCCAGGATCACCGACGGCTGCTGCATGAGCGCCCTGGCGATGGCCACGCGCTGCTGCTGACCGCCGGAGAGCGACCGCGCGGGAGCCGTCGCCTTGTGGCCGATGCCGACGCGGTCGAGGAGCTCCAGCGCGCGCGTGCGGTCCGCGCGGGAGAAGCCGCCCGCGAGGTTGAGCGGACCCGCGCCGTGCAACGCCCCGGTCAGCACGTTGGTGAGCACGCTCAGCCGCGGGATGAGGTTGAACTGCTGGAACACCTGTCCGACCTCGGAGCGCAGGGTGCGCAGCTCCCCGCGGGCCAGATTCGTGACGTCGTGTCCGGCCACGCGCACCGACCCGCCGGAGATCGGTGCGAACCCGGTGAGGCTGCGCATCAGGGTGGACTTGCCCGAGCCGGACGCCCCGAGCAGTGCCACCAGCTCGCCGGGGAACAGGTCGAGGTCCACACCGTCGAGCACGGTGGTGCCGTCGTAGGCGACCTTCAGTCCGCGGACGGTGACGAGGGGGAGCGCCTGCCGGAGCGCGGCCGTCGAGGTGCGTTCCGCGTCCGCAGAGCCACGGTCGGGCGTCCGCTGGTGCGCGGAGCCCGCACCGGAGGGACCGGCCGAGAAGGCACGGGTCGCCGGCACCCGCTCGGGGGCTGCCGGGCTCGACACCGTCGTCACTTCAGGTCCTTGAGCTCGACCCCGGCGACGGCCGCGATCTCCGCGAACGACTCGAAGGCGGAGCTCTTCGGGTCGACCGTCTGCGGTGCGGCCGCGAACGCGCCGTAGGCCCCGAGCCGCTCGGCGTTCTCCGGCGAGAACACCTCGGCGATGCCCTCCTGGATCAGGGTGCGGGTGTCGTCGTCGAGCGACTGGCGTCCGAGCACGGCACCCTGGATGTCCATCGCGGGACTCTCGCCGACGCCGCGCCACTCACCGTCGGCGAAGGGGAACATCGGCGCGCCGAGCTGCGTGAGCATGATGGCGGTGCAGGCCGCGTCGACCTGACCCTGCTGCAGTGCCGCGAAGCTGCCCTCGTGGCCGCCGGCGAAGATCGCCTCGTAGTCGGTCCCCTGCTCCAGGCCGGCCTCGTGCAGCATGTACACGGGCATGAAGTATCCCGAGCTGGATGCCTGGTCCGCGAAGGCCACGGTCTTCCCCTTCAGGTCTTCGAGCGACTGCACGGGCGAGTCCTCCAGCACCACGCAGGTCGAGACGGGGGCGCCGTCGCCCTCGAACGCGACGAGCGCGTCGACCTCGCCCGTGTTGACGGCGAGGGCCGACGGGAAGCCGCTCATGATGCCGATGTCGACATGATCGGCGCGGATGGCTTCGACCACGCTGAGGTAGTCGGGCACATCGGTGATCTCGACCTCGCGGCCCGTGGCCTCGGCGAGCAGCTCGGCGAAGACCTCGACGGGGTTCTCGGCGGTGGGGTCGTCGCCCACGGGGATGGTGGCGACGGTGAGGGGCGCGTCGGGGTCGGCGGGGGCAGCCTCGGCGGTCGGGCTCTGGCATCCGGTGAGGGCGAGGGCGGCCACGCCCAGGAGGCCGACGGCGGGCAGGGTGAAGCGACGCATGATGACCTTTCGGGAGGTGAAGCCCCGGGATTCCGAGACCATCGGTATTCCAACTCCCGAAGGTGACGCGCAATTACGAGACCGCCGGACTCCGAAGGGAACGCTTCATGAACGGTCGGTGTCGCGGTCGCCGAGGTGACCCGGGCTTCAGCGGGGAAGGGTGCGCGTGATCTGCTCCAGCACGGCGATGGGCTCCCGCAGCTGTGCGGCGGGGACCGGGGTCTCGCCGCGGAGCAGCATGCGCGCGAAGGCGTCGACGCCGGGTCGCACGTAGCCGGGGCCGACCTCGATGTCCCGCTCGAGGGCGCCACCCGCCCCCACCGCGGTCACGTGGAACGGCACGGCCGCATCCCCCTCCGGCCGTACGAAGTCGAGCACCACGGGCACATCCCCGACGCGGAAGCGCGCGACGACACGCCCCTCGGTTTGCTCGACCTCCAGCCCCTCCGCCTGCCCTGGCAGCAGGTGCTGGGCGAGGTCCGCGTGGTGGATGCCGTAGAAGAAGAGGCCGCCGTGCGGGCTCGCGGGATCGGCCGGGCCGGACACGGTGAGCGCCTGGAGCGGGCCGAGCGTGCGCATGTCGTCGGCGACCGCTGCCGTGTCGGGCAGCCAGCGCAGCGCCGAGGAAGAGGTGACGGCCGTTCCGCCGCGTGCGGCCGCGGCGAGGATCGCCTCCGCGTCGACGACGGTCGTGGCGAGCGGCTTGTCGACCCAGACGGCGGTGCCTGCCTCCAGGAACGGCACGGCCTGCGCGCGATGCAGGCGCCCGTCGCGCGTGGTGACGATGACGGCGTCGACCGCGCCGAGCAGCTCGGCAGGGTCGGCGACGATGCGGGTGATGGCACCGAGCCCGGCGAGCTCGCGCGTGCGGTCGACCTCCCCGGCGACGAGGGCGGAGACCCGGACCGGGAGGTCGGCGGCGCGCTCCTCGTTCAGGTAGCGCACGATGTCCGTGGCGTGGGTGTTCTCGATGCCGACGATCGCGACGGTCTTCGTCTCCATGGTCCCCTCCTGGCAGGCGCCCGGCCGCGGGCATGACGCGGCGATGTGCGCCACCCGGATCTCCGCCCACCCTAGCCGCCCGCGATTCTGCACGCCCCCCGGCGCAGTATTCCGGCGCAGTAGGCTGAAGCCATCATGGACGAGTTCATCCAGGGTTTCTGGACCTTCGCGGGCAGCTATTGGTGGCTCGTCTTCCCGCTCATGGGCATGGCCGGCGGTGCGGCGAAGGCGTGGGAGCGCAGTTCGAAGCGCCGACACGAGCGCCGTCTGGAGACCCTGCGCATGAAGGCGCAGCTGAAGACCGCCGAGATCGAGGCCCGCACGCTCGGCCGCGAGGCCAAGCGCCGCGCGCCGTCCGTGGTCGACACCACGGCCTCGGTCGCTCCGGACGACCTGCTCGCGCGGCTGTTCGCGGAGCACGACGAGATCACGGCCCGGTGGCTCGACTACGAGCTGGACGTGGCGAAGCTCATCGCGTATCCCGCCATGAGCGACGGCCGCCAGCCGCTCACGGCTGCGTTCCTGCGTGCGAAGAAGACAGCGGACGCCCTGCGCCCGGCGTCCGCCGACGCACAGCTGTCCGAGCATCAGATGGCCGAGTACCTGCAGGCCGTCGGCGACTACGCCGTGGCGTTCGAGATCGCCGAGAAGGATGCCAGGCGGCTGCGCGACTCGACGTTCACGGAGGCGGAGCGCAAGCGGCTCGACCGCGCGCAGCAGCTGCTCAAGGTCGCGGTGGACGAGTCGGCCACGCAGGCCGAGCGCAATGTCGCGTACAAGCGCGTGCGCGAAGAGCTCGACGGCCTGATCCTGCTCTCCGACGAGGCCGTGACCGTGCTGGAGAAGCAGGTCGCCCGGGAACTCCCCTCCGCCGCCGCGACTCCCGAGCCCCCCGCGACGCGTGAGCCGGCCGCGACACCGGAGCCCGCCGCGACACCGGAACCCACCGCGACACCGGAGCCCGCCGCGACACCGGAGCCCGAACGGATCCCTGCCGCGGATCCGCTCCACCGCACCCCGCCGCAGGCCCCACCGCGCGACCTCGCCTGAGACCGCACCGGCGCGCAGCCCGGCACCGCGGACGCCGCCGCCGTCAGTGGAGAGCCGTCACTTCCGCGCCCGGTTGCGAATCCGCGCGATCCAGCCACCGGCGACCGACCCCGAGCCCTCACTGCCGGCCCCGGTTGCGGGCCCCGGTTGCGGGCCCCGCGATCCGGCCGCAGCCGGCCGCAGCCGACCCCACCGCAACGGGATCTGTCCGGCACGTCGGTCGTGTGGATCCGGTTCCCTGCGCAGCCCTCGCGAGCCCGTGCGACACCGCCGACCGCACCGCAACGGGATCTGCCCGGCACGTCGGTCGTCTGGACCCGGTTCCCTGCGCAGCCCTCGCGAGCCCGTGCGACGCCGCCGACCGAACCCGACGGCCTCTGACCGCGGCACGGTCGCACTCAGCGAAAGGAACCGTGCCGCGGACACAGGCCGCCGGGGTCGGGTCAGGACAGGCGCACGCGCTCGGTGCGCTGATGCTGCCGACCGAGGCCCTCGATCTCGATCGTCATCTCATCGCCGTCCTGCAGATACGGGAACCGCCCGGAGAGTGCCACGCCCTGCGGGGTGCCGGTGTTGATGACATCCCCGGGCTCGAGCACGAGGTAGTGGCTGAGCTCGTGCACGAGCTGCAGGACGGGGAAGATCATGTCCGCGGTCGACGAGTCCTGTCGCGGCTCGCCGTTCACGAAGGAGCGCAGGCGCAGCGCCTGGGGGTCGACCTCGTCCGCGGGAACCAGCGCGGGACCGAGCGGGTTGAACGTCTCGGAGCACTTCCCCTTCGACCACTGCCCGCCCGAGACCTCCAACTGGTACGCCCGCTCCGACACGTCGTTGGAGATCGTGTACCCGGCGATCACCGCGCGGGCGGCCTCGGGCGTCGGCAAGTAGCGGGCGGTCCGGCCGATCACGACGGCGAGCTCGACCTCCCAGTCGACCTTCTCCGCGCCAGGCGGCAGCAGCACCACGTCGTCCGGCCCGACCACGGTGTTCGGGTGTTTGAAGAAGACGACGGGATGGGCGGGCGGCTCCGCACCGGACTCGGCGGCGTGTGCGGCGTAGTTCTGGCCAATGCAGATGACGGCGGTGGGCCTGGCCACGGGTGCGCCGACACGCAGCCCCGCGACCTCGGCGACGGGCAGCGCGTCCCGCCGCAGCGCCTCCCGCGTGCGGGCGATGCCGTCGGCGGCGAGGAACGCGCCGTCGACGTCGGCGGTGAGCGGAGAGAGGTCGCGGACGACACCGCTGTCGTCGCGCACGTAGGGGCGTTCGTGGCCGGCGGGGCCGAGGCGCAGGAGTTCCATGGGGGCCTTCCGGGTCAGCGCGCGGCGGCGAAGGTCGGGTTGACGATGGGCACGGCGTCGCCCGCGAGCGAACGGATGATGTTCTGGGCCGCGTGCACGGGCAGGTCGGCGAGCGCTTCCGGGGAGTACCAGGCGGCGTGCGGGGTGAGCAGCACCTGGTCGAGCTCGCGGAGGGGCGAGTCGGCGGCCAGCGGCTCTCCCGCGAACACGTCGAGCGCGGCGCCACCCAGGTGCCCGTCGCGCAGGGAAGCCGCAAGGGCGTCCTCGTCGATGAGCGGACCGCGGCACGTGTTCACGATGACGGCGCCCTGCTTCATGGTGGCGAGCGCTGCGGTGTCGATGAGGTGTCGCGTGGCGTCGGTCAGCGGCACGTGGAGAGTGAGGATGTCGGCGCGGGCGATCGCGTCGGGGATCTCGACGGGCTCGCAGCCGGCCTCGCGCACGGCGACGGCGGGGGCGTAGGGGTCGGCGACGAGCACGCGGAAGCCGAGGCCGCGGAGTCCGCGGGCGACGAGCGAGCCGATGCGTCCGAACCCGAGGACGGACACGGTGGTCGTGGAGGGGCGCACCGCGAGCGGGCGGGCCTCCACGGCCTTCCACGTTCCGGCGCGCAC
This sequence comes from Microbacterium sp. p3-SID336, assembly GCF_025143365.1. Classification (GTDB taxonomy): domain Bacteria; phylum Actinomycetota; class Actinomycetes; order Actinomycetales; family Microbacteriaceae; genus Microbacterium. The sequence goes on along the minus strand of NZ_JALXPE010000012.1, from coordinate 11,591 downwards.
GGCGCGGTCGTAGGCGGGGAGGCCGCGGGCCTGCGTCATGATCATGGCGATGGTGTGCGCCGCCACCTCCTCGATGCAGTAGCTCGGGGTGTTCGCGACGGCGATGCCGCGGGCGGTGGCCGCGTCGACGTCGATCATGTCGTAGCCGATGCCCACGCGGCTGATGAGCCGCAGGTTCGGCAGCCGATCCATGAGGTCGCCGTCGATGCGGGCCCACTGCACCACGAGCCCTTCGGCGTCCGCTCCGCTCGCGGCGATGTCGTCGGGGCTGCCGGATGCCGCGCGCTCGGCGCGGAGGCCCGCGGCGCGGAGGGTGTCTTCGATGACGGTCCCCGGCAGGTCGCAGTCGGTGACGAGGATGAGCGGCGCAGTCATGGGAGCGATGCTATAGCATCTAGCAAATGGATGTACAGCACTGACAGCGCCTGGTTTTTGCTATAGCGTCGAGGCATGACTGTTCGCCGCGCACTCATCACCGGCGCGAGTTCCGGCATCGGAACCGCCGCCGCCCTGGAACTCGCCCGCGAGGGCGCCGCCCTCTGGATCACGTACACCGGACGGGAAGCCGAGGCAGAGCGCGTGGCCGCGCAGTGCCGAGCTGCGGGAGCCGCCGAAGTGCTCGTCTCCCGCCTCGACCTGCGCGATCCGGGCTCGATCGATGAGCTCGTCGACCGCGTCACCGTGACGTGGGGCGAGCTGCATGTGCTGATCAACAACGGCGGCGTGTGCCCCTACACCCCGTATGCGGAGATCGACATCGAGGAGTGGGACTTCGTCCTGGAGACGAACGCCCGGGGCACGTTCCTGCTCACCCGTGCCGCTCTCCCCCTGCTTCGGACGGCACAGGGCGATCGGTCGGTGGTCAACATCGCCTCGATCGCCGGGCAGGTCGGGGCGCTGCAGACCGGCATCCACTACGCGGCCAGCAAGGGCGCTCTGCTCGCGATCACCCGCAGCTTCGCGCGGCACCTGGCCTCGGAGGGGATCCGGGTCAACGCGGTCACCCCCGGGCCCGTCACGAGCGCGATCACCGACCAGCTGCAGGGCGAGGGGCGCGCGAAGCTCGAGGCAGGCATCCCGCTCGGAGCGTTCGGCCAGCCGGAGGACGTGGCCTGGATCATCGCATCGCTCGCCTCCGAGCGCGCCCGCTTCATCACCGGAGCCACCTACGACGTCAACGGAGGAGTTCGCATTGACTGACCACACCACCACCCCCGACCCTTCGGCGCGGGACCGTTCGGCGCTGGATGGTTCAGCGCAGGAGCGTTCGGTGACGGGGCGTTCGGCGCTGGACACCGTGCAGGCGCAGCTCGACGCGTTCAACGCGCACGACCTCGACGCGTTCGTCGCCACCTACGCCGACGACGCCGTGATCACCGGGGTCGCGCCGGAACCCGTCGTCGGCGCAGCCGCCATCCACGCGTTCTACGAGCCGCGGCTGCAGAATCCGGAACTCTCCTGCGTGATCGAGACCAGCGTGCTGTTCGGCTCGCGGTGGGTCGTCGCGCAGGAGCAGGTCATCAATGCGGGAGTCGCGACCGAGACCATCGCGACCTTCGACGTGGTCGACGGCCGCATCGCGCGGGCCTCCATGCTCAAGGCCTGAGCCGCGGAAGTCACCGCGGTCTGCAGACCGCGGGTGTGCATCCCCAGCCGTGGAGTTCACACGACATGAAGGAGATCGCTCGACTTGAAGGCCGCGATGCCCGGAGCGATCCGTCCGTTCGAGAGATCTCCTTCACGTCGGGCGTGCGGAGCGGGCGGAGCACACGGAGCTGGCGGAGCACACGGAGCGGGCGCGGCACACGGAGGGGACGGAGCCGCGATCAGTCCCAGTTCGGGGCGGGCGGGCGGTAGGCATCTCGGCGGTGTCGCGCTCTGACCACCACCAGCGTCTCGGTCCCGTCGAGGAAGAACAGCACGCGGTAGTCCCCGCGGCGCGCGGAGCGGAGTCCCTCGAAGTCGTCGAGCAGGGGCTTACTCATCCGCTCCGGGTTCGCCGGGAGCGTGAAGACCGCGAATTCGACGATGGCCTGCGCGATCTTCGGGGGCAACCGGTCGAGATCACGCCACGCGGAGTCGGCGAACGAGGTCGACCAGGTCACCGCGGACGGACCCCGTAGCGGGCCATCGTCTCTTCCGCACTGCGCAGGCCTCCAGCCTCGGCCTGTCGCCGCGCGTCCGCGACATCCTCCTGGGTACCGGACTCCGACAGCCAGTGCAGCGTCTCGTAGAGCGACTCCAGTGCGTCCTTGCTCATCAACACGGCCGCGCCCCGGCCATGTCGCGTGATCTCGATCGTCTCGTGTTCGCGTTCGACCTGGTCGACCAGGCGCGACAGCTGATCCTTCGCCTCACTCAGCGGTACGGTCTGCATGCCCCCATTTTAGCCCGAACTCTGGCCTGAAGCGAGAACGCATGTGAGGAACGCTCGCCGAGCTGGCGGAACATCTCTAGGTCGATAGCCCCCAGAGGCGCGCGGTCGTGGGCGGCCAGGGTTCGACACCGCGCCCCGTCACTCGTGCTCGGGGAGGATCGGCGTGGACCAGCCGGGGTCGCGGCCGAGTTGGGCGGCGCGGGAGACGGAGGTCGCGCCGTAGCGGTCGCGGAGCGTGTCGAGCACGGTGTCGAGCCGCGACTCGTCACCCCAGTCGATCGGCAGCTCGGGTTGCACGCGGTCGGCCCTGTCGAGCTGGGTCAGCGACAGCCCGAGCAGGGTGATGCCGCGCGCGGCGATATCGGGCTGCGCGGCGGCGAGGAGTGCCCGCGCCACCGTGAGGAGGATCGCGGTGCGGTCGGTCGGCGCGCCGAGCGTGCGGGAGCGTGTGGCCTTGGTGAAGTCGCCGAAGCGCAGCCGCAGCACGACCGTGCGGCAGACACGGTCTCCGTCGCGCAACCGTCGGGCGAGCCGGTCCAGGAGCTGCGTGAGGATCAGGTCGAGCTCCTCCGGCGTGCGGGGTCGACTGCCGAGCGCCCGCTGCGAGCCGATCGAGCCGCGACGGCGGGTCGTGTCCACCGGCCGGGGGTCACGCAGCCGCGCCAGCGCGTGCACGTGCGCACCCGTCGCCTTGCCGAGCATCCTCTCCGCCGTCGCCGCCTCCAGCTCCGCGAGCTGGCCGACCGTGCGGACGCCGTAGCGATGCAGCTTCTCGGCCGTCACCGCACCCACTCCCCACAGCCGTTCGACCGGGAGGGGAAGCAGGAACTGCTCCTCCCGCTCCGGTTCCACGACCAGCAGGCCGTCCGGTTTGCTCACGGCGCTCGCGACCTTCGCGAGGAACTTGGTCCGCGCGACCCCGACCGAGATCGCGAGTCCGACCTCCTGCCGCACGCGTGCACGCAGCCGCACCGCGATCTCCTCCGGGGTGCCCGCGATCCGCCGCAGACCGCCCACCTCGAGGAACGCCTCGTCGATCGAGAGCCCCTCGACCAGCGGCGTCGTGTCTCGGAAGATCGCGAACACGTCCTTGCTCGCGGCGGAGTAGGCCTCCATGCGCGGCGGGACGACGACCGCATCGGGGCACAGCTCCCGCGCCTGCCGTCCGCCCATCGCGGTGCGGACACCACGGGCCTTGGCCTCGTAGCTCGCCGCGAGCACCACCCCGCCGCCCACGATCACGGGTCGGCCGCGCAGCTCCGGAGCGTCGCGCTGCTCGACCGAGGCATAGAACGCGTCGAGGTCGGCATGCAGCACGGTGGCTTCTCCACGCATCCGTTCTCCCGTCGACGAGCGGATCCTCGCACGGACCCCGGACATCCGGAGGGGAGGTCACCGGCACCGTGGGGCGCCTCGCGGGGCCCGGCGCGCAAGACGCTGGGGCTCGGGCGCTGGCCATCCGGAGCGGACCCGGCGCGGCAGTCGGACGTTCAACGGCTCGGGTGTCGCCACTCAGGCACGCACGATCCGGGCGGGTCCGGCGCGTAAGAACCGGTGCCGCTCGGAGCGGTCTCTCAGGACTCGGAGCACCCCTCGAAGCGCGCGCGGAGCGAAGGGTCGAGGGCGATGGTGCCGAACGAGGAGGTCCAGGCGCCGTCGACGGCGATGGACTGGCCGGAGAGGTACGGCGCCTCGTCCGACAGCAGGAACGCGGTCACCGCGGCGACCTCCTCCGCGCGGGCGATGCGACCCATCGGCGGCCCCTCCGCGAGCGCCCGCTCCTCCGCCGCGGGGTCGGCCGCGCGGGCGATCTGCGCCTCCAGGTGCGGCGTGCGCACTCCGCCGGGTGCCACCGTGTTCGCACGTATGCCGAGTCCGCCATATGTCACCGCGACGCTCCGCGTGAGCGCATCGATACCGCCCTTGGTGAACTCGTATACGGCGTGATCCGTGAAGCTCGCCCGCCCGTGGATCGAGCCGATGTTGACGATCGCGCCCGGCACGCCCTGGTCCACGAAGGCCGAGACTGCGGTCGCGCACCCCCACAGGTAGCCGAAGCCGTTGATGTCGACGATCTCGCGCACCACGTTCTCGTCGAGCTCGTGCAGCGGGGTGCGCTTCGTGATGCCGGCGTTGTTCACCCACCCGCTCAGCGGCGCGTGCGCCCTGGCAGCTGCGGCGGCCCTCTCGTGCGCCCCGCGGTCGGACGCGTCGCCGAGGACGACCTCTGCGACCGCCCCCTCCTCGACCGTGCCGGAGCCGGGCGAGCGCTCGAGCCCCACCACGATCCAGCCGTCGGCGGTGAGCCGCTCGGCCACCGCGCGGCCGATGCCCTTGCCGCTGCCGGTGACCACGACGCTGCGCGGGGAGTCGGTCATGTCAGTCCCTCTCGAATCGGAACACGGCAGGGTCGAGCCCGAAGCCCAGCCCCGGCGCCTCGCTGGGGGTCACCACCCCGTCGAAGTGCGGGCCGCCCGTGATGAACGACGGCGCGGGGTCGTAGGGATTCACGCCGCGCGCGAAGGTCTCCACCTGGATGCCGAGGTGTGCGGTCACCTCCGGGTACACGTGGCCCGACACGGGCACGCCGCGGTCGGCCGCCCACGCGATCAGCTCCCGTGCGGGCGTGATGCCGCCGACGGCCACCACATCGAGGCGCAGTGCATCGACCTCGCCGACCTCCACGAGCGCCTTCAGCACCGCGGGGTCGGTGACCTCGTCGCCCACCGCGACCGGCAGGCCCGACTCGCGACGGATCCGCGCGACGCCGGCCGCGTCCTCCGGCAGCAGCGGATCCTCCAGCCACGCCAGTCGTGGATCCCCCCACTGCGCGATCTCGGTCAGCGCGGTGTCGGCGTCCGGCCAGCCGAAGCCGACATCCACCACCAGCCCGGTCTCCGTGGGCAGGCCGTCGTTCAGCAGCGCCAGCAGCTCCCGCATGTATGCCGGATCGGGAATGCGCGAGATCTTCACCTGCGCCCAGCCGGCGGCCTGCGCCAGCACCTCGTCCGCCACCTCGCGAGGCGTGCGGTCGGGCGAGGGGTAGGCGGCGACCAGCATCGCCTCCCGTGGCTCGTCGCCCGTGCCGAGCAGCCGCCACAGCGGCACACCCGCCCGCTGCGCCGCGATGTCCCACAGCGCGATGTCCACGAGCCCGATCGCGCGCCGCACGAGCCCGACCCGCCCGACGATCGCACTGCCGCGCAACATCCGCTCCCAGGCCGCCGCGGGGTGGTCGGCGTCCGCGCCCACCGCATGAGGCGCCACGAGCCGTTCCACGATCTCGGCCATGGGCGCCTCCCGCGACAGGCAGTACGCCACACCCGTGCCGCCGTCGCCCGCTGTCACCCGCACGGCCGTGTATTCGCGTCGGGTCACCGTCATGGCGCCGAGCTGCAGCGGGGCGGGCAGCGGCAGCACCACCGTGGCGGTGTCGATGCGGGCGATCGCGTTCATTCGGGCTTCTTCGCGAGGGGCACGCCGTAGTCCACCATGAACCCGCCGTCGACGTACAGCGTCTGGCCGTTCATGTAGCGCGACTGGTCGGACACGAGGAAGCTGACCGCGGCGGCGATCTCGCTCGCGTCGGCCAGGCGCTTCGCGGGGATGCGGGACAGGATCGTGTCGAGGCTGAGCGTGCCCTGCTCGACGCCCTGACGGAAGACGCCCGTGTCGACGTATCCCGGCGCGACCGCGTTGACGCGCACGCCGCGCGACGCCCACTCGGCCCCGGCGGTGGAGGTGAGCCCGATGACCGCGGCCTTGGTCGTGGCATAGGGCGCCCGGCCCGCGGAGCCGCGGGAGGAGATGGACGAGATGTTCACGATGCGGCCCTCGCCGCGGTCGAGCATGCGCCGTCCCGCAGCCTGGAGGGCGGAGAACACTCCGTGCAGATTCACGTCGACGACGTCCGACCACTCGTCCCACGTGAGGTCCTCGATGCCACGGTGCCGCTGGATGCCGGCGTTGTTCACCAGAACCTCGATCGGCCCCAGCTCGGCCTCGATCTCGCCGAACACCCGGTCCACCGCAGCGTGGTCGGTCACGTCGAGTTCGCGCCACAGGATGCCGTCAGCGTCATCGCCCGCGGTCAGCCCTGGCACGCGGTCGATCGCCACGACCCGGTACCCGTCGGCGGAGAGCCGGCGGCCGATCTCCCAGCCGATGCCGGCCGATCCTCCGGTGACGATGGCGACGGGTCGCTGCGTGGTCATGACTCTCCTCTACGACGGGGATTTGCTATAGCAAGTGTAGCGGCCGAGAGTCAGCGGGCGAGCAGATCCGCCACCAGGGCCACCGCGTGCTCCTCCAGCAGCTCCAGCGCGCCGGGGGCGAGCGGAGTCTGCCACGCCTGATAGGCGCCGCGCTCGTAGGCCTCGCGTGTCGGCAGGTACACGAAGCCCGGGCCGTTCGTGAGGTTCATGACCACGAGGGGCGTGCCGGGGAACCGTGCCCGCAGCGTCGTCTGCAACCGCGAGTACGCCTCCCCGGGGTGTCCCACGACCACCGCGTCGCCGAGCCGCCACGCCCACACCGGGTGCGGCACGGTCGGTCCGTCGATGTAGCCGTCGCGGAGGTTGCGCGCCCGGCCCAGGCGCTCCTCGCGCGACCGCGGGTCGATGTCCTTCCACTCCTCGGCCAGCTCGTCCATGGTCGGCAGGTCGCGCAGCGGCAGCGCCACCGGCGCGGAGAGACCGCCCCCCGCCTCGCCGCCGTCCGCCGGAGTCCCCGCCCAGATCGCGAGCGGCGCGCCCGACTCGACCACGCCGTCCAGCGTCAGCTCCTCGCCGGGGAGCGGCAACGCGTCGAGTGCCGCCAGCACGGCATGACCGAGCGACCGGCCGTGCCGATCGGCCACCCTGACGTCGCCCGTGTACTGCTCGCGCGGAGCGAGCTCGCCGGAGGCGCCCTGCACGAACAGGCACGGCGCCGCCGTCGCAGCCTCGACCACCTCCCGCATCGCGCCGACGTAGTCGGGCGACACCTCGCGGCTCTGCCAGGCCACGGTCGTGGGGTGGCAGGCGTAGTTCACGAGGGTCGCCACCACGCTGCCGTCGATGCTGAGGCGACCGATGGTCACGGTGTCGTCGGCGACGCCCTGCGGGTTGTAGCCGACGAGCGCGCGACCGTCGAGATCGAGTTCCCGCTCCGCGGCGAGCGTGCACCGACCGCTGGTCCACTCGATCAGACCGGGGCGGGCGCCGTCGAGGGCTTCGCGGCCGGCCGCGATTCCCGCGGCCGACAGCGCGTCCAGGTACCCGGGGATGAGCTCTCCGCCGGGGAGATGGGCGTCCGCCGCACACAGCACGGCACCCGCGTGGGTGTGCGAGAGGGACAGCATCAGCTGATCCGGTTCCAGCCCGAGGCCGTCGAGGATCACGCCGCGCACCCCCTGCTCGTCGGCGACCCGGCGCCACCAGGTGCCGTCGACCGCGAGGAGCAGGCGCGGCCGCTCGTCGGAACCGACCACCGCGAGCGCGGTCAGCTCGAACGGCCGGTGCACCCCCTCCGACCGCTCCCAGTCCGCGGGGCCCCAGTTCTTCGCGCGGATGCCGACCGGGGGCGTGATGTCACGCCGGGCGACGCCGAGTCGCGCGCGGGTGCGGGGGATGCGGATGCGGTCTCCGAGGTGCGTGGCCGCTGCCGTGTCATTCAAGCGTGGTCCTCCCTGGTCTCCATGATGCCGTCGTTCAGACCGTGCCGTCCGGCATCATCGCGCGTCTTCCCCGAGGGTGGCGGACGGAACGGCGGCGGCGACCGCGCCCTCCGCCCGGCTCCGTGGTCCGGCGGGCGGATCGGCCGCGAGCAGCACAGCGGCCTCCGCGCGCCGACGTCGCTCCGCCACGGGATCCGCGACCGGGATCGCCGCCATCAGACTCCGCGTGTAGGCGTGCTGCGGATTCGCGAACAGCTCGTCTCGTGCGCCGATCTCCACGATGCGCCCCTGCTGCATGACCGCCACGGTCGACGACATGTACCGGATCACCGCGAGGTCGTGGCTGATGAAGAGGTACGTCAGCCCGAGCTCGGCCTGCAGCTCCCGCAGAAGGTTGAGCACCTGCGCCTGGATCGACACGTCGAGGGCCGACACCGACTCGTCCAGCACGAGGAACTCGGGCTCCAGCACGAGCGAGCGCGCGATGGACACCCGCTGGCACTGGCCGCCCGACATCGAGCGGGGCAGTCGGTGCGCGAACTCCTCGTCCAGCCGCACGCGGTGCATCGCCTCGCGCACCTTCTCGGCCCTGGTGGCCCTGGTGCCGATGCCGTGCGCGAGCAGCGGCGCCTCGATGATCTGCGCCACGGTCTGCCGACGGTTCAGCGCCGAGAACGGGTCCTGGAACACCATCTGCATGCGCCGCCGCAGCCGTCGCAGCTCCTCGCCGCGCAGGTCGTGCGGGCGCTGCCCGTCGAACACGACCGCGCCGCCGTCGATGCCGCCCAGGGCGAGCACGGCCTTCGACACCGTCGACTTGCCCGAGCCGGACTCGCCGACGAGGCCCACTGTCTCGCCGCGCCTGATCTGGAAGGACACGTCGTCCACCGCGGTCACCCGCCGCCCGGAGCCGAGCGTGAACACCTTGGACACGCCCTGCACGTCCACCAGCACATCGCCCGAGTCGCGCGCCCGGTCGATCGCACTGATCGAGCCCGCCTCCCCGAGCGGCTCCGTGCCGCGCTCGAGCACCTCGGCCGCCGTCGGGATCGGGCGATGCACGTCCACGGTCAGGTCGACCACGGCGCCGAGCAGCGCCTTCGTGTAGGGGTGCTCCGGGGCGGAGTACAGCGCGTCGACGGGCTGCTCCTCGATGATCCGGCCGTGCCGCATCACGTGGATCCGCTCGCAGAAGCCGGCCGCGACGCCCAGGTCGTGCGTGATGAGCACGACCGCGGTGCCGTGCTCCTCCGCGAGGCGGTCGAGCAGGTCGATGATGCGCGACTGCGTGGTCACGTCGAGCGCCGTGGTGGGCTCGTCCGCGATCAGCACCGCGGGCCGCGACGACATGGCCATCGCGATCATGACGCGCTGCCGCATGCCGCCGGAGAACTCGTGCGGGTACTGGCTCAGGCGCTCCTCGGGCAACGGCACGCCGACCTCGGTCAGCAGCTCCACGGCCCGAGCGCGCGCGGCCTCCTTCGACACCCGGTCGTGCAGACGGATCGCCTCCACGAGCTGATGCCCGATCGTGCGCACGGGGTTCAGCGACGACATCGGGTCCTGGTAGACCATGGCGATCTGCCCGCCCCGCACCCGCGTCATCTCGCGCGTGCTGAGCGTCAGCAGTTCGCGGTCGCGCAGCCAGATGCTGCCGCCGAGCGTCGCGCCCTCGTTGAGCCGCATGATCGACAGGGCGGTGAGCGACTTGCCGGAGCCGGACTCGCCGACCAGGCCGATCCGCTCCCCCGGTCGGACGGAGAAGGTGATGCCCTTCACCGGCATCGCGTCGCCGTAGGAGACGGTGAGGTCCTGCACCTGCAGGACGGGCGCGGACGCGGTCATCGGCCCTTCCCCTTCCGGTCGCCGCCGAACTGGTCGGCGAGCACGTTGAGCAGCCAGATGGTGACGAAGATGAACAGGGCCGGGAACAGCACGTACCCGATCGACTGGTACATCTTCTGGTAGCCCTGCTGCACGAGCGTGCCCCAGGTGGCCTCGGGCGGGGCGATGCCGAGCCCGACGAAGCTCATCGACGCCTCCAGCAGGATCGCGTTGGCGGCGTTGATGGCCGCCTGCACCACGATCGGCCCCTTCGCGTTGGGCAGCACCTCGCTGAACAGCAGCCGGCGCCGCGTCGACCCGAAGGCCACGGCGGCCGTGAAGTAGTCCTCCTGCAGCTCGCTCAGCACCGACGAGCGCACCAGGCGCGCGGTCGTCGGGGTGAGCAGGATGCCGATGATGACGGCGAGCTTCACCGGGTCGGCACCGAACGCCGAGATGAACACGAGCGCGAACAGGATCTGCGGGATCGCCATCACCGTGTCGGCGAGGCGCATCAGGATCTCGTCGATCCAGCCGCGCGCGAACGCGGCGGCCATGCCCCAGGCGATGCCGAGGACCATGGCGACGAGGGTGGCGCCGCCCGCGATGAACACGGTCAGCTGGCCGCCGTAGAGCACACGGCTGAACAGGTCGCGGCCCAGCTCGTCCGTGCCGAACAGGTGCACGGCCGAGGGGCCGGCGAACCGGTCGGGCGACTGCGCCGACGGGTCGAACGGCGCGACGACCGGCGCGAGGACGCAGATCAGCACGATGAGCGCGAGAAGTGCCAGCGGAATCCACGACGCGAGCGCGATTCTGCGACGCGGCCGGGCCGAGCGCAGGGCGAGGGTGAGGGTGTCAGCCACGGCTGCTCCTTGCACGCAGACGCGGGTCGAGCACTCCGTAGAGCAGATCGACGATGAGCGTCGTGAGGATGAACAGGGCGGAGATCAGCAGCACCACGGACTGCAGCACCGCGTAGTCGCGCTTGAAGACCGCGTCGATCGCGAGCGAGCCGAGACCGGGAACGCCGAACACGTACTCCACGATCACGACGCCGCCGAGCGTGTAGCCGACGATGAGGCCGAGCATCGTGAGCCCCGGGATGAGCGCATTGCGCAGCGCGTGGCCGAGCACGACACCGGCCGCGGACTGCCCCTTGCCCGTGGCGGTGCGGATGTACGGCGCATCGAGCACCTCGACCATCGACGCCCGCAGGAACCGCATGAGCAGCGGGGCCGCAGCGAAGGCGAGGGTGAGCGCGGGCAGGATCATCCGCACGAGGTTCTCGGCCGGATCCTCCGCGAACGGCGTGTAGCCGCGGGCGGGCAGCCACTTCAGCTGCACCGCGAACACCACGATCAGCACGATCCCGATCAGGAACTGCGGCAGCGCCATGCCCGCGGTGGAGATCGCGGTCAGCACGCGGTCGACCACGCCGAGCGGACGCAGCGACGCGATGACGGCGGCGGGGGTCGCGATCACCACGGCGAGCAGGATGCCGATGAGCGTGAGCTCCAGCGTCGCGGGAAGGCGCTGCGCGATGAGCTCGGACACCGAGAACTGGTTGAAGTACGACTGGCCGAAGTCGCCCGTGAAGACGCCACCGATCCAGCGCAGGTACTGCTCGATGATGGGGGCGTCGAGCCCCGCCTCCTCCCGGAGGCGCTGCAGCATCTCGGCGTCCACGCCGGGGGTGGAGCCCAGACGGGTGATCACGGGGTCGCCGGGCAG
>NZ_JALXPE010000011.1 GCF_025143365.1 Microbacterium sp. p3-SID336 | reverse complement strand
CGGCGCCCTTCAGCGATCCCTCGACCTGGCCGGCCGGGTCGACGATGAGGCACTGGATCACGCGGTCGTTGGCCTGCTCCCAGGAGTCCTGGCTCGGCGTGAGCGTGGTCACGTCCAGCGCGGAGTCCTGGTAGGCGACGCCGACGAACGACGTGAACGCGTCGCCGATGCAGCCCTCGGAGGCGGCGCTGATGGCGTCCTCCGAGAAGTCGCCGTCGTCCATCTTGATCTCGTAGAAGACCTCGTTGTCGTGCGGCTCATCGCACGGCACGACGTTCGCGTCGGTCAGCATGCCGGAGCCGGTCTCGAGCATGCAGTCGCCGAGCTTCACGGAGAACACGTCGATGTTCGCGCTCTCCGTGACCTGGCCGGTCTCCTCGTCGCGGTTGGCGTCGCCGGAGCCGCCACCCAGGATGCTGTTGATCGCGCCGCAGCCGGTCAGCGTGAGCGAGACCGCCACAGCCGAACCTGCGAGCACGAGCGCGCGACGAGTGCGCATCTTCATCATGATTTCCCCTTCACAGCGTGGTGCGGGGCATGCCGATATATCCCCGCCGCGAACACGCTATAGTGCCCGAAGTCTGTGATGCAACTTGAGAGAACCTTTGTACGCGCTGAAAGCGCTCAGCCCTCGAGGTCGTCGACTCCGGGCATCCAGCTCACTCCGGGGCGCCCCCAGCCCCGCTTGCGTGCGATCTTCTGCGTCGTCTTCCAGTCCGCGTCCGAGAGGCGGTCGATGTAGAGGATGCCGTCCAGGTGATCGAACTCGTGCTGCATGATCCGCGCACGCCAGCCGTCGACCTCGAGGGAGACACGGGCGCCATCCAGATCCAGCGCGGTCACCATGACGCGTTCCGACCGACGCAGCGGGAAGCGCTCGCCCGGGAACGACAGGCAGCCCTCGGACTCGAGGTCGGGGTCGGGCGCTCCGGGCTCCGGCGGCGTCATCCACAGCACGGGGTTGATCAGTACCCCTCTCCACGGCTGGTCGTCGTCGTCGACGTAGGAGTACGTGTAGATGCGCAGCGGCACTCCGACCTGGGGTGCAGCGAGCCCGACGCCCGGCGCCGCGTCCATCGTCTCGAACATGTCGGCGACGAGCGCACGGATGTCGTCGGTGATCTGCTCGACGGGGGCTGCGGGGGAGTGGAGGACAGGATCCCCCATGATGCGAATCGGAAGTACGGGCACGTCACAACCCTAGTCGGCGGGTGTCTCCGGGTAGGGTCGTACTGTGAATGCAGGGGTGTGGATGGGGACGGCCGAGGACGTCGGCGACCAGCTCGTCGGTGCCTTCCAGAATCCGGGCATCCTGCTCGGGATCCCGCTCGCTCTCGCCGGCGCGGTGTTCATGTCCCTGGGCGCGCAGTATCAGCATCGCGGCGTCGAGAAGGTGGAGCGGCTCAGCGGCTCCACCGGCACCTCCGGCCTCAGTTTCGCGCAGATCAAGGCGCTGCTCACCCGCCCATCCTGGCTCATCGGCACCCTCATGCTCGGGCTGGCGATCATCTGTCAGCTCGCGGCCCTCGTGCAGGCCCCGCTCATCGTCGTCCAGCCGCTGGGCGCCATCGCCCTGGTGATCACGACTCTCCTGAACGCGCGGATCTCGGGGCATGCCCCGACGAGGCAATCGCTCACCGCGATCGTCGCGTGCGTGGGCGGCATCTTCCTGTTCGTGTTCTTCGCGGCGATCTTCGCGACCGAGCAGGACGTCACCGATCGCGAGCTCTTCGTGATCCTCGCCCTGCTGCTCGTCGTCATCATCGTCCTCGGCGCCTGCTGGCTCATCCTGCGCCACCGCATGCGAGCGTTGTTCTACGTGATCGGCGCCGGCATCCTCTACGGCTTCGTGGCCACGCTGGCGAAAGTGGTCATCAAGCGCATCGAAGCGGGACAGTTCGAGTGGATCACCGCGATCTGCGTGCTCGCGCTCATCTCGGCCGCGGCCGTGGGCGCCTACTTCGTGCAGACCGCCTACAGCTCGGGCCCGCCCGACCTGGTGATCGCCGGTCTCACGGTCGTCGACCCGCTCGTGGCCGTGCTCATCGGCATGGTCGTGCTGGGCGAGGCCGCCGCCGCGCCGTGGTGGGTCATGGTCATCTTCGCGATCGCAGGCGGCATCGCCGTGTGGGGCGTCGTCGGGCTCGCGCGCTACCACCCGCAGGTGCTGAGCGACAGCCAGGAACTGGGCATCACCCGGGGCAGCACCGCGTTGACCGCCACTACGGCGACGGAGGACGGGAGTGACGCGCGCAAGGGGACGACGGGTGCCAGCCCGGCACCACAGAGCGCGCGGTCGGAATCCGGCGCTCAGGGCTCGACGGATGCCCCGTGGCGCGCGGACCGGTCGTCGCGCGCGGAGCCCGAGGCCAAGCCGGGGACGACGCCTCCATCCGAAGCCCCGTAGCCGCACACGCAGCCGCGGCGTGAGAGCGCGTACGCCGGCCTCAGTAGGCCTGGTCGATGAGGTCGGGGGAGACCTCGGAAGCGGCAGCCTCGTCGACGAAGTACACCGTGCGCTTGCGCCCCTTGGCGCCGGCCGCCGGCACGCTCGTGTAACTCGCGCCGGCGAGGGCCAGGCCGAGCGCCGAGGCCTTGTCAGCGCCCGTGAGCACGAGCCAGACGCGCTTGGAGGAGTTGATGACCGGGCGAGTGAGGGTGACCCGCTCCGGCGGCGGCTTGGGGGAGTCGCGCACCGGCAGTGCCGCCGCATCGGTGACCGTGACCTCGTCGCGGTCAGGGAACAGCGACGCGATGTGGCCGTCCGGCCCGACGCCGAGGAAGCACACCGCGAACGACGGCCACGGGTGCTCGTCGGTGCCGAAGCGCGCCAGCTCCGCCGCATAGGCCGCGGCGGCCTCATCGAGCGACAGCCCGCTGTCGGAGGCGGCGACCTCGTGGACGTTCTCCGCAGGCACGTCGATGCGGTCCAGCAGGGCGTGGCGTGACTGCAGCGCGTTGCGGTCGGAGTCGTCGCGGGGAACGAAGCGCTCATCGCCCCACCAGAAGTGCACGAGCGACCAGTCGATCTCGCTCGCGCGGGGGTTGTCGGCGACGGCGCGGAGAACCGCGCCACCCATCGAGCCGCCCGTCAGCGCGATGTGCGCGAGCCGTCCATTGCGGGTGCGCGCCCGCACCCGCGTGAGGAAGCGATCGGCGACCCGGAGGGCGAGGGCGGTGGGGGTGGCCTCGACCACGACCCGCTTCTCTGCGGACGATTCCGACATCGGTGTCACTCTCCTGTCTCGGGCGGACCGAGCTTCTCCCAGCCATCCGTGATGACTCGACCGTACAGGAGATCTGGATCCAATCTGCGCAGCTCCTCCGCCAGGCACTCGCGCAGCGTACGCCGCGGAAGGTGCAGATCGTGGTCCGGCTGGCCGGGCTGCGTGAGCACGGCCACGCCGGGGGCGGGCCGCTCCAGCAGAATGTCGCCGGAATCGCGGGTGAGACGCACCGACTTGATGCCCTCCTGCCAGCGCTCCGGATCCTCATAAGACCACTTCACCGGCACGTCCAGCGCCATCTGCAGCCACGCCGCCAGCAGCGCCGTGGACGGGGAGGCCGCGGCCCCGCGCACCTCGACAGCGGTGATGGTCTCGTACGGCGGCTGGTCGAGGACGGCTGCGAGCTGCTCGCGCCAGTGCGTCAAGCGGGTCCAGGCGAGGTCGGTGTCGCCGGGCGCGTGGGTGCGGCCGAGCAGCGCGAGCCGGTCGCGCACGTCGGGCGACGTCGCCGCGTCGGTGATGCGACGCTGTGCGATGCGGCCGAGTGGGGACGTCGCGGGGGAGGTCGGAGCCTCCTCCGGCCACCACGCGACCACGGGGGCATCGGGCAGCAGGAGGCCCGTGATCAGGCTCTCCTCGTTGCTGGCCGCGTCGCCGTAGGCGTGCAGGACGACGACCTCGCTCGCGCCGGCGTCACCGCCCACGCGGATCTGCGCATCCAGGTGCGCCTCGCCGTCGCCCGTGGTCAGCACGATCACGCGCATCGGGTGCTCGCGGGAGGCGTCGTTCGCGGCATCGATCGCCGCCTCTGCCACGCCGTTGCGAGCGGAGATGACGAGCGTGAGCACGCGGCCGAGGGCGACGGCTCCGCCCTCTTCGCGCACCTTGACGAGCTGCTTCGCGACCTGGCTGACGGTCGTGTCGGGAAGGTCGATGATCACGGGCGTCTCCAGACTCGTCCGTCGCGGGCCAGCAGGTCGTCGGCGGCGGCAGGCCCCCAGGACCCCGGGGCGTACTGCTCCACGGGTCCACCCTGCGCGGCCCAGTACTTCTCCACGGGGTCGAGGATCTTCCAGGAGAGCTCGACCTCCTCGTGCCGAGGGAACAGCGGCGGATCGCCGAGAAGCACGTCCAGGATCAGTCTCTCGTACGCCTCCGGGCTCGCCTCGGTGAACGCGTGGCCGTAGCCGAAGTCCATCGTCACATCGCGCACGTTGCTGCCGGTCCCCGGCACCTTGGAGCCGAACCGGATCGTGACGCCCTCGTCGGGCTGCACACGGATGACCAGGGCGTTCTGCCCCAGCTCGGACGCGTTGCCGCGACCGAACAGGTGCTGCGGCGCGCGGTTGAACACCACCGCGATCTCGGTCACGCGGCGACCGAGCCGCTTGCCGGTGCGCAGGTAGAACGGCACCCCGGCCCAGCGGCGCGTGTCGATCTCGAGCTTGATGGCCGCATACGTCTCGGTCGTGGACTCGGGGTTCATGCCCTCCTCGTCGAGGAAGCCGGTGACCTTCTCCCCGCCCTGCCAGCCGCCCGCGTACTGTCCGCGCGCCGTGGCGAGCGACAGGTCCTCAGGGACGTGGACGGCAGCGAGCACCTTCTCCTTCTCCGCCCGAAGGTGCTCGGCGGACAGGCTGATCGGCTCCTCCATCGCCGTGAGCGCCAGCAGCTGCAACAGGTGGTTCTGGATGACGTCGCGCGCCGCGCCGATGCCGTCGTAGTACCCGGCGCGGCCGCCCACGCCGATGTCCTCCGCCATCGTGATCTGCACGTGGTCGACGTAGTTGCGGTTCCAGATCGGCTCATACAGCTCGTTCGCGAAGCGCAGCGCCAGGATGTTCTGGACCGTCTCCTTGCCGAGGTAATGGTCGATGCGGAAGATCGAGTCGGCGGGGAAGGCGACCTCCAGCGCCGCGTTCAGGGCGCGGGCGGACTCCAGGTCGTGACCGAACGGCTTCTCGATCACGACACGGCGCCAGCGCTCGTCATCGTCGGCGTCCTGGCCGACCAGGCCGGAGTCCTTCAGCTGCTTCGCGACCAGCGGGAAGTCCTTCGGCGGGATCGACAGGTAGAACGCGTGGTTGCCCATCGTGCCTCGCTCGACGTCGAGCTTCTCGATCGTCTCTCGCAGCTTGCGGAAGGAGTCCGGGTTGTCGAACTCGCCCGAGACGAACCGGATGCCCTGCAGCAGCTGCGTCCAGGTCTCCTCGCGGAACGGCGTGCGGGCGTGCTCCTTGACGGCGTCGTACACGACCTGCGCGAAGTCCTGATCCTCCCAGTCGCGGCGGGCGAACCCGACGAGGGCGAACCCCGGGGGCAGCAGACCGCGGTTGGCCAGGTCGTAGACCGCGGGCATCAGCTTCTTGCGCGACAGGTCGCCTGTGACGCCGAAGATCACGAGGGCGCTCGGCCCCGCGATCCTGCTGAGCCGGCGATCGTCGGGGTCGCGCAGCGGGTTGTGCCCGCGCGAGAGGGGAACAGACATCGGTGAGGGCTTCTCCTGCTGTTACTTCTGTGCGGCTTCGAAGAGGGTGAGCACGTCGTCGGAGGACTCCGTGATCGTCAGCGAGACGACGGGACGACCGTGCTCGGCGAGCACGCCCGCGTCGCCGGCGGCCTGCGCCTGGATGAGCTGACCGAAGGTGAAGGGCCGGTCCGGGATCTCCAGGTCGACATCCGTGCGCTCCAGGATCTGCAGGAACACGCCTTGCGCCGGACCGCCCTTGTGGTATTGACCGGTCGAGTGCAGGAACCGCGGGCCCCAGCCGAACGTGGTCGGGCGACCGGAGTCGGCGGCGACGAGCTCGCGGAGCCCCTGCAGCTGTGGCACCTCGAGCCGGTTCACATACGCCTGGATCGACACGTAGCCGTCCGCGGGCAGCTGCGCCCACAGCGCGTCGAGGACGCCCTCGACCGTGCCGGACACCGCGAGGGCCGGGTCGGACACCCGCACTTCGACGCCGTTCTCGACGAACGCGGGGGCCGTCGGCTCCGGCCGCGCGTCGAGGAGGCCGCGCGCGGCGACCTTCGCCGACTCCACATCGGGCTGGTCGAACGGGTTGATGCCGAGGAGGTGTCCGGCGATCGCGGTGGCGTACTCCCACACGATGAACTGTGCGCCGAGCGTGCCGCTCACCAGGATCTCGCCCTCGTGGCGCTCGTGCAGGTGGAACTCGTTTGCGTCGTCGACCAGTCGGACGATCTGCAGGTCGGCAGGCACGGGGTCGAGCTCGGGGGAGACGGGCAGCAGCACGACCGGGAGGATGCCGGTGCCCTCCTTGCCGGTGGACTCCGCGATGAGCTGTTCGATCCAGTCGGGAAGGCCCTTGATGTGCGTGCCGTCCGTGATGAGACCGAGCTTGTCGCGAGGCGGGTTCGTGGCCGCGATGGCCGCGCCGAGCCGCAGGGCCGGGTTCTCGGCCGAGTCGACGGCGACCTCGAGTGACGACGCCTCCGCCTCGTCGAGCAGCTCGGCGATGTCCACGCCGGCGAGCCCCGCGGGGACGAGGCCGAACGCGGTGAGCGCGGAGTAGCGACCGCCCACGTTCGGGTCGGCGTTGAACACGCGGTAACCCGCCTCGCGCGCCGAGGCGTCGAGCGGGGAGCCCGGGTCGGTCACCACGACGATCCGCTCAGCGGGGTCGATGCCGAGGTCGCGGAAGGCGGCCTCGAACGTACGACGCTGCGAGTCGGTCTCGACGGTGGAGCCCGACTTCGAGGACACCACGAGCACGGTCTCGGCGAGGCCCTCGTCCAGCGCGGCGAGCACCTGCCCCGGAGCGGTCGAGTCGAGGATCGTGAGCGGCACACCGGAGGTCTGCGCGATCACCTCGGGGGCGAGCGAGGAGCCGCCCATCCCCGCCAGCACGACTCGGGTTACGCCCTTCGCCGCGAGCTCCTCGCGCAGCGCCACGATCTCGGGCACGAGCGGGCGGGAGACCGAAACCGCTTCGACCCAGCCGAGCCGGATCGCGGCCTCGGCCTCCGCGGCGGAACCCCAGAGGGTCGCGTCGCCGCCGGTGATGCGGGAGGCGACGAGGTCGTGCACCAGGCTCGGCACGGTCTCCTCGATGGCGGCGCGCGCGGCGCCGGAGGCGTGGATGGCGAAGGTCATCGCTGGGCCTCCAGTGCCTCGGAGACCTGACCGAGCAGGTCGTGCCAGGAGTCGATGAACTTCGCCACGCCCTCTTCTTCCAGCACCCTGGTCACGTCGTCGAAGTCGACCCCGACCTCCTGCAGCCCCGCGAAGACCTCGCGTGCCTCCTCGTAACCGCCCGTGATGGTGTCGCCCGTGACGACTCCGTGGTCGAACGTGGCCTCGAGCGTCTTCTCCGGCATGGTGTTGACGACGCCCTGGGCGACGAGCTCCGTCACGTACAGGGTGTCCGGCAGGGCCGCGTCCTTCACGCCGGTCGAAGCCCACAGCGGGCGCTGTGCGTTCGCGCCGGCGGCGATCAGGTCCTGCGCACGCTGCTCGGCGAACTTCTGCTCGAACAGCTCGTACGCGAGACGGGCGTTGGCCAGCCCGGCCTTGCTCTTGAGTGCGAGCGCGGCGTCGCTGCCGATGGCGGTGAGGCGCTTGTCGGTCTCGGTGTCGACACGGGAGACGAAGAACGACGCGACCGAGTGGATGGTGGACAGGTCGGTGCCTGCGGCCTTGGCGCGCTCGAGACCCGTGAGGTATGCCTCGATGACCTCGGCGTAGCGCTCCAGGCTGAAGATCAGGGTCACGTTGACGCTGATGCCGTTCGCGATCGCCTCGGTGATGGCGGGCAGGCCGGCCTTGGTCGCCGGGATCTTGACGAGCAGGTTCGGGCGGTCGATCTCGGCCCAGAGCTGCTTCGCCTGGGCGACCGTGCCGTCGGTGTCGTGCGCGAGGTCGGGGGAGACCTCGATCGACACGCGCCCGTCGACGTGGTTCGACTGCTCCCACACGGGGCGGAACACGTCCAGCGCGGCACGCACGTCCTGCGTTGTCGCCGCGAAGACCGCGTCCTCCGCGGTGGCGCCGGAGGCGGCGAGCTCCGTGACCTGCGCGTCGTAGGAGGTGTCCTCCTTGTCGGTGATCGCGTTGGCGAAGATCGTCGGGTTCGTGGTGACGCCCACGACGTTGCGCGACGAGATCAGCTCCGCGAGGTTGCCGGAGGAGATGCGCGTGCGCGACAGGTCGTCGAGCCAGATGCTGACGCCGGCGGCGGCGAGCTGGGCGGTGGGGGTGCTCATGCGTTCTCCTTGATGGTCTCGCGGGCGGCCGCGACGACGGCCTCGGTGGTGATGCCGAACTTCTCGAAGAGGGTCTTGTAGTCGGCGGAGGCGCCGAAGTGGTCGATGCCGACCGAGCGGCCGCGGTCGCCGACGATGCCGCGCCACGTGAGCACGGAACCGGCCTCGACCGAGACGCGCGCGGTGACGGAGGACGGCAGCACGCTCTCGCGGTACGCCTCATCCTGCTCTGCGAACCACTCCAGCGACGGCGCGGACACGACGCGGACGTTCACGCCCTCCTCGGCCAGCGCGGCTCGGGCGTTCACCGCGAGCTGCACCTCCGAGCCTGTCGCGATCACGATCACGTCCGGGGTGCCGTTCGGCGCCTCGGCGAGTACGTAGGCGCCCTTGGCGGCGTTGTCCGCCGACGCGAACGTGTCGCCCGAGGCGTCGCCCTCCCCGCGCGCGAACACCGGGATGTTCTGGCGGGTGAGTGCGATGCCGGCCGGTCCTTCGTGGCGGCGCAGGATCTCGAGCCAGACGGCGGCGGTCTCGTTGGCGTCGGCGGGGCGCACGACGGCGAGGTTCGGGATCGCGCGGAGCGTGGCGAGCTGCTCGATCGGCTGGTGCGTCGGCCCGTCCTCGCCGAGGGCGACCGAGTCGTGCGTCCAGACGAAGATGCTGGGCACGTTCATCAGTGCGGCCAGACGCACCGACGGGCGCATGTAGTCGCTGAAGATGAGGAACGTGCCCCCGAAGGCGCGCGTCGGGCCGTGCAGGACGATGCCGTTGACGATCGCGCCCATCGCGTGCTCGCGGATGCCGAAGTGCAGCACCCGGCCGTACGGGGTGCCCGACCACTCGTGCGTCGACCACTCGGCGGGGATGAACGACGGGGCGTCCTTGATCGTGGTGAGGTTCGACTCCGCGAGGTCGGCGGAGCCGCCCCACAGCTCGGGCAGCTGCGCGGCGAGGGCGTTGATGACCTGCCCGGAAGCGGCGCGGGTGGAGACGTCCTTGCCTGCCTCGAAGCTCGGCAGGGCCGCGGCGATGTCGGCGGGGAGCTCCCTCGCCTCGACCCGGTCGAGGAGCGCCTTGCGCTCGGGGTTCGCGGCCGCCCACGCGTCGAACGACTCCTGCCAGGCGGCGCGCTCCTCTGCGGCGCGCTCCGCCAGTCCGCGGGTGCGCTCGAGCACGTCCTCCGCGACGACGAAGGTCTGCTCGGGGTCGAAGCCCAGGACCTTCTTCGTGGCCGCGAGCTCGTCGGCGCCGAGGGCCGAGCCGTGGATCTTGCCCGTGTTCTGCTTGCCGGGCGACGGCCAGCCGATGATGGTCTTCAGGATGATGAGCGACGGCTTGTCGGTCTCGCCCTTGGCGGCCTCGATCGCGGTGTACAGCTCGGTGACGTCCTCGACGTACTCGCCGGTCTTCTTCCAGTCGACGACCTGCACGTGCCAGCCGTAGGCCTCGTAGCGCGCGGCGACGTCCTCGGTGAAGGCGACGTTCGTGTCGTCCTCGATCGAGATCTGGTTCGAGTCGTAGATCGCGATGAGGTTGCCGAGCTGCTGATGTCCGGCGAGGGAGGACGCTTCGCTGGTGACGCCCTCCTGCAGGTCGCCGTCGCCCGCCACCACGTAGACGAAGTGGTCGAAGGGGCTGGTGCCCGCGGCAGCGTCCGGGTCGAAGAGGCCGCGCTCGTAGCGTGCGGCATAGGCGAAGCCCACGGCCGAGGCGAGGCCCTGACCGAGCGGCCCTGTCGTGATCTCGACGCCCTTGGTGTGGCCGTACTCGGGGTGCCCGGGGGTCTTCGATCCCCACGTGCGCAGCGCCTTGAGGTCGTCGAGCTCGAGCCCGAAGCCGCCCAGGTAGAGCTGCACGTACTGGGTGAGGGAGGAGTGCCCCACGGACAGGATGAACCGGTCGCGGCCGAGCCAGTCGGTGTCGGTCGGGTCATGGCGCAGCACGCGCTGGTAGAGCAGATAGGCCGCGGGGGCCAGGCTCATGGCCGTACCGGGGTGGCCGTTGCCGACCTTCTCGACCGCATCGGCCGCCAGGATCCGTGCGGTGTCCACCGCGCGCCGATCGATCTCGTCCCACTGCAATTCCGACACGTTCATGCCCTTTCCGACAGTTTCGAGAGCGCCCGTATTCCCTGGCGCATCCGCCACTTCCCTGGCGCATCCCGCACCGTCTCGGGGACGGACGGAGGTGTGTGCGCAGCATCGGGCGCGCGAGTGCTCTCAGCATAGCGGTGAGCGTGGATCCACTCCGCGGGGGCGCGGCTCAGACCGTGTCATCGCGTGTCATACACTGGAGAGGTTGTCCCGTAACGCGCGCGGAGGAGGCGATCGAGATCTCGACGATGTCTGATCAGACCGTAGGGAAGTCGTCCATCGGTCGCACGGTGAGCGCCTACGTCACGTTGACGAAGCCCCGTGTCCTCGAACTCCTCCTGGTCTCGACCGTTCCGGTCATGTTCCTGGCCCAGGGCGGCCTGCCGAACCTGTGGCTCGTCCTCGCGACCGTCATCGGCGGCTCGATGAGCGCCGGCTCGGCCGGGGCGTTCAACATGTACCTGGACAGGGACATCGACGCGCACATGCACCGCACCGAGAACCGGCCGCTGGTGACGGGCGAAGTGAGCCCGCGCGGAGCGCTGATCTTCTCGTGGACCCTCGCGATCGCGTCCACGGTGTGGCTCTGGTTCACGACGAACTGGCTCACGGCCGTGCTCTCGGCGTCGGCGATCTTCTTCTACGTCGTGATCTACACGATGATCCTCAAGCGGCGCACCGAGCAGAACATCATCTGGGGCGGCATCGCCGGGTGCTTCCCCGTGCTGATCGGCTGGTCGGCCGTCACGGGCTCGCTGGACTGGCCGGCCTTCATCCTCTTCCTGCTGGTCTTCCTCTGGACGCCGCCGCACTACTGGCCGCTGTCGATGAAGTACAAGGACGACTACGAGGACGTCGACGTTCCGATGCTCGGCGTCACGCGCAACGCCTCCCAGGTGGGCCTGCAGGTCATCCTCTACGCCTGGGCGACCGTCGCCTGCTCGCTGCTGCTGGTGCCGATCGCGAACATGGGGCTCGTGTACACGATCTCCGCGCTGGTCTTCGGCGGCTGGTTCATCTACGAGTCGCACCGCCTGTACAACCAGGCGGTACGGGGGACCGAGGCGCGGCCGATGCGAGTCTTCCACGCCTCGATCACCTATCTGACGCTGCTGTTCGTCGCCGTCGCGGTCGACCCGCTGCTGCCGTTCTGATCCTCGGCCTCCGGCGTCGAGGAGGGATCGTCCGTCGTCGACTCGACGCTCGCTGCGTCGGTCGCGGCGTGTCCCCGATCATCGGCCGCTGTCGCGTGCGCGTCGGAGATCACCGGGCGCGCGTCTGACGCGGCCTCCGCATCCTCCGCTCGAGCGTCGTGTGAGCGGAGCAGAGCCGTGTCGTCCGTCGCGCCGACGGGTGCCGAGGGCTCGGCGAGGCCATCGACGACGACCGGCGCAGCCGCGGGCGCGGGGACGAGGGCACGCGCCGCCGTGAGTCCGAGCGCGAGCAGGAGTCCGATGAGCCCGGCGCCGAGGACCGCAGCTCCGACGACCACGAGGGACTGACCGACGTAGACCTCCACGCCGGTCGCCGTGCCGTCGAGGAGCGTGCTCGTCATGGTGCCGATCTGACCGGCGATGAGCCATCCGCCCACGCCGGTCGCGGCGAGCGACACGATGAGCAGAATCCAGAATCCGGGGGTTCGGGTGAGTGTCCTTTGCATGCCGCCCACCCTGGCCGACCCGGTGATGAGCGCCCGGTGCGGGCGCTATGCATCGTCTGTGCGCCCTCAGCGGGGGCTGTCGGCGGTGACCGCGGTCCGCTTCAGGTGCAGGACGACGACCGTGTAGGCGGCGGCCGACAGGGAGGCGAGGACCATGTGGATGCCGACGAGGATCGGCGGCAGTCCCTCCCTGGCCTGCCAGACGCCGACCCCCACCTGCACGAGGATCGCGATCACCAGCACCAGCAGCCACCGCCGCGGCTCGAGCCGGAGGATCCACGCCGACACCGTCAGCACGAGGACGAGCGCCGCGAGCACGTATCCGGGCCAGGAGTGCACGTGTGCGAGCACGGTCGCGTCGAACCCGTGACGCAGCACGTCCGCGTCGCCCGAGTGCGGACCGGAGCCCGTGGTCAGCACACCGAAGAGGATGGTCACCGCGAGAGCCAGACCCGTGACATGGGTGAGCGCGGCGAACCAGGCGGGCACGGCGCGCTCTCGCGGACCGGGAGTCGCAGACAGGCGCACGAGGAATGCGGCGGTGACGCACACCAGCAGCAGCGACGACGTGTAGTGGAAGCCCACGATGAACGGGTTCAGTCCGGTCAGGACCGTGATGCCGCCGACCAGGGCCTGCGCCACGACGCCCACGAGCACGATCCACGCGAGGAGCACCAGGTCACGGCGGGCCGGGGTGGTGCGCACGGAGTGCACGGCGGCCGCGATCACAGCGAGCAGCAGCACGCCGATCGCGATCGGGGAGGCGGGGATGTGGAAGGGGGAGGCCACGGCGAACGCCACGGCCGCGCCGACGATGCCGCCGAGCGCATACCAGAGCGCCGTGATGAGGGCCTTCCTGCCGCTGATGGTGTGCAGCACCAGGAGGACGACGACCAGGGCGATGATGCCGACCACCCCGGTCATCAGGCGGTTGCCGAACTCGATGAGCCCGTGGACCCCCTGGACTTCGAGGATCGGGACGAGCGACTCGGGCGTGCACAGCGGCCACTCGGTGCATCCGAGGCCGGAGCCCGTGAGGCGCACGGCGCCACCGGTGCCGATGATGATCGTCTCGCTGAGGAACGACAGCCAGGCGAAGACCGTCAGAGCGCGACCCCATCCCGCCGTGCGTGCAACCGGTGTCGCCCGCGTGATCGGAGCGGCGGGGATCGTGGTCTCGGGCATAAGTCCTCCGGCCCGCCGAAGACGTGGCGCACGGCCCGTCCGTCAGGCGAAACCTGTAGAATCGGATTGTTGCGATGAGCGCTGACCGCGCTGAAGCATCGTCAACAGTTTAGGCGCGATGGAAGCGCCAGTGATGAGGGCCCACCAACGGCACCCCGCTCCCGCAGACTCGACGGGGATCAGGTGTGTCGGGGCGGATGACACCGTTTGGGACCTGTGAGGAGAGTGTTGCATGTCGGATGTGCTGATCGACCGCCCGGAGCTCGACGGTCTGGGGGTGTACGAGTTCGGCTGGCACGATGAGGACGCCGCGGGAGCGGTGGCGAAACGTGGCATCTCCGAAGAGGTCGTCCGCGGCATCTCGGCTCTGAAGAACGAGCCGGAGTGGATGCTCAAGACCCGCCTCAAGGGCTACCAGCTCTTCGGCCGCAAGCCGATGCCGACGTGGGGCGCCGACCTCAGCGACATCGACTTCGACAACATCAAGTACTTCGTCCGCTCCACCGAGAAGCAGGCGCAGAGCTGGGAGGATCTCCCCGAGGAGATCCGCGAGACGTACGAGCGTCTGGGCATCCCCGAGGCCGAGCGCCAGCGCCTGGTCGCCGGTGTCGCGGCACAGTACGAGTCCGAGGTCGTCTACCACCAGATCCGCGAGGACCTGGAGGCGCAGGGCGTCATCTTCATGGACACCGACACGGCGCTGCGCGAGCACCCCGAGTTCTTCGAGGAGTACTTCGGCACGGTCATCCCCGCCGGCGACAACAAGTTCGCCGCGCTGAACACGGCCGTCTGGTCGGGCGGCTCGTTCGTGTACGTGCCGAAGGGCGTGCACGTCGAGATCCCGCTGCAGGCGTACTTCCGCATCAACACCGAGAACATGGGCCAGTTCGAGCGGACCCTGATCATCGCCGACGAGGACAGCTACGTCCACTACATCGAGGGCTGCACGGCCCCGATCTACAAGTCGGACTCCCTGCACTCGGCCGTCGTCGAGATCATCGTGAAGAAGAACGCCCGCGTGCGCTACACGACGATCCAGAACTGGTCGAACAACGTCTACAACCTGGTCACCAAGCGTGCCGTGGCGCACGAGGGCGCGACCATGGAATGGGTCGACGGCAACATCGGCTCCAAGGTGACGATGAAGTACCCGTCGATCTACCTGATGGGCGAGCACGCCAAGGGCGAGACGCTCTCCGTCGCTTTCGCCGGTCCCGGTCAGCACCAGGACGCCGGCGCGAAGATGATCCACATGGCGCCGTACACGCAGTCGTCGATCGTCTCCAAGTCGATCGCCCGCGGCGGCGGCCGTGCGGGCTACCGCGGCGAGGTGCGCGTGGACGCCGCTGCGCACCACTCCGCGAACACCGTGCGCTGCGACGCGCTCCTCGTCGACACCAAGTCGCGCTCCGACACCTACCCGGCGATCGACATCCGTGTCGATGACGTGCAGCTCGGCCACGAGGCCACGGTCTCCAAGGTCAGCGAGGAGCAGCTCTTCTACCTGCAGTCCCGCGGCATGCCCGAGGACGAGGCGATGGCGATGATCGTGCGCGGCTTCATCGAGCCGATCGCGCGCGAGCTGCCGATGGAGTACGCGATGGAACTGAACAAGCTCATCGAGATGGGCATGGAAGGATCGGTCGGCTAAATGGCGGCCTCGACGACGGCGCCCAGCGAGGCGCAGCACACGAACGCGCACATCGACCCGGCCGCCCAGGTGGCGGACGCCGGTTTCGTCCCGGTGCAGACCCGCTCCGAGCGGCCGCACTCGTTCGACCCGGACGACTTCGGCACCCCCAGCGGGCGCGAGGTCAACTGGAAGCACACCCCGATCGCGACGCTCAAGCCCCTCTTCGAGACGGCGGCCACGGGCGACGGCGTGGAGTACGTCTTCCGCACCGGGGCGCAGTACCAGGCGGCCCCGCTCGCGGCGGGGGCGGCACCGCGCGGTGAGGTCTTCCTCGCCGAGGACATCACGGCGGCCGTCGCGTGGCAGGGGGCCGCCGAGGCCCTGCACGTCCGCATCCCGCGTGAGGAGGAGGTCGCCGAACCGGTGTTCCTCGACATCACGGGCACGGGTGCCGACCGCCGCGCCGACGCGCACATCGTGATCGAGGCGCTCGAGCACAGCGTGGCCACGGTCGTGCTGCAGCACAAGGGCTCCACCCAATACGCCCAGAACGTCGAGATCATCGTGCGCGACGGCGCGAAGCTCACGGTCGTCAGCGTGCAGCAGTGGGAGGACGACGCGATCCACGCCGCCGCCCACCAGGCCCGCGTCGGCGCCGACGCCACCCTCAAGCACTTCGTGGTCAGCTTCGGCGGCGGCCTGGTGCGCGTGAACCCGAGCGTCGAGCTCGCGGGCGCAGGTTCCGAGGGCTACCTCTATGGGCTGTCCTACGCCGACTCCGGGCAGCACCTGGAGAGCCAGGTCTACCTGCACCACAAGGGCCCGCACACCACGGGCGACGTGCTGTACAAGGGGGCACTGCAGGGCGAGAGCGCACACAGCGTGTGGATCGGCGACGTGCTGATCGGCGCAGAGGCCACGGGCACGGACTCGTACGAGGCCAACCGCAACCTGGTGCTCACCGAGGGTGCACGCGCCGACTCGATCCCGAACCTGGAGATCGAGACGGGCGACATCGTGGGCGCCGGGCACGCGAGCGCCACCGGACGCTTCGACGACGAGCAGCTGTTCTACCTGCAGGCACGCGGCATCCCGGAGGACGAGGCCCGCCGGCTGGTCGTGCTCGGCTTCCTCACCGACATCGTGCTGCGACTCGGCATCCCGGACCTGGAGGCCGAGCTGCTCGCCGCCATCGAGGCCGAGCTCGCCGAGGTGGACGCGTGACCGCCGAGCGCGTCTGCGCGGTCTCCGACCTGGAGCAGGACACCCCGCTCCGCGTCGAGCCGAGCGGCGTGCCCATCACGGTCATCAAGGACGGCGAAGGCGTGATCCACGCCATCGGCGACACCTGCACACACGGCGACATCTCGCTGTCCGAGGGCTTCGTGGAAGGTGACACGGTGGAGTGCTGGGCGCATGGCTCGGCCTTCTCCCTGATCACCGGCAAGCCCCAGAACCTCCCTGCTTACGAGCCCGTCCCTGTCTATGTCGTCGAGATCGACGGCGACGACGTGCTCATCGATCCTGCTGTGACGAAGGAAGTCTGAAGAATGTCTGTTCTCGAGATCCGCGACCTGCACGTGACGGTCGAGACCGAGGCGGGGACCACCCCGATCCTCAACGGAATCACCCTCACCATGAACACCGGTGAGACGCACGCCATCATGGGCCCCAACGGCTCCGGCAAGTCCACCCTGGCCTACACGATCGCCGGGCACCCGAAGTACACGGTGACCTCCGGCTCCATCACGTTCGACGGCGAGGACGTGCTGGCCATGAGCGTGGACGAGCGTGCCCGCGCCGGTCTGTTCCTCGCCATGCAGTACCCGGTGGAGATCCCCGGCGTGACGGTGACGAACTTCCTGCGCACCGCGAAGACCGCGCTCGACGGCGAGGCTCCGTCGATCCGCCAGTGGACCAAGGACGTCAAGGAGTCCATGGCGAACCTGCGCATGGACCCGAAGTTCGCGCAGCGCAACGTCAACGAGGGCTTCTCGGGCGGGGAGAAGAAGCGCCACGAGATCCTGCAGCTCGAGGTGCTGAAGCCGAAGTTCGCCGTGCTCGACGAGACCGACTCCGGCCTCGACGTGGACGCGCTGAAGATCGTCTCGGAGGGCGTGAACCGCGCCAAGGAGTCGACCGGTCTCGGCGTGCTGCTGATCACGCACTACACGCGCATCCTCCGCTACATCCGGCCCGACTACGTGCACGTGGTGGTCGCGGGCAAGATCGTGGAAGAGGGCGGACCGGAGCTCGCCGACCGGCTGGAGAACGAGGGCTACGACCGGTTCCTCGACCCCAGCGCCCCGATCGAGGCGTAGGCTGAGCCGTATGACAGCGACCCTGACGGACGAGAAGTACGACGCGGTCACCGAGGCGCTCAAGGACGTGATGGACCCGGAGCTCGGGATCAACGTCGTCGACCTCGGCCTCATCTACGACCTCGCCTGGGATGACGAGAACGACGCTCTCGTGATCCACATGACGCTGACCAGCGCGGGCTGCCCCCTGACCGACGTGCTCGAGGACCAGACCGCGCAGGCGCTGGACAACGTGGTCGATCGGTTCCGGATCAACTGGGTCTGGATGCCGCCGTGGGGCCCGGAGCGGATCACGGACGACGGGCGCGACATGATGCGCGCGCTCGGCTTCGCGATCTGAGCGCTCCGATCACCTGATCATGAGACGAAGCGGGCGTGCCGGGCACGCCCGCTTCGACGTCTCCGCATCGGCGCGGAGAGAGAATCCCGGGAGGACGAATGCTGTCGGTCAAGGCGCTGCCGCTGTCGGAGCTGCGTGAGCGCACCAGCGAGAAATGGCGGGAGTACCCGTCGGACGTGCTGCCCCTCTTCGTGGCGGAGATGGACTTCCCGCTCGCCCCGCCTGTCACCGCTGCTCTCCAGCGCGCCCTGGAGCTCGGAGACACCGGGTACATCGCCTCGCGGACACCGCTGGCGGATTCGTACGCCGGTTTCGCGGAGCGCCGCTTCGGTTGGAGACCCGACCCGGCACGGATGCGCAGCACGGCGGACGTGAGCATGGGCATCGTCGAGATCCTCCGTCGCGTCACGCAGCCGGGGGAGCGCGTCATCGTGACGCCGCCGGTCTATCCGCCCTTCTACGACCTGGTCGCCGAGGCGGGTGCCGAGCTGGAACGTGTGCCGCTGCGCGACACCGGGACGCGGTGGGAGCTCGACCTCGACGGGATCCGCGCCGCGTTCGAGGACGGCGCGACGGCCATCCTCCTGTGCAACCCGCACAACCCGACAGGGACCGTGCACGACCGGGACACCCTCGCCGCGCTGGCCGCACTGGCCGAGGAGTTCGGCGCTGCCGTGGTGTCGGACGAGATCCACGCGCCGCTCGCCCAGCCCGGCACGGGCTTCACGCCGTTCCTCGATGTGAGCGAGGAAGCCGCCCGCGTGGGATACGCCGTGGTCAGCGCGAGCAAGGCGTTCAACCTCGCGGGACTCAAGTGCGCCCTGATGGTCACGGCGGCGGAGGAGACCAGCGCCCTCGTGCGGTCGCTCCCCGTCGAGGTGGAGTGGCGCACGGGGCAGTTCGGTCTGCTCGCTGCCGTCGCCGCGTTCTCGGAGGAGAGCGACGCCTGGCTCGACGGTCTCCTGCACACGCTCGACGAGAACCGCGTGCTGCTGGAGGACCTGCTCGCGCGCCATCTGCCCGCCGCCCGCTATCGGATCCCCGACGCGGGGTATCTCGCCTGGGTCGACCTCACGGCGCTCGGCTGGGGCGACGACCCCGCGCGGCGGATCCTCCGGGACGCGAAGGTGGCTCTGCACTTCGGGCCGGCGTTCGGGGCGGAGGGTGCCGGACACGTCCGCCTCAACTTCGGCACCAGCCCGGAGATCCTCACCGAGGCCATCACCCGCATCGCCGCGCTCGTGGAGCGATGAGCGGCACCGCTCCGGTCGCGTCGATCTGGGACGGCGCCCGCATCTGGGTGACGCTGGGGGCGGTGGCCCTCATCTTCCTCGCGGCGATCGAGGCGCTGGCGGTCACGACCGTGATGCCGATCGTCAGCGACGCCTTGAACGGCGACTCCCTCTACGCCGTGGCGTTCGCGGGAACGCTCGCGACCAGCGTGATCGGCATGGTCGCGACGGGAGCCTGGTCGGATGCACGGGGCCCGCGGGGAGCGCTGTACGTCGCCGTCACCCTGTTCATCATCGGCCTGCTGATCTCGGGCTTCGCCACGACCATGCACCAGTTCCTGGTCGGGCGGCTCGTGCAGGGGCTCGGCACCGGCGGCCAGACCGTCGCGCTGTACGTCGTGGTGGCGCGACTGTACCCGGCTCACCTGCACGGGCGGGTCTTCGCGGCGTTCGCGGCGGCCTGGGTCGTGCCCTCGATGGTGGGCCCGTTCCTGGCCGGAGCCGTGGCGGAGTACCTTGACTGGCGATGGGCGTTCCTGGGTGTCGCGGTGCTGACGGCGGCGGCCTTCCTGATGATCGCGGTGCGTCTGCGCGGCGTGGACCTGGGGCGCGGAGAGCCACAGGACCGGCGTGCGCTGGTCGTGCGGCTGGTGCTGGCCGTGGTCGTCGCGGTGCTTGCGGTCGTGATCGGCTTCTCCGCGGACCTCGACCCGCGGATCGGCTGGCCGCTGGCGCTCGGCGCCGCGCTCGCGATCGGGGTCGCCGTGCTGCCGCTGCTTCCACGGCGCACGCTCCGCGCCGGCGTCGGGTTGCCGAGCGTGGTGCTCATGCGCGGTGTCGCAGCCGGAGCCTTCTTCGCCGCCGAGGCCTACATCCCGTACCTGCTCATGCGGAAGTACGCGTTCACGGCGACGTGGGCCGGGGTGGCGCTGATGCTCGCGGCTCTCGCGTGGGCCGGCGCCTCCGCTGTGCAGGGCCGCTACGGCGAACGTCTGGGCAACCGGCGCATCACCGTGATCGGGCTCAGCGGGCTGCTCATCGCGATGCTCTGCGTGCTGTCGGCGGCGCTGTTCGACGTGTCGCCGCTCGTGGTGATCCTCGGCTGGGCGTTCGCGGGCGGGGGCATGGGACTGCTGTACCCCCGGCTCACGGTGCTGACCCTGGCCTACTCCACCGAGAGCAATCAGGGATTCAACTCGTCCGCCCTGTCGATCTCGGATGCGACGGGCTCCGCGGTGGCGATCGCTCTCGCGGGGCTCGGGGTCGCGACGCTCGGCGGCGACCCGGGGGCGGTCGGCGTGGTGTTCGCCTTCTGTGCGGGGCTCGTGCTGTTCGCGCTGGTCCCGGGACTCAGGCTCGGGCACGCCGCGGAGGCGCCGACGCGCTGAGGGCGCCGGCGAGCGCGGCGACGCCGAGGTCGAACACCCGATCGAGTCCGGCGGTGACGTCCACCGTCTCCGTGGCGGGCAGGGCGCCGTGGCTGTCGGCGTGCATGCGCTGCTGCACGAGCGTGGCGTGACCGAGGATGAAGTGGAGGAGTGCGACGGCGCGGTCCTCCGGGTCGCCAGCGCCCTCGACGCGCAGGGCGGTCGCGAGGGCTTCCTGGGCGTGGGAAGAGCCGAGCTGGAGCGCGTACGTGCTGAGCACGAGCTCCGCGCCGTCGCGGTGGGCGAAGAGGGCGTCGCGGACACCCCGGGCCGTCGACAGCACGCTGGGTGACGAGTTCGGAACAGCGGCGGTGATGCGGTCGGCGAGATCGGCGAGCAGCTCCTGCTTGCTGGCGAAGTGCCAGTAGAGCGCGCTCGGCTGCACATCGAGCCGACCGGCGATGCGGCGCATGGAGAGGTCGGCGAGCCCCACCTCGTCGAGCAGGGCGAGGGCCGTCAGCGCGACGCTCTCGCGGTCGTGCCTCGGGGGATTCGGTGACGGCGTCATGGGCCCACTATAGTGAACGGCGTTCAGGTGAACGGTGTTCAGGAGGTAGCGTGCCCTCACAGGAGGATCGGCGAGAGGCGTCGTCCTCGATCCAGCTGAACCGCGTCAGCGTCTCGATCGACGGCCGAGCGGTTCTCCACGAGGTCGACCTCGCCCTGAGCGCCCGCCGGATCGCGGTGGTCGGCGCCAACGGCTCCGGCAAGTCCACGTTCGCCCGTCTGCTCGACGGACTCGTGCTTCCCACCAGCGGCACCACCATGGTGCACGGCCTCGATGTGGCCCGCGACACCCGGGCGCTGCGCCGTCGCGTCGGGTTCGTGTTCACCGATGCCGATGCGCAGATCCTGATGCCGACGCCGGCCGAGGACCTGGCGCTGTCTCTGCGCGGACGGCCCCGGGACGAGGTCGCACGGCGGGTCGCCGAGGCCCTCGAGCTCCACGGCCTCAGCGCGCACGCAGACCTTCCCGCGTCCGCGCTCTCGGGGGGACAGAAGCAGCTGCTCGCGCTGGCCGCCGTGCTCCTCGCCGACCCTGCGCTGATCGTGGCGGACGAGCCCACCACGCTGCTCGACCGGCGCAACGCACGCCGGGTCGGAGATCTGCTGATGTCCCAGTCCGCTCAGGTCGTCGTGGTGACGCACGATCTGGAGCTCGCCGCGCGCTGCGATGTCGCGGTGCTGTTCGACGAGGGCCGCGTCGAGGCGGTCGGCGCTCCGGATGCGGTCATCGACCGCTACTGCCGGGAGTACGCGTGATCTCCCTCTACCGCCCCGGCGACAGCATCCTGCACCGGCTTCCCGCGGGGCTGGCCCTAGCAGGGCTGGCACTGGCCGCGCTCGTGCTCACCGTGTACCCGCACGACCCCGTGAGCATCGCGGTGTCGCTCGCTGCGGCGCTGCTGCTGTATCCGGTCGGCGGTCAGTCGCTGCGGGTCGCCCTCGGCGAGCTGTGGCGCCTGCGGTGGATCCTGCTCGTGCTCGCAGGAACTCTCGTCGTGTTCGTCTCGGTCGAGGCGGCGTGGATCAGCGCCGGGCGCGTCGCCGCGCTGCTGCTTCTGGCGGCGCTGCTCACGATGACGACCCGCATGTCAGACCTGCTGGCCGTGCTGCACCGTCTGCTGCGCCCGTTGCGGCGCCTCGGCGTCGATCCCGATGCCGTGTCGCTCGCGCTCGGGCTGACCCTCACGATGGTGCCCGTGGTCGGGGCGTTCGCGCAGCGGGTGCGTGACGCGGAGCGTGCGCGGGGCGTGCGACTGGGGCTGAGGGCGACAGTGCCGCTGCTCGTGCTCACGCTGCGGCACGCCGATCGCGTGGGCGATGCACTGGCAGCCAGAGGAGTCGGCTGACCTTCACGCGACACGGAGCACCTCAGGCGATGCCACGCGTCGCCGCGCCAGGTGCGTCGCCGCCGCCAGCAACGCGACCGCGACGACGACCGTGGTCACGGATGTGCCGACCGCCAGCAGCAGCACGACACCGAGCAGCCCGGCGATGACCGCTGCCGTCAGTCGCAGCCGCGAGCCGGTGGCGACGGGAGCCGGGTGCGTCTCGAAGCGATCGGCCCACACCGCGACGACAGCCGTGAGGGCGAGCGCGCTCAGCAGCCACAGCGGGCGGCCCGCCCACCAGTCGGCGCTGTCGAGGGCGGGGAGAGCGAACCCTGTGGTGAGGGCGAAGACGGCACTCGCACCGGCCATCGCCAGCAGCACGGGCATGTGCCAGAGGTAGATCGTCATGGTGCGGCGGGTGACGAAGGCCGTGAAGGCGACGACCGGCGTGCGACGGCTCAGCCGCGCGAGCCGATCCCGGTGCAGTGAGAGCAGGGCGGTGTGCCCGACGCCCACGAGCAGCAGGGCCGCCGTCGGCGGGTTGATGTTCGCGATGAGATCGGGGGAGTACACGCCGGTGAGGAACAGCGCCACGAGGAGGAGCACGGCGGCGACGCTCGCCACGATGCGGGTGCGGCGTGTGAGGGCGTCGATGCGGCCGTCCGCGAGGAAGAACCCCAGCTGCTGCAGCGCGAGCCACACGAAGGCGAGGTTCAGGAAGCCGAGGGCCTCCTGCCCGGTGACGGCGCGCAGGACGTCGACGGCGACAGCGGCCGCCGCGAGCGCTCCGATCGTGCGCAACGGTGCGCGGTCGTGCAGGGCCACGAAGGCCGGCAGCAGCGCCTGGCACAGCAGGAACACGGCGAGGAACCACAGCGGCTGACCGTACCGGAAGCCGGCGACCTCGATCAGCTCGGCAGGGACGCCGCTCAGTGTGAGCAGGGCGAGGGCGAGTCCCACGGCGGCGACGGTCACGAGGGCAGGACGGAGCAGCCGATGGACCCTGCCTGCGATGAAGTCCCGCGCCGACGAACCGCGCAGGAGTTGGCGGCGGTAGGCGAGCATGCCGGAGAACCCGCCGATCACGAAGAACAGCGGCATGACCTGGAGCAGCCAGCTCAGCGGCGCGATCCACCCGGTGCCGTCGCTCGCGTTCTGGAACAGCGGCGCCTCGTCCGCCACGGTGACGCCGACCATGATCGCGTGCAGCAGCACCACGCCGAGCACGCAGAGCGCGCGGACGAAGTCGATGCCGGTGTCGCGGTGTCCCGATGCGGCGGGCTTCGGGACGGTCGTGTGCGGGGCCGGAGCGATGGCCATGGAGTCCTCCTCGGAACGGTGTCCTCGGAGGCTATGGACGGGGTGTGTGCGGCGGCATCACCCCGTGGTGCTGTCGCGACCCCTACGACGGGGTGAGTCAGGAGGTGGGCTCGACCAGCCCGGTGTCGTACGCCAGGATCACTGCGTGCACTCGATCGCGCAGCCCCAGCTTCGCGAGCACCTTGCCCACGTGGGTCTTGACGGTCTGCTCGGCGATGAAGAGGTCGGCCGCGATCTCGGCGTTCGAGCGCCCCCGACCGATCAGTACCAGGACCTCGCGCTCGCGATCGGTCAGCTCGGCGAGAACCGTCGCGGAGCGGGAGGCGCGTGGCCGTCGCCCCGCGAACTGCTCGATCATGCGGCGGGTCACGCTGGGCGCCAGCAGCGCATCACCGCCGGCGACGACACGGACCGCGTGCACCAGCTCCTCCGGCAGGGCGTCCTTGAGCAGGAAACCGCTCGCACCGGCCTCCAGGGCGTCGTACACGTAGTCGTCGATGTCGAACGTCGTGAGCATCAGGATGCGCGGCACATGCGCGGCGGGGTAGGAGGGGCCGAGGATGCGGCGAGCCGCCTCGATGCCGTCGAGCTCGGGCATGCGCACGTCCATCAGGATCACGTCCGGGTCCAGTCGGGCGGACAGAGCCACCGCCTCGGCACCGTTCGCGGCCTGGCCTGCCACGCGGATACCGTCGTTCGCGTCCAGCAGCGCGGCGAAGCCGGCGCGGACCATCGCCTGGTCGTCGGCGATGAGCACGCTGATCGTCACGTTCTCTCCTTGTCGGGGGCGGATGAGGTGAGGGTGTTGGGCGCCGTGAGCGGCGCATCGGGCGTCAGCGGGAGTCGTGCATCGACGCGCCATCCTCCCTCTGCGGTCGGCCCCGCGGCGAGGCTGCCGCCGAGGATCTCCGCGCGCTCGCGCATGCCTCGCAGGCCGTAGCCTCCCGCGGGGGACTCGGGGCGGTGTGGCGGCGCGGCGTTGTCCACCTGGATCCGCAGCGCTTCCGGGTCGGCGTGCAGTCGCACGGACACCCGAGCCTCCGGGGCATGGCGCACCGCGTTGCTCAGCGCCTCCTGCACGATGCGGAACGCCGCGATCTGCACCGCGGGCGTCGCGGCTCCGGCGGCGTCCAGCCCCTCCATCACGAGCCCGACCTCCACGCCCGCCCGGCGGATGCTCTCGACGAGCGCCGGCACGTCGTCGAGACCCTGCTGAGGCGCGAGCTCCGCCTGCTGGTCCTCCGTGCGCAGCACGCCCAGCATCCGCCGCATCTCGGTGAGCGAGGTGCGTGCGGTGGCGGCGATGTCGTCGAACTCGGCGGCGACGACACCGTCGAGGTCCGGGATCCGATAGCGCGCGGTCGACGCCTGCACCTGGATGACGGACATGCTGTGCGCCACCACGTCATGCAGCTCCCTCGCGATCCGCGTGCGCTCCTCCACCAACGCACGACGGGACTCCTCGAGCGCACTGTGCTCCTTCTCTCGAGTGAGCTCTGCGGCGACCCGCACCCGGCTCGCCACCAGGATCGCGATCAGGAACATGGCCGCGGCGAGGGAAGCCGTGACGATGAGGTCGGCCGTGGCGCTGCCTGCCGAGGCATCCGTGTCCACGACGTCCGGTCGGAGCAGCGGGGCCGTCAGCGAGGTGAGGGTGCCGATCACGAGTGCGAGCGCGCCGAGCCGGGCGCCATGGACGAACGAGATCACGCCGACGAACAGCACGAAGGCGAGCAGCGCGGGGACGGACCAGGGCCACGGAGACTGGGTCGCGGCCACCGGGTCGACGATGACCGGGAGGGCGAACGCTCCCACCGTCATGAGGATGATCGCCGTGCGGGGACGGGACACGGCGAGCAGCGGCGATCCGCACAGCGCGGCGCCCAGGAGGAAGGAGAGCGCGAGCGGGGTGCCGTACAGCACGGTCTGCAACGGCACCACGAGCGCGTACAGCACGACGACCGCCGCAGTCAGCGCCGCGAGGGCGGTGGTGCGGCGGCTCATCCGCG
The DNA here is from genome assembly GCF_025143365.1 of Microbacterium sp. p3-SID336. GTDB lineage: Bacteria > Actinomycetota > Actinomycetes > Actinomycetales > Microbacteriaceae > Microbacterium. Next base: position 48,700 of record NZ_JALXPE010000011.1, on the reverse strand, counting down.
GCGCGCGCGGGGGTCGCTCTCGGCGGCGTGCCATGCGTCTCATCCTGCCAGGTGCGCCACCGGAGCGCGGCGGCGGCGGAGTGCGGCGATGCGGTCGATGATCACGCCGATCACGAGAGCGAGGGCGATGGCGATCCCGGCGCTGAGCAGCGGCTGGTCCTCGATCCAGGCGCCGGCGAGAAGCCCGATCGCGATGCTGAAGACGCTCCAGCTGAGACCGGCGATCAGGCTGAGCGGCAGGAAGCGGCGCCACGCGAACCCGAGGGCCCCGGCGGACATGTTCACGGCGACGCGGCCGACCGGGATGTAGCGGGCACCGAGGATCAGGGTGGCGCTGCGTCGGTCGAGCGCGAGCTGGGCGTATGCGAAGGCGGCGGCGACCCGCGGACGCCGCATCCAGGCGAAGCGGGTCGTCCCGAGACGCCGTCCGATCAGGAAGGCGATGTTGTCGCCGATCGCGGCGCCGATGGCGGCGACCGCGCCGAGCAGCAGCAGGTTCCCGTCGCCCGTGGACGCGGCGACGGCTGCGGCGGCGACCAGGACGGTCTCGCTCGGCACGGGCGGGAAGAACCCGTCGATCACCGTGACGGCGAAGAGCACCAGGTAGAGCCAGGGGGAGGCGATGGCCTGCATGATGAGGTCGTTGAGGATGTCCACTCCAGCACGGTAGGCAGGGGGTGTCTCCCCGGGCATCCCTCTGCGGTATCGCGGACGTCACCCCCGGGAGTGATCTTGGCGGCGGCGTCTGCCCGCGCAGCGGCATATACTGGGAGGCTGGCCGATCGGCCCATCCACTCCTCCCGAACGAACGGACGTCCGCTGTGCTTGCCGTGCACGAACTCGAGATCCGCGTTGGCGCGCGCCTGCTGATGGAGAACGTCTCGTTCCGGGTGGCCGACGGAGACAAGATCGGGCTCGTCGGGCGCAACGGCGCCGGCAAGACCACGCTCACCAAGGTGCTCGCCGGGGACGTGCTGCCATCGGGCGGGACCGTGTCCCGCTCCGGCGAGCTCGGCTACCTGCCGCAGGATCCCCGCTCCGGCAACCCCGAGGACCTAGCGCGCACCCGCATCCTCGATGCCCGCGGCCTCGGCCAGCTGAACCTCGGGATGACCGAGGCGTCGCTCGCGATGGGCTCGGACGATCCCGCCGTGGCCGCCAAGGCGATGAAGCGGTATGCGGCTCTGACGGAGCAGTTCGAAGCGCAGGGCGGATATGCCGCCGAGGCGGAGGCGGCCTCGATCGCGCACAATCTCTCGCTGCCCGACCGCATCCTCGACCAGCCGCTGTCGACGCTGTCGGGCGGTCAGCGTCGTCGCATCGAGCTGGCGCGCATCCTGTTCTCCGACGCGGGGACGATGATCCTCGATGAGCCGACGAACCACCTCGACGCGGACAGCGTCGTGTGGCTCCGCGAGTTCCTGAAGGGGTACAAGGGCGGACTGATCGTCATCAGCCACGATGTCGAGCTCGTGGGCGAGACCGTGAACCGTGTGTTCTACCTCGACGCGAATCGTCAGATGATCGACATCTACAACATGAACTGGAAGAACTACCTGCGCCAGCGCGCCGCGGACGAGGAGCGACGCAAGAAGGAGCGCGCGAACGCGGAGAAGAAGGCCACGACGCTGCAGCAGCAGGCCGCCCGCTTCGGGGCCAAGGCGTCCAAGGCCGCCGCCGCGCACCAGATGATGGCGCGCGCGGAGAAGCTCCTGGCAGGACTCGACGAGGTGCGCCAGGAGGACCGCGTCGCGAAGCTGCGCTTCCCGAAGCCGGCGCCCTGCGGCAAGACCCCGCTCATGGCATCCGGGCTGTCGAAGTCGTACGGCTCCCTGGAGATCTTCACCGATGTGGACCTGGCCATCGACCGCGGCTCGAAGGTCGTGGTGCTCGGGCTCAACGGCGCGGGGAAGACGACCCTCCTCCGGATGCTCGCGGGCGTCGACGAGCCGGACACCGGTCAGCTCGAACCGGGCCACGGGCTCAAGGTGGGGTACTACGCGCAGGAGCACGAGAACCTCGACGTGAGCCGCTCCGTGCTGGAGAACATGGTCTCGGCCGCTCCGCACATCACCGAGACCGAGGCGAGGAAGGTCCTGGGCTCGTTCCTGTTCACGGGCGACGACGTGCTGAAGCCGGCCGGTGTGCTCTCCGGTGGCGAGAAGACGCGCCTGTCGCTCGCGACGCTCGTCGTGTCGTCCGCGAACCTGCTCCTGCTCGACGAGCCCACGAACAACCTCGACCCGGCGTCCCGCGAGGAGATCCTCGGTGCGCTCGCGCACTACGAGGGCGCTGTGGTCCTCGTGTCGCACGATCCGGGCGCCGTGCAGTCACTCAACCCGGAGCGGGTGCTCATCCTCCCTGATGGTGTCGAGGACATCTGGAACCAGGAGTACCAGGAGCTCATCGAGCTCGCCTGATGCCGGCGGCCCCGAGGTTCGCCGCGGCGCGAGGCCCTCGAAGCGCCACGGTCTCGCAGGTCTTCGCGCATCCGGATGCCGTCGCCGCGGCGGCGCGCGCTCAGCCGGATCGCGCGGCATGCCGTCCTTGCCCGCTCATGGCATCATCGGGAGCGTGACCTCGACGCCGCTCACCCCCCTGTCCCGAATGCGCGACTGGCTGCGAGAGCAGCCGACACTGACGGGCAGCGGTCGACCGATCGATGACGGCGCACTGCCGGGTGACCCCGGCGCCCTCTTCGTCTCGTGGATCCGTGCCGCCGCGGAGGCCGGGGTGGCGGAACCGCACGCGGCGACGCTGGCGACGGTGGGTGCGGACGGGGTGCCGGATGCGCGCACCCTGATCCTGAAGGACCTCGACGAGCGGGGGTGGGCCTTCGCCGGACCGCGCTCCTCGGGCAAGGGCGTGCAGCTCGCCGCACACTCAGCTGCCGCGCTGAACTTCTGGTGGCAGCCGCTCATCAGGGCCGTGCGCGTGCGCGGCGCCGTGCGGGAGGCTCCCGCTGCCGAGAGCGCGGCGGATCTGGCCGCACGCTCCACCGCCGCGCGCGAGGGCGTGGCCCCCGGCGACTGGGTGCTCTGGCGCCTTCAGCCGACGCGGGTCGAGTTCTGGCAGGGAGCCGTCGACCGTCGGCACACGCGCATCGTGTACGACGCGCAGGACGGCGGCTGGTCGCTGTCGGTGAGCGGAGCGACCACGTCGACAGGGTGACGGTGGCGGACGTGCCGGGTCCCGACGCGCTGCGCGGGGGTCAGCGGGCGTCGAGCAGCTCGTCCTCGACGTCGGCGTCGCGATCGCGTCGTCGCGGGGTCTTGACCGGGGCGGGACGACCCTCGACCTCCTCGCGGTGCTTCACGATCTCCGTGCGGATGATGTAGCCGATGAAGATGAACCCCATGATGGCGAACAGGATCCACTGGATCGCGTACGACAGGTGCGGGCCGGGGTCGTCGGTCGGGGAGGCGAAGCCACCGAGGGTTCCGGCGCCCTGCGGATCCTCGCTCACCAGGCGCCCATACGCGCCCGTGATGACGTCGTCGCCGACGAGTCCGGCGATCGAGGGCAGATGGATCGTCGGCACCTGACCCTCCGGTGCGCCGCGACCCGAGGCCGGGAGCTGCTCTCCTGGGCGCAGGCGCACCGTGACCGTGACCTCGCCGGTGGGCGGGGCGGGCACGGCGTCGGGGAGCTGCCCTTCGCCGGGTGGCACCCAGCCGCGGTCGACGATGAGCACACGCCCGTCCGAATCGCGGAACGGCACGAGGACCTCGAACGCGCTGGTGCCTCCGTGCGGTCGATTGCGCACGAGCAGCTGCTCCTCGGCGAGGTACTCGCCCTGCAGGGTGACCGGTCGCCACTCGTCATCAGGGTCGAGCGCGCCGTCGTCGCCGATGACGGCGCCGAGCGGCTCGGCTGGCGCGTCGTAGTTCTGCTCGACCAGGGCGATCTGCTCCGCGCGGGACTCGTTGCGCTCGAACTGCCAGTTCGACAGGAACGCGCAGGCGGTCGCGAACGCGATGGCGATGAGCGCGTACACGCCCCAGCGGGTCAGGCGGTTGCTCATGAGGGCACTCCGTCTCTCACCGTGACCGGGAAATCCCGGGCCGCGAGGTAGTCGCGCAGAAAGGACACGTGCTCGGGGCACGCGAGCCAGATCTTCTCGCGGTCGACGGCATGGATGCGCGGGTTGCGCCACACGACCTGACTGGTGGCCGCGCTCCGGCAGCCGGCGCGCGAGCAGATGAGGTCCGTCATCGGTCCGTGCGGCCTTCGCGGATCGTGAAGACGCCCGGATCGGTCTCGCGCACCGGGGGCGGGCCGCTCGGCGCGTCGAGCTCTCGCAGGGGGGACTCGGCGCCGGTGTCGGTGCTGTCGCTGCCGGCGTTCGCGAACACCACCGCGATGTAGGGCAGTACGGCGGCGGCGAGCGCGAAGACCCAGGTGTACCAGCCGAACGGCTGCACGAAGAACATCAGCCAGAAGCACACGATGCGGATGGTCATCGTGAGGGCGTATCGGCGCACGCGGTGGTCGCCCTCATCCCGCGGTGACTGCGGCAGGGAGGTGACGGCCGGGACTCGACGAGCGTTTTTCACGATACCTCCAGCCTACGCCGGTGCCGGCCGCTCGGCGCCCCCCAGAACGGCTCGACATGCGAAGACGCAGGGCGGGAGACGGCGTCGTCTCCGGGCCCTCGGTAGGATCGTTCACGGCTCGGCCCCGACCCCCGACCCAGATCAGGAGTGTCCCATGACTGCGCAGCGTGTCGTCCTCGTCACCGGAGGCAACCGCGGCATCGGCCGCGCCATCGCGGAGCGCTTCGTCAGGGAGGGGTACCGCGTCGCGGTCACGGCACGCAGCGGCGAGGGCCCCGAGGGCACTCTCACGGTGCGGGCGGACGTCACGGACGCCGCCGCGCTGGACGCGGCGTTCACCGAGGTGGAGCAGCAGCTCGGGCCGGTCGAGATCGTGGTCGCGAACGCCGGCATCACCAAGGACACGCTGCTGCTGCGCATGAGCGAAAAGGACTTCGACAGCGTCGTCGCCACCAATCTCGGCGGCACGTTCCGCGTGGTCAAGCGCGCCTCCAAGGGCATGCTGCGCGCCCGGTTCGGACGGATCATCCTCATCTCGAGTGTCGTCGGCCTCTACGGCTCGGCCGGCCAGGCGAACTACGCCGCGTCCAAGAGCGCTCTCGTCGGCTTCGCGCGGTCGCTCACCCGCGAGCTCGGTGGTCGGGGCATCACCGCCAACGTCGTCGCCCCGGGCTTCATCGAGACGGACATGACGGCCGAGCTGCCGGAGGAGACGCAGAAGCAGTACAAGGCCAACATCCCGGCGGGGCGCTTCGCGACCCCCGACGAGGTGGCAGGCGCCGTCACCTGGCTCGCCGGTGATGACGCGGCCTACATCTCCGGCGCGGTGATCCCCGTCGACGGCGGCCTCGGCATGGGGCACTGACGCGGACGGGATCGCTGGTTAGCGGTCTACGGCCGCCACGAGCAGTGCGGCGAGCCGCTCCGGGACCGAGAACTGCGGCCAGTGGCCCGAGCCGATGCGCACCACCTCGGCGTCGGCGATCGCACCGTACTCGTCGGCATAGGGCTCCCACTGGGTGATGACCTCATCGAAGCCCGCCTGATCGAGGCCACCCATCAGAAGCGTGACCGGCACCCGGTGGCGAGCGGTGTCGGTCAGCTCGATCGCGTCGGTCGGAACGCGCCCGGGAACACTCCGTGCGAGGGGTGCCGTGCGCGCTCGCGTCTCGCTGTCCAGGTCATGGACGTCTTCTTCGGGGAAGAAGTCCCACCCTGGGAACGGCACCACGCCGTCGACGAGCTCGAACTCGCTGATGCCGTGCCCAGGAGGCGGTGGCACCGTGTCGACGAAGATCACCCTGCTCACACGGTCGGGACGCGCATCCGCGACGCCCCAGGCCACGTTGCCGCCGCCGCTGTGTCCGACCACCACGACCTCGCCAGGAAGCGCGTCCACGGCGGCGACCGCCGCGTCGATCCAGTCTTGAATGCCGATGCCCGACGACTCGGGAGCGGCGACGCCCAGTCCGGGCATGGTGAGCGGGTGCACACGGTGACCTGCGCGCTCCAGCGCAGGGGTGACGTCGCTCCAGCTGTCGGCATCGAGCCAGAGCCCGGGGATCAGGATGATGTCCATGGCCCGACGCTACCGTCAGCCACCGACATTCGCGGGGAGAGCCGTCAGGGGAGCAGCGGGATGACCTCGGCGAGATCCTGAGGGCCGACCACGAGACTCGCGGCCTCGCGCACAGCGGGCTTGGCATTGAAGGCGAGTCCCAGGCCGGCCACCGCCATCATCGGCAGGTCGTTCGCGCCGTCGCCGATCGCGATCGTCGCATGCCGGGCGACGCCGAGGTCTTCGGCCCAGGCGCGCAGCGACGCGGCCTTGGCCCGGCCGTCGACGATCTCGCCGTCGACCCGCCCGCTGAGGACCCCGTCCACCGTGTGCAGGCGGTTGGCGCGCCACCTGTCCACCCCGAGCGCGGGCGCCACCTCGTCGAGGATCTCGTGGAAGCCGCCGGAGACGACACCGACGACACCACCGCGGTCGTGCACCGCCGCGGTGAGCTCGCGCACGCCCGGCGTCGGCTCGATGCGCGCGCGCACCCTGGCGAAGGCGGCCACGGGCACACCCTCGAGCGCGGCGACGCGGGAGCGCAGGCTGGCCGCGAAGTCGACCTCCCCGCGCATCGCCGCCTCAGTGGCGGCCTGCACCTCGGCGCGACGCCCGGCTTCATCGGCCAGGAGCTCGATCACCTCGTTGCGGATGAGCGTGGAATCGGCATCGAGGACGACGAGGAATCGCGCAGTGGTCACTCTGTCGAGCCTAGCGATCGGGAGCCGTGATCCCGTGCCGCGTGACGCTCAGCGCTCGATGAACAGGCCCTTGCCGACCACGGTGATGCCGGACTCGGTCACGGTGAAGCCGCGTTCCAGGTCGCGTTCCCGATCGACGCCCACGGTCGCGCCGTCCGCGAGGACGACGTTCTTGTCCAGGATCGCGCGATGCACGCGGGCGCCCTGCCCGACATGCACGTGATCGAACACGACCGAGTCGGTGATGGTCGACCCGCCGCCCGCGAGCGTCCACGGTCCCACGACGCTGCGTTCCAGGTGCGTCCCGGACAGCACCGAGCCGAGGGACACGATCGAGTCGATCGCGTTGCCGATCCGCCCGACAGAATCCCGGACGAACTTCGCCGGCGGCGAGTTGACCGCCTGAGAGTGGATCGGCCACTCCATGTTGTAGAGGTTGAACACCGGCAGGGTGGAGATGAGGTCTCGGTGCGCGTCGAAGAACGAGTCGATGGTCCCCACGTCGCGCCAGTAGGAGCGGTCGCGCGGCGAGGAGCCCGGCACCTCGTTCTGCTTCATGTCGTAGTAGCCGGCCTCGCCGCGGTCGACGAAGTAGGGGACGATGTCGCCGCCCATGTCATGGCTGGAGGTCGGCGACTCGCCATCGGCCTCGACCGCGGCGATCAGCGCATCGGCGTCGAAGATGTAGTTGCCCATCGAGGCGAGCACCTCGTGCGGCGAATCCGCCAGCCCGGTGGCGTCGGTCGGCTTCTCCAGAAACTGCCGGATGCGCCCCGACTCGGGGTCCGCGTCGATCACGCCGAACTGCGACGCGAGCGCGAGCGGCTGCCGGATGCCCGCCACCGTCGCCTTCGCGCCGGACTCGATGTGCGCGTCGAGCATCTGCCGGAAATCCATGCGGTACACGTGGTCAGCGCCGATCACCACGACGATGTCCGGCTTCTCGTCGTTGATGAGGTTCATGCTCTGCAGGATGGCGTCGGCGGAGCCCGAGAACCAGCGCTTGCCGAGACGCTGCTGCGCGGGGACCGACGTCACGTACGAGTCCAGGAGCGCCGACATCCGCCAGGTCTGGGAGATGTGCCGGTCCAGACTGTGCGACTTGTACTGCGTGAGCACGACGATCTGGCGCAGACCCGAGTTGATGAGGTTCGAGATCGCGAAGTCGATCAGCCGGTACTGGCCGCCGAACGGGACGGCGGGTTTCGCGCGGTCCGCTGTCAGGGGCATGAGTCGCTTGCCCTCGCCGCCGGCGAGGATGATCCCGAAGACCTTCTTAGGAGCGGACATGGCTCAACCATAGATGGCGTTCGCCGGCAGGAACTAGCGTCTGGACAAGCCGGTCGATAGCGTCTAAGAATGCGAGTCGAGATGATCAGCAAGGAATACCCGCCGGAGATCTACGGCGGGGCAGGGGTCCACGTCGCGGAGCTGGTCACCGCACTCCGCCGGAGCATCGAGGTCACGGTCCGTGCCTTCGGGGCGCCGCGCGACGAGGAGGGCACGTTCGCCTACCGCACGCCGGCCGAGCTGAGCGGCGCGAACGCCGCCCTGCAGACCCTCGGCACCGATCTGGAGATCGTGTCGGCGATCGCGGGGGCGGACCTCGTGCACAGCCACACCTGGTACGCCAATTTCGCGGGCCACCTCGCCGCGCAGCTGCACGGGATCCCGCATGTGCTGACCGCGCACAGTCTGGAGCCGCTGCGGCCGTGGAAGGCCGAGCAGCTCGGCGGCGGCTACGCGGTGTCGAGCGGGATCGAGAGGCTCGCCTACGAGAACGCCGCCGCGGTCATCGCAGTGAGTGCGGGCATGCGGGCGGACATCCTCCGCAGCTACCCCCAGGTCGATCCGGCCAGGGTTCGTGTCATCCACAACGGCATCGACGTCGAGCGGTGGCGTCCGGTGGAGGATGCGGCCTTCCTGCAGTCGATCGGCATGGACCCTGCGCGGCCGTCCGTGGTGTTCGTCGGCAGGATCACCAGGCAGAAGGGGCTGCCGTACCTGCTGCAGGCCGCCCGTCTGCTGCCGCCGGAGGTGCAGTTGGTGCTGTGCGCGGGCGCTCCGGACACCCCGGAGATCATGTCCGAGGTCCAGGAGGGCGTGCGGCTGCTGCAGCAGACCCGCGATGGTGTCATCTGGATCGAGCGGATGCTGCCGCGGGACGAACTGTCGGCGATCCTCACCGCGGCCACGACCTTCGTCTGCCCTTCGGTGTACGAGCCGCTCGGCATCGTGAACCTCGAGGCCATGGCGTGCGGTGCGGCGGTGGTGGGCACCGCGACCGGCGGGATCCCCGAGGTCATCGATGACGGCGTCACCGGACGACTGGTGCCCATCGAGCAGATGCAGGACGGGACGGGCACGCCGATCGATCCCGAGCGGTTCGTGAATGATCTCGCTGCCGCGCTCACCGAGGTCGCGACGGACCCGGTGAAGGCACGGGAGTACGGCGACGCCGGGCGGGAGCGCGCGCGGACCCGGTTCAGCTGGGCCGCGATCGCCGATGAGACCCGCGCGCTCTACGCGGAGCTGATCGGCTGAGCCGTTAGGCTTGGCGTATGCCGAGCGCTCTGGAATTCACCGACGTCGTCGTGCGCCGTGAGGGGCGCAACATCATCGATCACGTGACCTGGGAGGTCTCCGACGACCAGCGGTGGGTGATCCTCGGGCCGAACGGCGCGGGCAAGACCACGCTGCTGCAGCTCGCTGACACGCTGATGCACCCGACCGCGGGAACCGTGACGGTGCTGGGGGAGACGCTCGGCCGCACCGATGTGTTCGAGCTGCGTCCGCGCATCGGCTTCGCGTCCTCGGCGATGGCGAAGCGGGTGCCCCGCGACGAGACCGTGCTGAACACCGTCCTCACCGCGGCGTACTCGGTGCTCGGACGCTGGAACGAGAGCTATGAGGACATCGACGAGCGTCGCGCGCTGCGCGTGCTGGGCGACTGGCGTCTCGACCACCTCGCCGACCGCACGTTCGGCACGCTGAGCGATGGTGAGCAGAAGCGCGTGCAGATCGCGCGCGCGGTGATGACGGATCCCGAGCTCCTGCTGCTCGACGAGCCCACAGCCTCGCTGGACCTCGGCTCGCGGGAGGAGCTGCTCGCCCTCCTCAGTGGCTACGCCTCGTCGCCGACGACGCCCGCCATGCTGATGGTGACGCATCACGTCGAGGAGATCCCGGTCGGGTTCACGCACGTGATGCTGCTGCGCGAGGGCGCCGTGGTCGCCGCCGGGCCCATCGAGCAGACGCTGACGGCGGATGCCCTGACCGCGACGTTCGGGATGCCGATCGCGCTGTCGAGCGAGGACGGTCGCTACGCCGCGCGCGCAGCGTCCTGACGCGATCTGATAGAATCGACCCTTGGTGCGTTCAGCACCGCAGACTTCCCTCGTCCCTGGCAGAATCCAGGGCAGCAGCAAAGGAATCCGATGAAGACTGACATTCACCCCGACTACAAGGCGGTCGTGTTCCGCGACCTCGGCTCGGGCGAGACCTTCCTCACCCGCTCCACGGTCACCAGCGACAAGACCATCGAGCTGGACGGCGTGGAGTACCCGGTGATCGACGTCGAGATTTCCTCGGCCTCGCACCCCTTCTACACGGGCAAGCAGCGCATCATGGACTCGGCCGGCCGCGTCGAGAAGTTCAACCAGCGCTTCAAGAACTTCGGCGGCTCGTCCAAGTAAGCGACCGCAGGCCAAGGCCCCGTGCTCCTCGGAGCGCGGGGCCTTCGTCGTCCGCGGGAGTCGGCGTCGGGTGCCTCAGAGGTCGAGCGTGATGCGGCCGTCGGAGATGCGGTCGGGTGGATCACCGGGGGAGGGCGCCGGCGCCGTGCGCCTCGTCTGCCGATCGCGCTCCTGACCGGCCTCGTGAGCGGTGGGGGACCACACCGCGTCGAAGGCGCCGACGAGGCCGCCTCCCGCCGCGTGCTCGTACTTCTCCTCGACGGGACGACGGGAGAACGTGTGGCGCATGCCCGCGACGAGCAGCACCGGGCCGATACCCAGCACGAGGGCGACGGTCGCCCAGGCCATCACCGCGGTCATGCGTCCAGGATAGGACGAGGCGTCGGCACGGGCATCCGCCGTGCGGGGGAGCTCAGCGCAGGCGTCGGCCGCGGGCGAGGTCGATGAGCCGCGACAGGACCGGGCCGGTGCGCAGACCGTTGTGCTCGTGCTCGCTGGTCACCCAGGGCGTCACTCCCGGCAGCAGTCGCGCCGTCTCCAGTGAGAACTCCATCGGCACGTAGACATCGTTCACGTACACCGCGGCGGCACCCGTGGCACCGGAGGCGGCGATCGCGTCGGCGTCATAGATGGTCGGCCAGGGGTGCTCGGCGAGGATCGAGGCCACCTCGCGCCACGGGCGCAGGACGGGCACCGTCTCGGTCCAGTCGCTGCGGATGTGCTCGCCCGTGAACAGCGTCACGTCGTCGCGGAAGTCCTGGGGCTCGACGCGCTCGGCCGACCACCGCGTGACGTGGCCGCTCGCGTAGCTGGACTCATGGAACGCGAAGTACAGCGGATTGCGGCCGTCGAAGGGCATCGCGTGCATGAGGTCGTAGCGGAAGGCGTTCGATGCGGGGTCGCGTTCGAGCAGCGACCACACCGTCTGCCAGCCGTCGTCCGTGCCGAGAGCGGAGCCCACCGACCGCAACCGGGAGCGCGATACCACCTCGCCGTCCGGCAGCACGATGTCGCCCGCATCGGCGAGGTCCACCAGGCGCCGCATTGCGTCGCGGTGCTCGCGGAACCGGCGGTAGTAGCGCTCGGAGGCGTCGCGCATCTTGTCGTAGCAGAGCGCGTAGACCTCGTCGGGGTGCCGGTCGACCGTGCTGAGACCGCCCGTGATGAACACGTCGGCCAGGGACGCGGCATGCGTCGACAGGTAGGCGAGGGTGGTGAAGCCGCCGAACGACTGGCCGAGCACGCTCCAGGTCACGGCGCCCAGATGCTCGCGCAGCGCCTCGCAGTCGCGCACGATGGCGTCCGCCCGCAGGTGCGTGAGGTGCTCCGCGACGTCGGCGGCGCCGCGCTCGAGGTCCCGGTCGCCCACAGGAGTGGAGCGGCCGGTGCCGCGCTGATCGAGCAGCACGACGCGGTAGTGCGCGAGGGCCTGGTCGAGCCAGGCCGGCGAAGTGGCGGAGTGGAAGGGCCGCGGCGCCTCGTGTCCCGGACCGCCCTGCAGGAACACGAGGTGGGGGAGGTGCTCGCCGCCTTCCCGCGACACGACGGCGGCGTACACGTCGATCGTCCGCGGATCCGCGGGGTCGTCCCAGACGAGGGGGACGGTGAGCGTGTGCTCCTCGACGGTCAGGTCGAGCATGCGACGGCGGGTGGTGGTCGTGGCGGTGGTGGTCATGGTCACATCACATTCCCGATGTAGGAGTACTTGACGAAGACCTCGGCAGCGATGCCGGACTCCTCCAGCACGCCCTGCACGGCGGTCATCATGTAGTTGGAGTCCCAGCCCATGTAGAGGAAGTGGGCGTCGTCGAGCTCGTCCCAGTGGCCCTTCCACGCCATCTCGCCGTAGATCGGACCGCCGTGGGCCGCGCAGTATGCGAGCGTGGCCGCGGTGGTGTCCGTCCAGGCGCGACGGAAGACCCGGTTGAACAGGTGCCTGACGTCGTACACCTCCCACCGCTCCCCGCGGTACTCCACGTAGTCGAACTCGCGCTCCCACCCGGCGGGCCAGCCGCGCCGGCGCACCGCATCGAGGATCGGCGTGAGGCCGTCGTCGTCGATCTCGGGCAGGGCAGGTCGAGCCCAGATGCGCACGAGGTCGGCGGTGAGCGCGACGGTGCGGGCCGTGATCGCCGCCGTGTTCCACGCCTCCTCGGCGGCCAGCGCACGGGTCGCGGCGACCGTGCTGCGGGCGTACGCGTCGTCCCGCTTCACCGGGAACGACGCCCCGAACACGCGCTCGGTCAGGCCCTGCTCCAGCAGTGTGAGGTTGCCGAGGGTGGGTGCCAGCGCGCGATGGCTGTTCTGCTCGTCCTCGGTGTACTCGTGCCACAGGCGTGCGCCGTCGCCGGACCACGCGTCACCCGGCACCGTCGGCACGATGTGCTCGACGTCGAAGCCTGCGACGTCGTCCACGCCCTCGAGGCGGCCGAGCACATAGGCGGGGTAGGGGAGCTCGCTGTACTTGAGCACGGCGCTCACTCGCTCATCGGAGGGCGTGATGCGGGCGATCGCGCGCGCGAGGGCGTCGTGGCCCTCCTCGCGGGCACGGCAGAGCCGGGCGATCAGCCGCTCTGCGGGAAGGTTGACCAGGGCCCGGCGCAGGAACATCGCCTGCAGCCACTCCAGGGTCTCCAGGAGCTGCGCGCGGGTGATGCGTCCCGTGATGTGGTCGCTGTACGCGCTCATGACGAGAGGGAACGAGGCCCGTCCGAACGTGCCCACGTGCTGCAGCTGCCGGGAGATCTCGCGGTCGGACTCGCGCGAGGGGTCCAGCAGCACACTGTAGATCGCGGCGTAGTGCCGCCAGGTCTCGGCGTCGGCTTGGAGGTGTGCGGCGTCCACGCGCGGGAACGACTGACGGAACGCGCTGTACACGCCGTGCTCGCCGTTCGCGGCGACCTCACGACCCGTCACCATCACCAGGAAGTGACGCCAGAAGGCACCGATCGCCTCGCCGGTGTGCTGCTCGATCGGCAGCCAGAAGCGCGACTCCACGTCGAGCTGCTCCGCGTGGCTCAGCCCCATGAGGATGTAGTTGTGGATGAGCTCGTGGTCGCGCAGCGGTTCGCCGGTCGAGTTCAGGCTCTCGAAGATCTGCTGCGCATTGGCCCTGGCGCCGAGGGTGATCGACACGTGCTCCAGGCGCTGCAGGCCCTTCCAGATCGCGGGGACCTCGTCGGCGTGGATCTGGCTGCGGAAGAACGCGTAGTTGTCGTCGAAGCGGGATTCGCGATCCAGGTCGTCCCGGCGGTCGAGCACGACCGACTCGTAGAGATCCGCCCAGGCGTCATGCGGGCGCAGCTTCGTGCGCTCGGGGTCGTCGGCGCGCACGAGCACGCGCGACAGGGCGACCGCGAGGTCGGGGTCGGAGTCGCGCACTGCGTGGTGCAGCGCGGCCACCAGCAGCATGAGCGTGGTGATGCGCTGCTGCCCGTCGATGAGGATGAGGTCGGCGTCGGGGCCGGAGCCGTCCTCGGCGGAGAGGATCGAGCCGATGAAGTGCCGATGCGAGTCGTCTTCGCCGGCCACCGCGCGGATGTCCGACAGCAGCCGCTCGCAGCCGCCGATGTCCCAGCGGTACTGCCGCTGATACACCGGGACGACGATGGTGGTCCTGCCCGCCGCGAGCCATTCGATCGTGTTGACTGCTGTCGCCTCGACGTTGGTCGCGGTGCTCATGCTGGTGTCTCGTCCTCCCGTAGCGACGGGCGGCCGGGACTCGCCGGGCGCCCCGATCAGTCTATTCGGTTATCCACGGCCGCCCTCCGGGGACGCCCCGGCACCCGCTGTTAGGCTTGCCTTATCAGGGCCTGTTAAAACGTGCTGGCCCCCGATGAAAGGAACATGACTCGATCATGGGATACATCAAGTCCGCAGCGCTGGAGGAGAAGGGCTTCGTCGTCCTCGACAGCTACGACCAGGAGGCCGATCCCAAGGAGTGGCTCGACGTCGAGTACAACGACTGGAAGTCCTCGGGCGACACCCGGTTCGCGCCCCTCGCCAGCGCCTTCGGCGACATCGAGTGCAACGGCTTCTGGAACCACAAGCCGCCGCGCACCGACAAGGACGGCGTCTGGATCGACTCGCAGGTCGCGAAGGCTCCGAACCTGACGCGTCGTGCGCAGGAGCCCGGAGCGAACGTCGGCCGCTGCCGCATCATCGAGCTGCAGCCGACCCCGTACGGCGACTGCCTCTACAACCTGCACCAGGACGACAACAACCGTCTGAACCCGGACGGCACGGGCTGGGTCGTGCGCGGCTTCTTCAACCTCACCGATGACAAGGACAGCTACTTCGTCCTGCGTGAGAACCGCACCGACCCCAGCATCGAGTACCGCATCGCTCTGCCCGCGGGTGCGCAGCTGATCGTCGACACGCAGCGCCTGTGGCACGCCGCCACGCACAACGGCACCGACCCGCGCTACTGCCTCATCACGTCGTGGACCTCCGGTCCGGAGCTCGACGCGTACATCGAGAAGTACCACGGCACCGACGACGTCCCGAACGTCGAGGTCCCGCAGGACGTGCTGGAGTTCGGCTACGCCGAGCAGGCCCGCAAGGACGCCGCTCGCGCCGCTTACTACGCTGCCAAGGGCCAGCAGGTGAAGCAGGCGATGAGCGAGGCGTGATCGCCCGCTGAGACGCCCGAAGGCCCCGGTCGCACGACCGGGGCCTTCGTCGTCGAATCACACGCTTGTGATTTCGCGTCGACTCGGCGAGAATGGGCGCACAACCGCATATTCTCGCCACTTCGTGGTTCAGGTCGTAGGGGAAGACGCACCTGATGAAACGGAGAGATCATGGCGACGGCTTACGCACGCGGAGTGGTGTACATCCACTCGGCGCCTCGCGCGCTCTGCCCGCACCTGGAATGGGCGGTAGGTCGCGCTATCGGGCGTGCGGTGAACTTCGACTGGACGGAGCAGCCGGTCCTGAGCGGCGCGCGTCGTGCGGAGTTCTACTGGGACGGCCCCGTCGGCACGGGAGCGGCCCTGGCGACCGCGATCCGCGGGTGGGAGCACCTGCGGTTCGAGGTGACGGAGGACCCGACGCCGCGCAGCGACGGCGGCCGCTGGCTGCACACGCCCGACCTCGGCATCCACTACGCGCAGACGGATGCCGCGGGCAACATCGTGATCGGCGAGGACCGCATCCGCTACGCCATGGAGATCGCGGCGGGCAACGCCGTCGAGCTTCAGCGGGAACTCGACATCGCCCTCGGCTCCGCCTGGGACGAGGAGCTCGAGCCGTTCCGGCACGCCAGCGACGACGCACGCGTCGTGTGGCTGCACAAGGTCGGCTAGCCGACGAGACCCGGAGCGCGGGAGGCGTGAGTATCGGATGCCGGTGAGTCATCCCGGACGCTGAGAAGACGTATGCCCGCTCCACCTGACGAGGACCCCGCCCCGACCACGAGGCGGGGTCCTCGTCATCGCGCTCAGATGACGGCGACGTGCCCGAGCTCGCGAGCCTGGGCGACGGCTCCACCGTGGAGGTCGTCCCAGGCCAGGGCGAGACGCGCCATCGCCTCGGCGGCTCGCTCCGGGGTGAGGGTGATCGGGATCCGCAGCCGCCGCTCCAGCACGCCGCCCGTCGTGAAGCGCGGCCCGGGCGGCAGGATCAGCCCGCGGTCTCGCGCGGCCAGGGAGAGTGTCGTCGAAACCGGAGCTCCCAGGTCGATCCAGGCGGAGAGGCCTCCCGGCGTGTGCGGCATCCGGATGCCGGGGATCGGCGCGAGGCCATCGGCCACCGCTGCGCGTCCGGCGGCGAGCCGCCGGCGCACGTGAGCGGTGAGAGCGGGGACGTCGGCGAGCAGCTCCACCGCGATGCACTGCTCCAGCAGCGCCGTGCCCAGCTCGAAGGACGGTCGCACGGCGAGCAGCCGGGCGACGACGGAGCGCTCCGCGCGGATCCACCCGATGCGCATCCCGCCCCAGGCGACCTTCGACATCGAGCCCACCGTGATCACCCCGGGCCCGCCTGCGGCCATGGGCTGCGGCGCCCAGCCGCGGTCGATGTCGAGTTCTGCGGTCGTCTCGTCCACGATCAGGTGCGTGCCGATGTTGCGTGCGGTCGCGGTGATGCGCGTGCGCTCCTCGTCGGTGAGCGTGGCGCCCGTCGGGTTGTGGAAGTCGGGGATCAGGTATGCCACGTGGGGTCGCGCGCTGAGCAGGGTGTCGGTGAAGTGCCTGGTGTCCCATCCGTCGGTGTCCACAGGTGTCGGCACCAGGCGGTATCCGTGGCGGTGCAGGGCCTCCAGCGCATGCGGGAACGTCGGCTGCTCGACGAGAGCGCGTTCGCCCCGGCGGCCGATCGCGGTCAAGATCAGGTTCACCGCGTTCAGCGCGCCCGAGGTGACGACGATCTCGTCGGCCGAGGTCGGCACACCGCGCTCATCGAACCGCCGCGCGATCGCCTCTCGCAGTTCGGGGAGGCCCTGAAGGGAGTAACCGCTCGTCCCCCGGAGCGCGGCCAGACGGGGGAGCGAGCGCACCGTGGCGTCGTACAGACCGGGGGTCGAGTCCATCGAGGCGATGGACAGGTCGATGGCCTCGTCGTCGCGCTCGGGTGCGGGGGCGGACGGGCCGTGCGGGAGGGCGACTCTGGTGCTTCCTCCGTGATGCCGGGACACGTACCCGCCCGCCTCCAGCACGCCATAGGCGCGGGTTATGGTGGACCGCGAGCGGCGCAGCTCGACAGCGAGGGCTCGTTCGCTCGGGAGCCGCTCGCCGACGGTGAGGCGACCGTCGAGGATGAGGGCCCTGATGCGGTCGGCCAGTCCGGACGCGGAGGCGTCGTCCAGGTCCTGCGTGCCGAGGTGCATGACGAGACGGGAAGACATGGTCCCAGCCTGCCGCAAAAGTGGCCTCCCATGTGCAGGCCACTTTTCCCTCAGTGGTCGCCTCGGGGCGCCTCCGCACGGGCCACGATGGAGAGATGCTCTTCCGTGCCGTCTTCCTGCCCTTCACCGCGACGAGCCGTCGGGATCTGGTCGAGCGGCTGGCGCAGCTGGTCGGCGGGCTCTTCCTCTACGGCGTGGCGCTCGGCTTCATGGTGCGGGGCGGCATCGGCGTCGCGCCCTGGGACGTGCTCTCGCTGGGCGTCGCGCGATGGACAGGACTGGGCTACGGGGTCGTCACCGTGCTCATCTCGATCGTCGTCCTGCTGCTGTGGATTCCGCTCCGTCAACGCGTGGGCCTCGGCACCCTCCTGAACGCGCTGCTCATCGGTCCGTTCGCCGACCTCACGCTCCTCGTGCTGCCCGCGCCGCCGACCGTGTGGGTGGGGGCGCCCATGTTCGTCTTCGGGCTGGTGCTGCTGGCGTTCGCCACCGGTCTCTACATCGCGGCGGACTTCGGTCCCGGCCCGCGCGACGGCCTCATGACCGGTCTCGTCCGGGTGACCCGCTGGCCGGTCTGGCTGGCACGGACGGTCATCGAGGGGTCCGTGCTGCTCGTCGGCTTCCTGCTCGGCGGTCCCGTCGGCGTCGGTACCGTGCTGTTCGCGTTCGGCGTCGGCCCGTTGATCGGCTGGTTCCTCCCGCGCATCGAGCACCGCCGCCAGGCCCGCTCGGCGCGACTGGCGGTATCGGTGCGGTGAGCTCCGCATTCATGACGAAGGCCCCCGGGACATCATCCCGGGGGCCTTCGTCCTGTGTGTGAAGGCGTCAGTCGACGCCGCCGAGCACCAGCACCGCGTTGTGACCGCCGAAGCCGAACGAGTTGCTGATGGCGACCTGCGGGCCGTCGCCGAGGGGCGCGGGCTCGCCGGACAGGCGGAACGGCACCGCCGGGTCGGGCTCGGTCATGTTGATCGTGGGCGGAGCCACCCGGTCGCGCAGCGCGAGGATCGAGAAGATGGCCTCCAGCGCGCCGGTGCCGCCGAGCAGATGTCCGGTCGACGCCTTGGTGGCCGAGACGGGGATCTCGTCGATGCGGTCGCCGAAGACCTTCTTCAGCGCGGTGTACTCGTTCGGGTCGCCCACCGGGGTCGACGTGGCGTGCGCGTTGATGTGGGTGACCTGGTCGGCGGTGATGCCCGCCTCCTCGAGCGCCTGCGTGACCGCGCGGGCTGCACCATTGCCCTCCGGGTCGTTCCCGGTGATGTGGTAGGCGTCCGCTGTCACGCCGCCGCCGAGGATGTAGCCGTAGATCTTGGCGCCGCGAGCGGTGGCGTGCTCCTCGGTCTCGAGGATGAGGGCGGCCGCGCCCTCGCCCATGACGAAGCCGTCACGGTCGATCGCCCCGGGGCGCGACGCGTGCGCCGGATCGTCGTTGCGGCGCGAGAGAGCCTGGGCGGAGGCGAAGGATGCCATGGTGATCGGGTGGATCGCCGATTCCGTCCCTCCGGCGATGACCACGTCCGCCAGTCCCTCCTGCAGGTGGTGGAACGCGTGGATGATGGACTCGGTGCTGGAGGCGCAGGCGCTGACGACCGTCTGCGCATAGGCCCTGGCCTCGAACTGCAGCGACAGGTTGCCCGCTGCGGCGTTGGGCATGAGCATGGGCACCGTCAGCGGCATGACCCGGCGCGGCCCCTTCTCGCGCAGCGTGTCCCAGGCGTCCAGCAGCGTCCAGAGACCGCCGATCCCGGTCGCGAAGTCGACGCCGAGGCGCTCGGGAGCGACCTCCGGCGAACCCGCATCCGCCCAGGCCTCGCGTGCGGCGATGAGCGCGAATTGCGACGACGGGTCGAGGCGCTTGGCCTCGTGACGTGGCAGCACCTCTTCGGGCCGGACGATGGCCTGGGCTGCGAAGGTGACGGGCAGCTCGTACTGCTGCACCCAGTCGTGCTCGATCGTGCGCGTGCCGGACATGCCGGCGAGGAGGTTGGTCCAGTTCTCCGGAGCCGTCCCGCCGATGGCGGAGGTGGCGCCGATGCCGGTGACGACGATGCGCTTGGTCATGAAGGTGTGGTTCCTTGTCGAACGGAGTCGTGCAGGGTCGGTCAGGCGGAGGATGCCACGCCCCGAGCGGCCGGGGGTGGCATCCTGCCGGGATTACTCCTGGCCCGCGACGATGAAGTTGACGGCGTCGCCGACGGTCTTCAGGTTCTTGACCTCGTCGTCGGGGATGGTGACGCCGAACTTCTCCTCGGCGTTGACGACGATCGTCATCATCGAAATCGAGTCGATGTCGAGGTCGTCCGTGAACGACTTCTCCAGGGCGACCTCGGAGGCGTTGATGCCGGTCTCGTCGGTGATGAGCTCTGCGAGGCCGGCGAGGACCTCATCGTTGGTGAAAGCCATGGTGGTCTTCCTCTTTCTTACGGGTTGTATTCGGAACCGTGGAACAGTCTAGGGAAGGTCGGCGCGCGATCAGGGGAGCACGACGACCTGTGCGGCGAACACGAGACCGGCGCCGAAGCCGATCTGGAGCGCGAGTCCGCCGGACAGCTCGGGGTGCTCGGCCATCAGACGGTGGCTCGCCAGCGGGATGGAGGCGGCGGATGTGTTGCCGGTGGTCTCGATGTCCCTGGCGATCACCGTCGTCTCCGGCAGGCCGAGCTGCTTGGCGAACTCGTCGATGATGCGCATGTTGGCCTGGTGGGGGATGAACGCGGCGAGGTCGGCGGCCTCGATGCCGGCCTTCTCGAGCGCCTCGCGGGCGACCTTCACCATCTCCCAGACGGCCCAGCGGAACACGGTCGGTCCCTCCTGGCGCAGGGTCGGCCACGGGATCTCGCCGTCGCGGAACGCGGTGAGCGTGCCGTTCATGCCCACGGCGTCGGCCTTCGAGCCGTCCGAGCCCCAGACCGCCGGGGCGATGCCGGGGGTGTCGCTCGGGCCGATGAGTGCCGCGCCGGCGCCGTCTCCGAGCAGGAACGAGATGCTGCGATCGGTCGGGTCGACCACGTCGGAGAGCTTCTCCGTGCCGATCACGAGCGCGTGGCGCGCGGCGCCTGCCCTGATCAGGGCGTCCGCCTGCGTGACGGCGTAGGCGTACCCGGCGCACGCGGCGTTCACGTCGTAGGCGGCCGCGGGGTTCGCCCCCACGCGGTCGGCGACGATCGCGGAGACGGAGGGCGTCTGCTTCGGGTTGCTGATGGTCGCGACGATCACCAGGTCGACCTGATCGGCCGGGACTCCGGACTTCTCGATCGCCTCGGCGGCTGCTGCCGTGGCCAGGTCGATCGCGTCCGTGCCCTTGTCCGCCCGGACGCGGGTGACGATGCCGGTGCGCTGGCGGATCCACTCGTCGCTGGAGTCGATCGGGCCCACGAGATCCTCGTTGGGCACGGCGTTCTCACCGCGCGCGGCGCCGAAGGAGTAGATGCGGGTGTACGCGGGGCCGGTGCTCTGGGCGAGGGTGGCGCTCATGCGGCTTCTCCGTTCAGCAGCGCGACCGCCGCATCGAGGTCATCAGGGGTCTTCACGGCGACGGCCGGGACGCCGCGGAGCCCGCGCTTGGCGAGGCCCACGAGCGCACCTGCGGGCGCGAGCTCGATGACGCCGGTCACTCCCGCCTCGGCGAAGGACGCCATGCAGAGGTCCCAGCGCACCGGCGACGACACCTGGTCGACGAGGAACGTCAGCGCCTGAGCACCCGAGCTCACGACCGACCCGTCGCGGTTGGTCCAGAGCGTGACCTCCGGATCGGCGGGGGTGACGTCGGCGACGGCGTCACGCAGCGCGGCGACGGCCGAAGCCATGTAGTCGGTGTGGAAGGCACCGGCGACCTGCAGCGGCACGACGCGCGTGCCCTTCACCGGTTCCTCGGCCAGGGCGGCCAGAGCCGGGAGCGCGCCCGCGACCACGATCTGTCCGCCGCCGTTGTAGTTGGCGGGGGAGAGCCCGAGCTCGCCCAGACGAGCGAGCAGTGCCTCCTCGTCGCCACCGAGCACGGCGCTCATGCCGGTGGGGGTCTGGGCGGCGGCGTCGGCCATGGCACGGCCGCGGATGCCGACCAGCCGCATGCCGGTGGCGGCGTCGATCACACCGCTACCGACCAGCGCGGCGATCTCGCCCACGGAGTGGCCCGCGATCCCATCTGCCCGGCGGCCTGCCCGCTGAACCAGCGCGTCGCCCGCGACGAGCGATGCCGCGACGATCAGCGGCTGCGCGATGCGCGTGTCACGGATGGTCTCGGCGTCGGACTCGGTGCCGTGGGCGCGGAGATCGACCTGCGCGGCTTCGGAGTAGTCGGCGAGGCGCTCCTCGACACCGTCCAGTTCGAGCCAGGGGGTGAGGAATCCGGGGGTCTGTGAGCCCTGTCCAGGGCAGACGACGACAATCACCCACCCAGTCTGCCAACGATTGCCGACGAGCGGTGGATGATCCATCACAAGATTGCGAGAAACCCTTGTGTGTGGCGCACAGCCGACGCGGCTGCCCTCAGCGGGGTGTGCGGCGCAGCGCGGGGCGTCGACGCACCTGCTCCGCGGCGCCGATCGAACCCAGGATCAGCGCGGTCTGCAGGATCAGCGCCTCGCGCGGTCCCGTCGCGTCCCAGCCGATGACCTCGCTCACGCGCTTGAGCCGATAGCGCACGGTGTTCGGGTGCACGAACAGCTCGCGCGCGGTCGCCTCCAGCGAGCGGCCGTTGTCGAGGTAGCTCCACAGCGTCGTCACGAGATCCGTCGAGTGCGCCTGCAGCGGGCGATAGATCCGTTCGATCAGCGTCTGCTTCGCCAGCGGGTCGCCCGCGAGCGCCCGCTCCGGCAGCAGATCGTCGGCCTCCACCGGGCGCGGCGCACTGCGCCAGGCCCTGGCGACGGCGAAACCGGCGAGGGCCGCACGCGCGCTCTGGCTCGCGTCCACCAGCGCGGCGACCTCAGGGCCGAGCACCACGAAGCCGGGACCGAACGAGGGCTCGAGTCGCGCGGCGATCTCCTGGAAGCCGAGCTCCTCCTCCTCGCCGTCCTGCCCCGCCACGCGGGCGCGGCCGAGGACCAGCACGAGGCGCGAGCCCTGCACGCCGATCAGCACGTCGACGGAGAGCTTGCGTGCGGTGCGGCGGACGAGATCGACGTCGAACTGCGGGGGCGTCGTGCCCACCAGCACCGCGACCTCGCCGTGTCCGTGCCAGCCGAGTGCGGCGATGCGACTCGGCAGCTCCTCGTCGGCCTCGCCCGTGAGGATCGAGTCGACGACGAGCGCCTCCAGGCGCGCATCCCACAGACCGCGCGCCTCCGCGGCGCGGGCATACACGTCGGCCGCGGCGAACGCCACATCACGCGAGTACAGCAGGATGGCCTCACGCAGGTGCTCGCCCTTGCCTGCGACGCGCTCCTCCGTGACCTCCACCGTGACGCGGATCAGCTGGAGCGTCTGCTGCAGGCTGACGCTGCGCAGCAACTCCCGCGGGGCGGCGGCGAAGATGTCCGCCGCGATCCATGGTGTGGAGGTGGGGTCGTCGTACCACTGGATGAACGACGTGATGCCCGCCTGCGCCACCAGCCCGACCGCGGAACGGCGGGCCGGCGGCATGTCGGCGTACCACGGGAGGGTGTCCTCCAGCCGCTTGATGGTCACCGAGGCGATGTCACCGGAGATCCGGCGCAGCCAGGTGAGCGTCGCGGCCTTGTCCATGCCCTCGGCAGACGATGATGCCACCGAGGGTCAGCTCTCGCCGCCTGCGTTGCCGCTGGTGCCGGCGTTCACATCGTGCAGACGGTACTTCTCGATCGCCTGCGCCGCGAGCGAGCGGTCGACGGTGCCCTCCTCGGCCAGCGACTGCAGCGTGCGCACCACGATCGACGGACCGTCGATCTTGAAGAAGCGACGCGCCGCGGCGCGGGTGTCCGAGAAGCCGAAGCCGTCGGCGCCGAGCGTGGCGAAGCGGTTCGGGACCCACGGACGGATCTGGTCCTGCACCGCGTGCATTAAGTCGCTCACCGCGACGACCGGGCCCTCGGCGCCCTGCAGCTTCTGCGTCAGGTAGGCCGTGCGCGGCTCCTGCTCGGGGTGCAGGAAGTTGTGCTCGTCGGCGGCGAGGCCGTCGCGGCGCAGCTCGGTCCACGACGTGACGGACCACACGTCGGCGATCACACCCCAGTCGTTCTTGAGCAGCTCCTGCGCCTCCAGCGCCCACGGCAGGCCGACGCCCGACGCGAACAGCTGCGCGCGGGGACCGTCGCCCTCGCCGACCGAGACGCGGTGGATGCCGCGGACGATGCCGTCCACGTCGACGTCCGCAGGCTCGGCGGGCTGGACCAGCGGCTCGTTGTACACCGTGAGGTAGTACATGACGTTCGGGTCCTCGTGATTCCCGCCGTACATGCGCTCCAGACCGGAGCGGACGATGTGCGCGATCTCGTAGCCGTAGGCCGGGTCATACGACACGGTGGCCGGGTTGGTGGCCGCGAGCAGGTGCGAGTGGCCGTCGGCGTGCTGCAGGCCCTCACCCGTGAGGGTGGTGCGACCGGCGGTGGCGCCGATGATGAAGCCGCGCGCCATCTGGTCGCCGGCAGCCCACTGGGCGTCGCCGGTGCGCTGGAAGCCGAACATCGAGTAGAAGATGTAGATCGGGATCAGCGGCTCGCCGTGCGTCGAGTACGACGTGCCCGCGGCGGTGAAGGCCGCGAGGGCGCCCGCCTCGTTGATGCCGACGTGCACGATCTGACCCTGCGGGCTCTCCTTGTACGCCAGGAGCAGCTCGCGGTCGACCGACGTGTAGTGCTGGCCGTTGGGGTTGTAGATCTTCGCGGTCGGGAAGTACGCGTCCATGCCGAACGTACGTGCCTCGTCGGGGATGATCGGCACGATGCGGTGGCCGAACTCCTTCGTGCGCAGCAGGTCCTTCAGGAGGCGGACGAACGCCATGGTGGTGGCGATCTCCTGCGTGCCGGAGCCCTTCTTGGGCAGGGCGTACGCCGCGTCGTCCGGCAGGGAGAGCCCGACGTGGGTCGAACGGCGCTCCGGGAGGAAGCCGCCGAGCGCGCGACGACGCTCGAGCATGTACTGGATCGTCTCGTCCTGCGGTCCCGGGTTGTAGTACGGGGGAAGGTACGGGTTCTCCTCGAGCTGCGCGTCCGTGATCGGGATGTGCATCGCGTCGCGGAACGTCTTGAGGTTGTCCAGCGTCATCTTCTTCATCTGATGGGTCGCGTTGCGGCCCTCGAAGTGCGGACCGAGGCCGTAGCCCTTGACGGTCTTCGCGAGGATGACGGTGGGCTTGCCCTTGTGCTCGGTCGCGGCCTTGAACGCCGCGTAGACCTTGCGGTAGTCGTGACCGCCGCGCTTGAGGTTCCAGATGTCGTCGTCCGAGTAGTCCTTCACGAGCGCAGCGGCGCGCTCGTCGCGACCGAAGAAGTGCTCGCGGATGTAGGCGCCGGACTCGGCCTTGTAGGTCTGGTAGTCGCCGTCGGGGGTGACGTTCATGAGGTTCAGCAGCGCGCCGTCGGTGTCGCGGGCGAGCAAATCGTCCCACTCGCGGCCCCAGACCACCTTGATGACGTTCCAGCCGGCACCGCGGAAGAACGACTCGAGCTCCTGCACGATCTTGCCGTTGCCGCGGACCGGGCCGTCGAGACGCTGCAGGTTGCAGTTCACGATGAAGGTGAGGTTGTCGAGGCCCTCGTTCGCGGCGACCTGCAGCTGCCCGCGGCTCTCGACCTCGTCCATCTCGCCGTCGCCGAGGAAGGCCCAGACGTGCGACTGCGAGGTGTCCTTGATGCCGCGGTTCTCGAGGTACTTGTTCGACATCGCCTGGTAGATCGCGTTGATCGGGCCCAGACCCATCGACACGGTCGGGAACTGCCAGTACTCGGGCATCAGGCGCGGGTGCGGGTACGACGGGATGCCGTGCGGCGCGTGCGACTTCTCCTGGCGGAAGCCGTCGAGCTGGTCCTCGGTCAGACGCCCTTCGAGGAACGAGCGGGCGTAGGTGCCGGGGGAGGCGTGGCCCTGGATGAAGATCTGGTCTGCGCCGCCCGGGTGGTCCGCACCCTTGAAGAAGTGGTTGAAGCCCACCTCGTACAGTGCGGCAGACGAGGCGTACGTGGAGATGTGCCCGCCGACGCCGATCCCGGGGCGCTGCGCACGGTGCACCGTGATCGCCGCGTTCCACCGGATCCAGGCGCGGTAGCGGCGCTCGATCTCCTCGTCGCCGGGGAACTCCGGCTCGTTCTCCGGGGCGATGGTGTTGATGTAGTCCGTGGTCGGCACCATCGGCACGTTCAGGTGCAGCTCCTTGGAGCGCTTGAGCAGGCTGAGCATGATCTCGCGGCCACGGCCGTGGCCCTTGGCATCCACCAGCTCATCGAGCGACTGCTGCCACTCGCCGGTCTCCTCCGGATCGCTGTCGAGGGGGCCCTGAGAGTACGGATCCTGATCGTGGACGGTCACGGGGAGCCTTTCGTCAAGCTGGCAGGTCATGCCAAGGAAACGGGAAGCGACACGGGCAGCCTTGTCGGCCGTGCACAACGCGCGCCGACTTCAGCCTATCCCTCTTCCACGACACGGGTGCGCATCCCTGCCCGGATAGACTGAGCGCACCAGGGCCTTTAGCTCAGCTGGTAGAGCGCCACGTTTACACCGTGGATGTCGTCGGTTCGATCCCGGCAGGGCCCACCTCCTCCCGTGATCGCCTCCTGGCCTGCGCTGCGCCCGCTTCGGACTCCGTGCCGCGGCTCGCAGCGAGTACCGTGGGCGGTCAGAGCATTCGGTGCGAGGGGGAGGGGACGAGCACCATGACGCGACGCATCGTGATCAGCGGGGCATCGGGATTGATCGGATCCGCGCTGAGGGACTCCCTGCGCGGCGACGGCGTCGAGGTGACGACGCTCGTCCGGCGCCCTCCGCGCGACGACGGCGAGGTGCAGTGGATGCCGGGGGTGAGCGCCCTCAACCCCGAGGTGCTCGCGGGGGCCGAGGCCGTCGTGGCACTCGGCGGCGCGAGTGTGGGGCGCCTGCCGTGGACGCCGCGCTACAAGCGCGAGCTGGTCGAGTCCCGCCTGGATGCGACGCACACGCTCACCACCGCGCTGCGGGCCCTGCGCACGGACGCGCCGGCCTTCGTCTCGGCCTCCGCCGTGGGGTACTACGGCTCCGCGCCCGGCGAGGTCCTCACCGAGGACTCGGCGGCGGGCGACACGTTCCTCGCCGACCTCACCGTGCGCTGGGAGGATGCGGCCCGACGGGCCGAGGACCACACCCCGGTGGCGCTGCTCCGTACGGCTCCCGTCATCCACCGCCGCGGCGTCCTGCGGCCCATGATCACGCTCACCCGGCTCGGCGTCGCGGGACCGCTCGGCGGCGGGGACCAGGTCTGGCCGTGGATCTCCCTCACCGACGAGGTGCGCGGCATCCGTCACGTGATCGACGAGCGCATCGCCGGTCCGGTGAACCTGACGGGACCGACACCCGCCACGGCCAACGACATCGGACGTGCTCTCGCCGTCCGCATGCACCGGCCGTTCTGGCTCCCGGCTCCCGCGTGGGCGCTGCGCCTGGCCCTGGGTGACGCGGCTGTGTCGCTGCTGCTGCCGGATGCGGACGTGCGGCCGACGGTGCTGGAACGGACGGGCTTCGCCTTCACGCATCCGACAGCGCAGGAGGCTGTGGCCGCCGCCGTCTGAGCGTCGCGCGAATGTCCGGCGTCGACCCTCCCGCTGCGCGGCCGCCGCTGCCAGGATGAGCGCATGGAGATCATCGAGAACTCGAAGCTCACGGTCGTCGGTGCCGGCAGCGTCGGCTCCAGCGTCGCGTACGCCGCGCTGATCCGCGGCTCGGCCAGACATATCGCGCTCTATGACATCGCGGCCGAGAAGGTGGAGGCCGAGGTGCTCGACCTCGCACACGGCACGCAGTTCACCGGCACCAGCGACATCACCGGGGGCAGCGACATCTCGGTCGCCGCGGGCTCGCACGTCGTGGTGATCACGGCGGGCGCGAAGCAGGATCCCGGCCAGACGCGCATCGAGCTCGCGGGCGTGAACGCGGGCATCATCCGTCGCATGATGCCGGAGCTGCTCGCCGTCGCCCCGAACGCGGTCTACGTGATCGTCACGAACCCCTGCGACGTGCTCACGGTCATCGCGCAGCAGGAGACCGGGCTCCCGCCGCAGCGCATCTTCGCCTCCGGTACGGTGCTCGACACCTCGCGTCTGCGCTGGAAGCTCGCGGAGCGGGCCGGGGTGTCGACCGCGAGCGTGCACGCGTACATCATCGGCGAGCACGGGGATACGGAGTTCCCGCTGTGGTCGCGGGCCACGATCGGCACCGTCCCGATCCTGGAGTGGGAGACGCCGGACCACCCGAGGTTCTCGCTTGCGGAGCTCGACGAGATCGCGGTGGATGTGCGCGACGCGGCCTACAAGGTCATCCGCGGCAAGGGCGCGACGAACTACGCCATCGGACTGTCGAGCGCCAGGATCGTCGAGGCCATCCTGCGCGACGAGCACGCGGTGATGCCCGTGAGCACGGTGCTGCGGGACTTCCACGGACTTGACGGCGTCGCCCTCTCGGTCCCGTCGATCGTGAGCGCGGCGGGCGCGGAGCCGATCCGCAGCACCTCGTTCTCCGCGCACGAACTCGGCCAGCTCCAGCAGTCCGGTGCGGCGCTGGCCGCCGTGGTGGAGTCCCTCCGCTCCTGACGGAGACCCGCGCCGCTACGACTCCTCGTGCGTGGCGGGGTCCGCCCCGAAGAGCCGCCCATCCGGGCGGCCGAGCCCCGTGATGGCGGCGACCTCCGCATCGTCGAGGTGCACAGCGGCGGCGGCGAGGTTCGCGGTCTGATGCGCCGTCGAGGAGGCCTTCGGGATCGCCACCGTCCCGCGCGCGGTGTGCCAGGCGAGGACGGTCTGCGCTGGCGTGATGCCGTGCGCTGCGGCCACCTCGCGGATGACCGGCTCGTCGAGGACGGCCGCCGCGCGACCGAGCGGACTCCAGGCCTCGGTGAGGATGCCGAGTTCGCGATGCGCGGCCAGCTGCTCCTCCTGCGGGAAGTAGGGGTGCACCTCGATCTGGTTGACGACGGGTCGCACGCCGGTCTCGCGCTCGATGCGGTCGAGGTGCTCGGGAAGGAAGTTCGACACCCCGATCTGCCGCACGACGCCGCGCGCCTGCGCGTCGACCAGAGCGGTCCATGCCTCGACGTACTCGTCCTGGCTCGGATTGGGCCAGTGGATCAGGTGCAGGTCGGTCGCGTCGAGTCCCAGGCGGGAACGGCTCTCCTCGATGCTCGACGGCGCCAGCGCGGCGGGATGGTGGCGACCGGGCAGCTTGGTGGTGACGATGACCTGGTCGCGGGCGACCGCGGCGGCGGCGACACCGCGGCCCACGGACCCCTCGTTCTCGTAGTTGAACGCGCTGTCGATGAGGCGGTAGCCGGCGTCGATGGCGGCGGCGACCGCGGCGGCACCCGCGTCGCCGGTGAGTCGGTAGGTGCCGAGGCCGATGGCGGGGAGCGCGAAGCCGTTGTGGGCGGTGAAGGTGGGGACGGCGGTCATCGGTTCTCCTTCGGGGGCGTCTCTTCAGCGTAACCTTGCCTCTGTATATCACTCAGGGGTATATCTATAGCCATGCAGTTCCTCATCCTCGGGCTCCTCCTCGACGGTCCGCTCACGCTGTACGACCTGCACAAGCGCTTCCGGGCCGGCGTCTCGCTCTTCTATGCGGCGAGCTTCGGCAGCATCCAGCGAGCGCTCCGGCAGCTCGAGACCCAGGGGTGGGCGGTGCCGGAGGACGCGCATCACGGCGGCCGCCGGCGGAAGCTCTACGCGGTCTCCGAGAGCGGGCGCGCTGCCTGGCGCGAGTGGATGACCTCGCCGCTGACCGGGGCCGACCCCGAACAGCTGATGCTGGCCCGCGTCTACCTGCTCGGCAGCCTCCCCTCCGCGGCCCGCGAGGACGCCGTCGCGGTCATCCGGGCGCGGCT
The DNA here is from genome assembly GCF_025143365.1 of Microbacterium sp. p3-SID336. GTDB lineage: Bacteria > Actinomycetota > Actinomycetes > Actinomycetales > Microbacteriaceae > Microbacterium. The sequence goes on along the minus strand of NZ_JALXPE010000011.1, from coordinate 19,369 downwards.
CGCCGAGGACCACGCGCGACTGTCCGCACTGGCCGACGAGCTCGACGCGACGGACGTGCCGACCGCAGTGGCCGAGGTGTATCGCTATCGTCGCGCGACGCTGGAGTACGGGCTCCGGTCCCATCGGCTCGCCCTTGGCTGGCTCGACGACGTGGAGGCCCCCGCATGATCGCCCGCCGTGACAGGAGGGGCGCGGCATGACGCCCTTCGCGCTCGTGGTCGCCCTCGCCGTGCTGGCGGCGCTCACGGTGTTCCAGATCGCACTGATCTGCGGCGCGCCGTGGGGCCGTCTGGCCTGGGGCGGCGCGCATCGTGTGCTGCCTCTGCGGCTGCGCATCGGCAGCGCGGTGTCGGTCGTGCTCTACGCCGTGTTCGCGATCGTGCTGCTCTCCCGCGGCGGCCTGCTGCCGGGCTCGCACAGCGTGCTGGTCGTGGCGGGGACCTGGGTGCTGTTCGGCTACTTCGTGCTGGGCATCGTGCTCAACGGGATCTCACGCAGCGCCGCCGAGCGGTGGACGATGACGCCCGTGTGCGCGATGCTGGCCGGCATGACCCTGATCGTCGCGCTCTCATGACCGGTGTGCTCCGCTGCCCCTGCTTCTCCGGGGACAGCTTCGACGCCTGCTGCGGCCCGCTGCTCGCGGGAGCGCCCGCACCAACGGCCGAGCGGCTGATGCGCTCGCGCTACACCGCTTTCACTCGGGAGGACGCGGCCCATCTCCAGCGCACCTGGCACCCCCGCACCCGCCCGCGCACGATCGAGTTCGAGCCGGGACTCGAGTGGTGGCGCCTGCTCGTGCTCGACCGGGAGGCTGGTGGTCCGTTCGACGCGGAGGGGATCGTGGAGTTCGAGGCCTTCTGGCAGCAGGGCGGCGATCGCGGGTCCCTGCGCGAGCGCAGCCGCTTCGTGCGAGAGGACCGGACGTGGTTCTACGTCGACGGCGACCTCGGCTGATGGGCGTGCGGCCGTGCAGCGACTAGATTTGAGAGCGTGAACGCCACCCCGGAGAACCAGCGCACCCTGCTCGACATCGCGGACCTCGACCGGCGCATCGCGCAGGCGGAGCGCGCACGCACGCAGCCGAGCCAGGCGGGCCGGATCTCCGAGCTCGTCGCCATCCGCCAGGAGCAGCTCCGGGAGCTCACCGTGCTCACCGGTGCCCGTGACGATGCGCGTGCAGAACTCGCCCGCCTGGAGTCCGACGTGAAGCTTGCCGAGCAGCGTCGCGACCGCGACACCGCACGGCTCGCGGCGGCGACCAACGCGAAAGAGGCGCAGGCGCTGGAGCACGAGCTGGCCAGCCTCGCCAAGCGGCTGAGCGACCTGGAGGACGCCGAGCTCGACGTGATGGGACGTGTCGAAGAGGCCGATGCCGCCGTCGCCGCACAGCAGGCACTGCTCGACATCACCACGGCCGAGGGCACGGCGCTGACCACGCAGGGCAAGGCGGATGTGGCCGCCGCGACCGAGCTCGGCACGCAGCTGGCGCGAGACCGCGAGGCCGTGGCCGCCACCGTCCCCGCGCCGCTGCTGGCGGAGTACGACCGTCGTGCGCAGAACAGTGCGGGGGCCGCGCTCCTCACCCGTGGCACGTGCGAGGGTTGTCGCATGATGCTGCCGGGCACCGACCTCAACGAGATCCGGCGCGCCCCGGCTGATGCCGTGGTGTCGTGCCCCGAGTGCGGCTGCATCCTCGTGCGCACCGAGGAGTCGGGGCTCGGATGAGCGTGTCCGGCGCGCGCCGACCATGACGGCGCCCGCGTCGGGAGCCGAGCGCCGCATCGCCCTGATCGCCCTCGGGGCGGGGGAGTACGCGGCCGTCGAGCTCGACGAGCACGACGAGGAGCAGAGCAGGATCCTGCTGCCGTCCGCCGAGCTCGCGGAGTGGGTGTCCTCCGTCGAGGCGGAATCCGCTCCGCGGTGGATCGTGCGCTCTGCCTCCGAGCAGTACGCCCTGCTGCTGCGCGAGGGCGTCCGCATCGGCCGCAGCCACGACCTGGTGCTCTGCCACGCGATCCTGCGGGACACGGCGATGGTCGCCTCACCTCTTCCGGAGTCGGCTGCCTGGGAGCGGAAGGAGCCGTCCGACACGACGCCCTCCCTCTTCGACGTGTTCGAGGAGGACGCCGGGGAGGCCGCGGTGGACGCGGCCCTCGAGCAGTACCGCGCGCAACGTCGCGTGATGGCGGAGGCCGCAGACGGACGGCTGACGCTGCTGTGCGCGGCCGAGTCGGCGGGCGGGCTGATCGCGGAGGAGATGCGGGTCGCGGGCCTGCCGTGGGACGCGGCGGTGCACGACGCCATCCTCACCGCGACGCTCGGCACCAGGCCGGTGGCGGGCGGGCTGCCCAGCCGCATGCAGGAGCGGGCGGACGAGGTGCGCACCCTGCTCGGGGACGGCACCCTGCACCTGGACAGTCAGCCGAAGCTGCTGCGGGCACTGCACCGCGTCGGCGTGCCCGTCGAGTCCACGGCGAAGTGGGAGCTGTCTGCGCACGAGCATCCGGTGATCGAGCCGCTGCTCGCCTACAAGAAGCTGTCGCGACTGCTCAGCGCGAACGGCTGGACCTGGCTCGCCGAGTGGGTGCACGACAACCGGTTCCGCCCCGTCTACATCCCCGGCGGCGTGGTGACGGGCCGATGGGCGTCGGCCGGAGGGGGCGCGCTGCAGCTGCCGAGGAGCCTGCGGCCGGCCGTGCGCGCCGATCCCGGGTGGACGCTGGTCGTCGCCGACGTCGCACAGCTGGAGCCGCGCATGCTCGCCGCGATGGCGGCGGACGAGGTGATGGCGGAGGCCGCGCGCGGGGGAGACCTGTATGCGGGCGTCGTCGCGTCCGGCGCGGTCGCCACGCGCGAGGAGGCGAAGTACGCGGTGCTCGGTGCGATGTACGGAGCGACCAGCGGTGACAGCGGCCGCCTGGTGCCGCGGCTGCGGCGCGTGTACCCGCGCGCCATGGCCCTCGTCGACGACGCGGCCAGGGTGGGCGAGGACGGCGGGATCGTCTCCACCTGGCTCGGACGCTCGTCGCCGCGGCCGTCGGCCGAGTGGATGCGCCTGCAGTCCGACGCCAGCTCCGCCGACGCGGATCCCGCGGTGGTCGCCCTGGCCCGACGGCGTGCCAGGGACTGGGGCCGGTTCACCCGCAACTTCGTCGTGCAGGGGACGGCGGCCGAGTGGTCGCTGATCTGGTTGGCCGAGATCCGGCATCGCCTGCAGCAGCTGCCGCAGGTCTTCGGAGCCGCGGAGGCGTCCGGCCCCTTCGCGCGCGAGCCGCACCTGGCGTTCTTCCTGCACGACGAGGTCATCCTGCACACGCCGCGGGAGCACGCCGAGGCTGCCGCCGCGGCGGTGCGGGACGCGGCCGTGACCGCGACCGCCCGGCTGTTCGGCACGTTCCCGATCGACGTGCCCCTGGATCTGCGCATCGCGGACTCCGCGGAGAAGTGAGCGCCGTAGACTGGTGGGGCGAATGGGTCGACTGGACGGTCGCGTTGCGGGCAACCGCACCGAGGAACGTCCGGGCTCCACAGGGCAGGGCGGTGGGTAACACCCACCCGGAGTGATCCGCGAGAAAGTGCCACAGAGAGCAGACCGCCCGTGATCCTCGGATCGCGGGTAAGGGTGAAAGGGTGGTGTAAGAGACCACCGGGGGCCGTGGTGACACGGCTCGCCAGGTAAACCTCGCCCGGAGCAAGGTCAGACAGAGGATGTTGACGCGGCCCGCCGAGTCCTCGGGTAGACCGCTGGAGCGCCACGGCAACGTGTCGCCGAGAGAGATGGCCGTCGAAGGGGCGAAGAACCCCGGAACAGAACCCGGCGTACAGGTCGGCCCATTCGCCTCGAACGACGAAGGCCCCGCAGACGCTGCGGGGCCTTCGTCGTGTCGTGGGACGAGTCAGTCGCCGGCGAGAGAGGCCGCGCCGATGATGCCGGAGTTGTTGCGGTGGATCGCCGGGACGATCGGCGTCTTCAGGTCGAGCAGCGGAAGGAAGTCGCCCGCGTTCTTCGAGACGCCGCCGCCCACCACGAACAGGTCCGGGCTGAAGATGAACTCGATGTGCGAGTAGAACGCCTGCAGCCGCTCCGCCCACTCGGCCCAGCTGAGCCCCTCGCGCTCGCGCGCAGACGTGGCGGCCCAGGTCTCGACCGACTCGTGACCGCGGAAGTTGAGGTGACCGAGCTCGGTGTTGGGCAGCAGCACGCCGTCGTAGAGGAAGGCGGAGCCGATGCCGGTGCCGAGGGTCGTGAGGAGGGTGAAGCCCAGGACGTCCCGTGCGGCGCCGTGGCGGGCCTCTGCGACGCCCGCCGCGTCCGCGTCGTTGACGAAGACGATGTTGCGGCCGAGGCCGTCGCGGAAGAAGCGCTCGGCGTCGAAGCCGATCCACTTCTTCGAGACGTTCGCGGCGGAGAGCGTCTTGCCGCGCTTGACGATCGCGGGGAAGGCCACGCCGAGAGGCAGGGTCGAGTCATGCACGTCGAGCGTCTTCAGGACCGTCTGCACCGCGACCAGCACGTCTTCCGGCGAGGCGCCGGCCGGGGTGGGCACGCGCACCCGATCCGAGGCCATGGTGCCGTGCTCGAGGTCGACGATTCCCGCTTTGATGCCCGTGCCGCCGATGTCGACGCCGATCGCTTTTGCCATGGCCGATAGCTTAGCGACCGCTATGCACGCCAGTAGGATCGATGACATCACCCGAACGACTCGCGGGACGAAGGAGCAGCCATGACCGACGGCGATCACAAGTACTGGTACAACTCCGCCACGGGCGAGGTCGAGTTCGGCATGCTGTCGCCCTCGATCGACCGCGTCGGACCGTTCGACTCCGAGGCGGAGGCGCGCCGCGCCCCGGAGGTGCTCAAGGAGCGCTCCCGCGCCTGGGCCGAGGAGGAGGCCGCCGAGCAGGGTTGGGACGCGAAGCCCGCCAGCGGCTTCGGTGCGGAGAAGGGCCAGGGCGCAGAGTAGCCATGGACAAGCAGAGGGACTTCGTGCTCCGCACGATCGAGGAGCGCGGCGTCAAGTTCGTGCGGCTGTGGTTCACCGACGTCATCGGCACGCTCAAGTCGGTGGCGATCGCGCCGGCGGAGGTCGAGGGCGCCTTCGCGGAGGGTATCGGCTTCGACGGCTCCGCGATCGAGGGACTGACCCGTAGCTACGAGTCCGACCTGCTCGCCCAGCCCGACCCCACCACGTTCCAGACGCTGCCGTGGCGCGGGGAGATCGACCCCACGGCGCGCATGTTCTGCGACCTCACGACGCCCGACGGTCAGCCCGCGGTGGCAGACCCCCGACATGTGCTCAAGCGCGCACTCGCGAAGGCCGCCGATGCGGGCTTCACCTTCTACACGCACCCGGAGATCGAGTTCTACCTGCTCAAGTCGTCGTCGTTCGGGCCGGAGGGCCCGGTGCCGGTGGACTCCGCCGGGTACTTCGACAACGTGCCGGGCGGGACGGCCCACGACTTCCGACGCCGTTCCGTGCGCATGCTGGAGGACCTCGGCATCTCCGTCGAGTTCAGCCACCACGAGGGCGGCCCCGGGCAGAACGAGATCGATCTGCGCTATGCCGACGCGCTGACGACGGCCGACAACGTGATGACCTTCCGCACGGTCATCAAGGAGGTCGCGATCGAGCAGGGCGTGTACGCCACGTTCATGCCGAAGCCGCTCAGCGGCCAGCCCGGCAGCGGCATGCACACGCACATGTCGCTGTTCGAGGGCGACCAGAACGCCTTCTACGAGGAGGGCGCCAAGTACCAGCTGTCGAAGACCGGGCGGCACTTCATCGCGGGACTCCTCAAGCACGCGAACGAGATCTCCGCGGTCACCAACCAGTTCGTCAACTCGTACAAGCGCCTGTGGGGCGGCGATGAGGCGCCGAGCTTCATCACGTGGGGGCACAACAACCGCTCGGCCCTGGTGCGCGTGCCGATGTACAAGCCGAACAAGGGGCAGTCCTCCCGGGTGGAGTACCGCGCGCTGGACTCGGCCGCGAACCCGTACCTGGCGTATGCGCTCATGCTCGCCGCGGGCCTCAAGGGCATCGAGGAGGGCTACGAGCTCCCGCCGGAGGCGGAGGACAACGTGTGGGCGCTGAGCGACGCCGAGCGCCGGGCGCTGGGCTACTCGGCGCTTCCCGCGAGCCTCGACCACGCGCTGGAGTACATGGAGGCGTCCGAGCTGGTCGCGGAGACCCTCGGCGAGCAGGTGTTCAACTACGTCCTGCTGAACAAGCGCAAGGAGTGGGAGGCCTACCGCGGCCAGGTGACGCCCTTGGAGCTGAAGAACAACCTCGAACTCCTCTGAGGCGCGCATGGCCCGCCCCGACGCATCCGTCTCGCTGTCCGCGTTGGCGAGGCTCGGTTTCGCCGAGCTGAGCGATGCCGCGACCGCCCTCGCGGAGCTGGAGTCTCTGCTGGAGCGGCCGCGCGCCGAGCTGCTGGCCGGCGCCGTCGCGGCAGACCTCGACGCGGCCCTGCGCGGAATGCTACGGGTCGCGCGGCGGGATCCGCGCCCTCTGAGCGCGCTGATGGACGATACGGAGACGCGTCGCCGCACGTGGATGGTGTTCGGCGCGTCCACCGGCCTCGCGGACTTCTTCCTGCGTCATCCGGAGCAGCTGGCGGTCCTGCGCGAGCCGATCGCGGCACCCGCCGCGCCCGACGTGCTCAGGGACCGGCTCCTGGCCGCGGTCGGCGCCGACGAGGGGTTCGCGGCATCCGCCGACGACGACGCGATCGTCGCGCTGCGCGTCGCCTACCGTCGTCAGCTCGCCGCCATCGCCGCGTTCGACGTCACGCATCCGCAGCCGGAGGGCGTCGTGGCCGAGGTCGCCGCGGCCCTGGCTGACCTCGCCGGTGCGGCCCTGGAGGCCTCGCTCGCGATCGCCCGCACGCGTGCGACCTCCGCGCTCGGACGCGAGGAGGTCGCGGCCACGCAGCTGTCCGTCATCGGGATGGGCAAGGCGGGGGCGCGGGAGCTGAACTACGTCAGCGATGTCGACGTCATCTTCGTCGGGGGCACGAGCGACGAGACCGTCGTGGCGGAGGCGAAGGCGATCGACATCGCGACCCGTCTTGCTCGCGAGATGATGCGCAACCTCAGTGCCATCGAAATGGAGCCCGCGCTGTGGGAGGTCGACGCGGCGCTTCGCCCCGAGGGCAAGCAGGGCGCCCTCGTGCGGTCGCTGGGGTCGCACGTCGCGTACTACGACCGGTGGGCGAAGAGCTGGGAGTTCCAGGCGCTGCTGAAGGCACGGCCCTTGGCAGGCGACGCGGAGCTCGGTGCGGCGTACATCGAGGCGGTGCAGCCGCGGGTCTGGTCCAGCGCCGCCCGCGAGGAGTTCGTGGAGAGCGTGCAGCGCATGCGCGAGCGCGTCATGGAGCACATCGATCCGGAGGACGCCCCGTATCAGCTCAAGCTCGGTGCGGGCGGCCTGCGCGACATCGAGTTCACGGTGCAGCTGCTGCAGCTCGTGCATGGTCTGACCGACGCCTCGCTGCGCACGCGAGGCACGCTGGAGAGCATCGACGCGCTCGTGGCCGGCGGCTACATCGGCCGGGCGGACGCGGCGGTCTTCGCGGACGACTACCGCGTGCTGCGCCTCATGGAGCACCGCCTGCAGCTGCGGGAGCTGAGCCGCACGCACCTGATGCCCAAGACACCGGCGGGTCTCCGCGTGCTGGCACGGGCCACGGGCCTCGCCGAGACCGGGGAGGGCATCTGGGCGCGGTGGGAGGCCGTGCGCCGGGAGGTGCGCGAGATCCACACCCGCCTGTTCTACCGGCCGCTCCTGAGCGCTGTCGCCGCGCTGCCCGAGGAGGAGCGCACGCTCTCGCTGGAGCAGGCGCACGACCGTCTCGCCGCCATCGGCTTCCGCGATCCGGCCGGTGCTCTGCGGCACATCGGCGCGCTCACCAGAGGCCTGAGCCGCAAGGCGACCATCCAGCGGCACCTCATGCCGGTCATGGTGCGCTGGTTCGCCGACGGCAGCGACCCTGACTATGCCCTCCTGGCCTTCCGCCGCATCAGCGAACGTCTCGGCGACACCTCCTGGTTCCTGCGGATGCTGCGCGACTCGTCGGGAGCCGCCGAGAGCCTGACGCGGTTGCTCTCCTCCTCCCGCTACATCGGCGAGCTGATGGAGTGGATCCCGGAGTCCGTGGCCTGGCTCGACAGCGCGGAGCGGCTGCGCCCGCGGGGAGCCGCCGCTCTCGATGAGGAGGCGCGCGCGATCCAGACCAGGCATGAGACGGTGGCGGACGCGCTGCGGGCGGTCAGGGCACTGCGACGCCGCGAGCTGCTGCGGACCGCGATGGGGGCCGTCCTGGACGTGCTCACGATCGAGGAGGTCGCGACGGCCCTCACCGACATCACCGCCGCGACCATCCAGGCCGGCCTCCGCGCCGTCCTGCGGGAGGTGGTGCCGCCGGAGGACGCCGCGCTGGACTTCGCGGTCATCGCGATGGGCCGTTTCGGCGGAGCGGAGCTGGGGTTCGGGTCCGACGCCGACGTGCTGTACGTCTACGACGCGAACGGCCTGGATCCCCAGCGCGCGGAGAAGCTCGCGGGTCGCGTCGTCGCCGGTCTGCGGGAGCATCTCACGGACCACCGTCTTCCTCTGGAGCTCGATGCCGGGCTCCGCCCGGAGGGACGCAACGGGGCCCTCGTGCGCTCCATCGAGGCGTACACGGCGTATTACCGCCGGTGGTCGCTCTCCTGGGAGGCGCAGGCGCTGCTGCGCGCCCAGGGCGTCGCCGGGAGCGCGAAGCTGATCGCGCGCTTCACCGAGCTCGCGGATTCGATCCGCTACCCCGAGGTGGTCGACCTGCAGGGGCTGCGGGAGATCAAGCGGATCAAAGCGCGGGTGGAGGGGGAGCGGCTGCCCCAGGGCACGGACCCGCGGCGGCACCTGAAGCTGGGGCCGGGCACCCTCAGCGATGTGGAGTGGCTGGTGCAGCTTCTCCAGCTGCAGCACGCGCACGCTGTGCCGGGACTGCGGACCACGTCGACGCTCCACGCGCTGGATGCGGCGGTGGCTGCGGGGCTCGTGGAGGGGGAGGACGCGGAGCGCCTGCGTGCCGCGTGGCTGCTGTCGAGCCGCCTCCGCTCGGCCATCACCCTGCTGACGGGGCAGACCAGCGACGTGCTGCCGGCTGACCGACGTCAGCTCGACGCGCTGGCTCGTCTGCTCGGCTACCCGAATCGGGCGGCGACGCAGCTGGAGGAGGACTACCTGGGCGTCACGCGGCGGGCGCGCCGGACCTTCGAGCACTTGTTCTACGGGTGACCTGTCAACCGAGTTGCACGATCGGCGTCGGTCGCCCAGGCTGAGCGCATGACGTCTTCTCGCCTGGCAGTGATCTGGAACCCCACGAAGTCGGACAGGGCGGTTCTCGAGGAGGCCGTGCGGCTCGCGTTCGGCGACGAGGTGGACGCCCGCTGGTGGGAGACCACGCCGGAGGATGCGGGGCGCGGCATGGCCGCCGAGGCGGTCGCGGAGGGCTGCGACCCGGTGATCGCGGTGGGCGGCGACGGGACCATCCGCGCGGTCGCGGAGGCGCTCGCAGAGACGGGGGTCGCGCTCGGCATCGTGCCGCAGGGCACCGGCAACCTCCTGGCGCGCAACCTCGGCATCCCGCTCGAGGGCGTGCTCCCCGCACTGGAGCACGTCCGCGACAGCGAGCCGCGGAACATCGACCTCGGGTGGGTCGAGATCGACGGCGAGGAGCACGCGTTCTCCGTGATGGTCGGCTTCGGCGTCGACGCCCAGATGCTGGTGGAGACCAACGACGACCTCAAGGACCGCGCGGGCTGGCTCGCGTACGTCGAGGCCATGGGCAGGGCGCTGGCCGGCACGGAGATGACGGACATCACGCTGCAGCTGGACGACGGCGAGCCGCAGGAGCTGCGCGGGCACACGCTCCTGATCGGCAACTGCGGCATGCTGCAGGGCGGGATCCGGCTGCTCCCGGACGCGCTCGTGGACGACGGGCTCCTCGACATGCTCCTGATCAGCGCCGACGGACCGCTCCAGTGGCTGGACACCGTCCGCTCGGTGGTGTGGGACAACGGCATCCGTCGCATTCTGGGCAGCGTGGATCAGGCCGTGAGCACGGATTCGACCACCCACGTGTCGGCAGAGCGCATCGAGGTGCGTCTGGCCGCGCCGCAGATGTTCGAGATCGACGGCGAGGAGGTCGGCGAGATCTCGTCCTTCGCCGTCCGCGTGCAAGCGGGCGCGGTGACCGTCCGCTGATCAGGCGACGGTGACTGCCGGTGGTGTCTTCTTCCGGTCCTGAGTCGGGAACACGACCTTCTGCACGATGATGATGATGCTCGCCGCGATGGGGATGGCGACCAGGGCGCCGAGGATCCCGCCGAGCGCACCGCCTGCGACCGCGGCGATCACGACGAGCGCGCCCGGTACGGCCACCGCGCGGTTCATGATGCGGGGCGAGAGCACGTACGCCTCGATCTGCATGTACACGAGGTAGTAGATGACGGCGATGAGCGCGGTCGTCGGCGACTCGAACAGGCAGATGAGCGAGATGATGATCGATGCCGACAGCGTGCCGACGAGCGGGATCATTGACCCGATGAACGCGATGAGGGCGAGGAGGGCGGGCACCGGAGCGCCGATGATGGTCAGGAAGATCAGGCTGAGGATGCCGTTGGTGAGGGCGAGGCTCGCCTGGCCGATCACGTAGCGGCCGACGGCACTGGACACGTCCTCGAGCAGCTCGCTGAAGGTGTCGCGCTGATAGGCGGGCACGAAGCGCGCAGCCGCCCGCTTGATGCTGCGCAGGGAGGCCATGAAGTACAGCGTGAGGATCAGGACGATCGTGACACCGGTGATGCCGCCCGCGATCCCGGCGCCGACGGCGAAGACGCCTCCGCCGATGTCGAAGAAGTTGTCGGGGTCCTGCACGAAGCCGAGCACGCCGTTGACGGCGTCGGTGATCGTCGACCCGAACTGGGCACTCATGTCCTTGTACCAGTCCGTCTGCATGAAGTCCTCGATCATCTTCGGGCCGTCCTTGATCAGATTGGTGATCTGCTCGACGAGGATCGGGACGATCGCGAGGATGACGCCGACGAACGCGAGGACGACCCCGGCGACGACGATCGCGACGGCCGCGGGCCGGGGGAGTTTGCGCTCGATGCTGGTGACGATCGGGTCGAGCCCGAGGGCGAGGAAGATCGCGACGCCGATGTAGACGAGCACGGTCGCGAGCTGTCCGACGATGCCGCCGATGGCGAGTGCGACCAGGACGCCGAGCGCTCCCAGAAGGCCGAACATGAACGGGTTCGCCCGGGCTCCGGCGACCACGGTCGACGGGGAACGGCGCTGCGCCGACACGCTCTGCGTCTCGTCCGGCGTGATGATTCTCCTGCGGCGCATGGGCCTCTCCCTCTGTGCGTGCTCGACACTCGATCTTGCTCCACCCCGCGCGGCGCGGGGCTCAGCGACACCCGGGCGGCTCGTCCGCCCTCGGTGCGACGGCGGAGTCAGCGCTCGGCGCCCTCGCCCTTGGTACCGTTGCCGTTGCCGTTGTTGTTGCCCTTGCCGCGGTTGTCGGACCCGGGGGTGTCGGCTGCCGCCTCCGCTGGTCCGCGTCGAGGCGCGTCCGCGCTGTCCGCCGGGGCGGCAGGGAGCTGCGGGTCGGTGCTCGTCGAGGCGGGCACGACGGGTGCCGTCTCCTCGACGATCGCGGGCGGCGGCACCTCGGTGGACGCGTCCGACATCTCGACGGCGCTCAGGCTCTCGCGCACGGCGCCCGAACTGGCGACGGCCGGCTGCCCGCTTCCGGACAGCGCGGCGGCGGCACTCACGACGATCCCCACCGCGACGACAGCGGCGACGAGCACGGACGGACGCCGACGTGCGGTGGCGACCGTGCTCCCCGCGACGACGGCGGTTCCCGCGCGGCGGCCTCGGGTCCGCTGTCGTGCCTCCGCGCGGGTGCGCGGAGCGGACGCGGGCATGCTGCCGCGCGGCGCCGCTGCGAGCGGGAGCGTCGCGGTGACCGGCACAGAGGTGGCGACGGGCGCGAGGGTGGCGACCGGCGGGGGGCCGACGATGGATCGGGGTGCCGCTGCGGACCGGGGTGCCGCGGTCGACCGGGGTGCCGCGGTGGTGGTCGGGGCGAGGAGCAGAGGCACGGTCGCGACCTCGGCGGCGGTGGGCTCGGTGATCGGCTGGGAGAGCCGACGCAGTTCGACCTCCACCTCGGCGGCGCGGGGGCGCTGTTCCGGGTCGACACTCGTCATCGCCGTCAGCAGGCGGACCCAGCCCTGGCCGAGTGATTCTGGGATGTCGGGCGGCAGGTGCAGACGGGCCAGGGCGGACTCCACACTCGTCGTCGCGGTGTAGCCGGGCTTGCCCGTGAGGGCCTCCAGCAGCACGAGCGCCAGAGCGTAGACGTCCACGGCCGGACGCAGCTCGCCGTTGCGCAGCTGCTCCGGAGCCATGTACGTGAGCGTGCCGAGCACCACGCCGGGCGTCGTCATGCGGGAGGTGTCGATCGCGCAGGCGATGCCGAAGTCGGCCAGCTTCGCGGTCCAGCGCTCGGCGCCCGGGGTCGGGGGAGTGAGCAGCACGTTCGAGGGCTTCACGTCGCGATGCACGATACCGGCCGCATGCACCGCGTGCAGGGCGGCCGCGATGTCAGCGCCGATGTGCGCGACCTCGTGCGGGGCGATCGTCGCCCTGGCCAGTCGCATGCTCAGGGTGGGGCCGGGGACGAACTCCATCACGAGATACTTCGTGCGTCCAGGCATGAGACTCGCGTCGAGGAGGGTGACCAGGTTGGGGTGGTTGAGGGAGGCGAGCAGCGCCTTCTCCGAATGCGCGCGATCGGCGGAGGTGAGCGTGTCGTCGGACTCGCGGAACACCTTCACGGCGACGGTGCGTTCCAGGGCGATGTCCTCCGCGCGGTACACGGTCGCCATCCCGCCCACGCCGACGGCCTCGGCCAGTCGATATCGCCCGTCGAGCAGAGCCTCGGTCGGGGTCGCCTCTTGCGTCCACATGGTGCTGCCTCCCCGTCGCAGGGTCGGGTAAGCCCTGCGACGCTCTCACGCTAGAGGCGGACACGATTCTCGTCCGCGGGCTTGACTCGGGCATGCTCCACCTGCAAGGGGCCGTCGACGAGCGGAGACTGACGACGAAGCGCCCGCCCGGATCCCCGGACGGGCGCTTCGACAGCAGGAGGTCAGACCCCGAAGTACAGCTCGTACTCGAACGGGTGCGGACGCTGCGCGATCGGCAGGATCTCGTTCTCGTACTTGTAGGAGATCCAGGTCTCGATGAGCTCCTCGGTGAACACGCCGCCCTCGAGGAGGAACTGGTGGTCGTTGCGGAGCGCCTCGAGCGAGTCGAGCAGCGAGTTGGGCACCTGCGGGATGTTCTTGGCCTCCTCGGGCGGCAGCTCGTAGAGGTCCTTATCGACCGGTTCGTGCGGCTCGATGCGGTTCTTGATGCCGTCGAGACCCGCCATGAGCTGCGCGGCGAAGGCGAGGTACGGGTTGCCGGAGGCATCGGGCGCACGGAACTCGATGCGCTTGGCCTTCGGGTTCGAGCCGGTGATCGGGATGCGGATCGCGGCCGAGCGGTTGCCCGCCGAGTAGACCAGGTTCACCGGCGCCTCGAAGCCCTTCACCAGGCGGTGGTAGCTGTTCAGCGTGGGGTTGGTGAATGCGAGCAGGGCGGGGGCGTGCGCCAGGATGCCGCCGATGTACCAGCGGGCGATGTCGCTGAGCTGCCCGTAGCCGGCCTCGTCATAGAACAGCGGCTTGCCGTCGTTCCACAGCGACTGGTGCGTGTGCATGCCGGAGCCGTTGTCGCCGTACAGCGGCTTGGGCATGAAGGTCGCGACCTTGCCCCACTCCTCGCACGTGTTCTTGACGATGTACTTGAACTTCAGGATGTCGTCCGCCGAGTGCACCATGGTGTCGAAGCGGTAGTTGATCTCCTGCTGGCCCGCCGTACCCACCTCGTGGTGCGAGCGCTCGAGGATGAAGCCCGCATCGATCAGCTTGAGCGTGATGTCGTCGCGGAGGTCGGCCGTCTTGTCGACCGGGCTCACCGGGAAGTAGCCGCCCTTGTACGGGGTCTTGTTGGCGAGGTTCCCGCCCTCCTCCTCACGGCCGGTGTTCCATGCGGCCTCCTCGGAGTCGACCTTGTAGAAGCTCTCGCCGGCGGTGACGGAGTAGCGCACGTCGTCGAAGATGTAGAACTCGGCCTCCGGCGCGAAGTAGGCCGTGTCCGCGATGCCCGTCGACGCGAGGTACTTCTCCGCCTTCTTGGCGACCTGACGCGGGTCCTTCGCGTAGATCTCGCCCGTGCGCGGGTTGTAGATGTCGAAGACCATGACGAGAGTGCTCGCCTCGCGGAACGGGTCCATGTACGCCGTGGTCACGTCCGGGATGAGCTGCATGTCCGACTCGTGGATGCTCGCGAAGCCGCGGATCGAGGAGCCGTCGAAGAGCTGTCCGTCGGTGAAGAAGGCCTCGTCGACAGTCGCCGCAGGGATGTTGAAGTGCTGCTGCACACCAGGGAGGTCGGTGAAACGGATGTCAAGGAATTTGACGTCGTTCTCCTTGATGTAGGCCAGTACCTCGGACGAATCTTTGAACATGTACGACTCCTGTGATGCGGATCGATGGCTTCGGGGCCACTCTGCACAGTACGGACGGGGGATTTCTCCACCGTATCCGCTTTGTTTCGAGCGTGTTACGGCGTGAGGCCGGAAGGAGCGACTCCACCGGCTCGGTAGGCTGGAAGGCGTGACGGATGCTGTGAACACGTACCCCGGCGAGCGACTCGGGCTCCCCGAGACGGGAACGGGCAGCATCGCCCGCCCCGGTCGACGGATCGGCGCACTGCTGATCGACTACGCCGCGGCGACGATCATCGCGACCGGCTTCCTCGGATTCGACCAGTTCGCCCTGCCCAGCGAGGCGGGGCTGACCCAGTTCGCACCGCTGCTGGTGTTCGCCGTGCTGCAGATCCTGTTCATCCCGACGGCCGGCGGCAGCCCGGGCCACCGCATCCTCGGCATGCGCCTCGTGCCGCTCGACGGGGGATGGATCGGTCTGTGGCGTCCGATCGTGCGGACGCTGCTGCTCGTGGTCGTGATCCCCGCCGCGATCTGGGATCAGGATCAGCGGGGCCTGCACGACAAGGCGATCGGCGCGGTTCTGATCCGCGCCTGAGCGTCGCTCTCGCCGATCAGGCGCGCCCGCGATTGCGGCGTCGCGCCTCTCGCGGTGCCCTTCCGCCCAGGAAGGAGCGCGCGGGATCGACGATGTATCCGCGGCGCAGCGCCTCGCGGCCGATCAGCATCCGGAAGCCCATCTCGTCGCGGTTGCTCAGCGTGACCTCGGCCAGCACCTCACGGTCGACCAGGCGGATCATCAGCTGCACGACGAGGCGATCCTGCGCGTGGCCGGAGGAGCTGCGCACGGCGCGCCGGTCGTGGATGGGGCATTCGACGACGACCGCGTCCTCCTGGCTGTCCTGCCAGGGCTTGACCCGGAAGCGGACCCAGGGCTCGCCGTCGCTGTCGAGCTCCTCGATGTCGAAGGCGTGCAGCGAAGAGGTGCGGGCACCCGTGTCGATCTTCGCTTTGATCCAGTCGACGCCGAGATCGGGCAGGCTCACCCACTCTCGCCACCCCGTAAGGGTGTTTGAATGGGTAGACCTACTCACCTGATACATCCTGGCAGGTATTCCTCCGTGAAGATCGCAGTGCTGTCCCGTGCGCCGCAGGCGTACTCCACCCAACGCCTCCGCGCCGCCGCGTTGCAGCGGGGGCACAACGTCAAGGTCCTGAACACCCTGCGCTTCGCGATCGATCTCACCTCGGACGAGCCGGATCTGCACTACCGCGGCCGTCAGCTCAGCGACTACGACGCGATCCTGCCTCGCATCGGCAACTCGATCACCTACTTCGGCACGGCCGTGGTGCGGCAGTTCGAGCAGATGGACGTCTACACGCCGAACACCGCCAACGGCATCTCCAGCGCGCGGGACAAGCTGCGTGCGAACCAGATCCTGTCGCGGCACAACATCGCCATGCCGCCCACCGCCTTCGTGCGCAACCGCGCTGATGTGCGGCCCGCGATCGAACGCGTGGGCGGTGCCCCGGTGGTGATCAAGCTCCTCGAAGGCACGCAGGGCATCGGGGTGATCCTCGCCCCGCAGGTGAAGGTCGCCGAGGCCATCATTGAGACGCTGCACTCGACGAAGCAGAACGTGCTGATCCAGAAGTTCATCGCGGAGAGCCGAGGTCGCGACATCCGTGCCCTCGTGGTGGGCGACCGCGTGGTCGCTGCCATGCGACGGTCGGCCGCCGGCGACGAGTTCCGCTCCAACGTGCACCGAGGCGGCTCGGTCGAGGCGATCGAGCTCGACCCCGTCTACGAGCGCGCGGCCGTGCGCTCGGCGCAGATCATGGGTCTGCGGGTGGCCGGCGTCGACATGCTCGAAGGCGACGAGGGGCCCCTGGTGATGGAGGTCAACTCCTCCCCGGGCCTGCAGGGCATCGAGACCGCCACCAGACTCGACGTGGCCGGCGCCATCATCGACTACATCGCCGGGCAGGTGGCGTTCCCGGAGATCGACGTCCGCCAGCGCCTCACCGTCTCGACCGGCTACGGCGTCGCGGAGCTGATGGTGCACGGCGCCGCCGACCTCGTCGGCAAGACGCTGGGGGAGGCCGGGCTGTGGGAGCGTGACATCACGGTGCTCACCCTGCACCGTGGGGTGAGCGTGATCCCGAACCCGCGCAAGCACGTGGTGCTCGAGGCCGAGGACCGCCTGTTCTGCTTCGGCAAGCTCGACGAGATGCGCTCGATGATCCCCGAGCGCCGTCGTCGACGCGCGAAGGTGCGGCGACTGCCGAAGCAGCCGCTGTCGGAATGACGAGAGCGCGGTCGCCCTCCGAGGAGGACGACCGCGCTCTGTGGTTCGTGGGGCTGCGGCTCAGCGCGGACGCTGCGGGCGCACCTTCGTCGGGTCGATGCCCTTCGGGATCGGCAGCGAGGAGAGCGACTGCGACACCGAATCGACGCGGCGGATGACCGCGGCCATGGTCGCCTTGTCGATCGCCTTCGGCAGCTTCTTGATGGTCTTCGCGAGGTCGGCGATGGGGACCTCGTCCTCACCGTGTCCGACGTAGAGGACGGTGACGGGGACGCCGTGGGCGACGCGCTGCGCCTTGCTGCGCTCCTCGTTGACGAGGCGCGTCAGGCGGCCGCGGGCCCCCTCGCCCACGACGACGATGCCGCCGCGGCCGATGGTGCGGTAGACCGCCTCCTGCGTCTTCGGGTTGATGCCGACGGGGGTGTCCGAGGCCTGCCAGCGTCGACCGAGGCTCGTGCTGAGGACATGTCCTGTGGCCCCGGGCATGCCGTCGATCTTCGCGTACATCGCCGACGTGGACAGGCGGGTCATCAGGAACAGCGAGCCGAGCACACCGACCATCAGGCCCGTGATGCCCCAGAGGATGAGCGTCCAGATCTGGAAGGGCGGGATGAGGTAGCCCGCCACGAGGCCGAGCAGCACGCCGCCGATGAGGATCGCGGCCTGGGCCCAGGGGAGCCACGGGTAGGCCTCGCGCGTGAACCGGAAGAGGGATTTGATCTGGGAGAAGAACCCAGGACGCTTCTCGGGTTCGGGAGCACGCTTTGCCATGGGGTCCAGCCTACCGATTCCCACGGCCTCGCGATGCCGCCGTTCGCGCCGAGCGGAGCGTGCGCACGGGCACTCTCCCTGCACACCCACGGGCTCGACCGCCAACCCTTCGCATCTGTCGGAGTCCCGTCCGCGACGGGCGGCGCTGTGCTGGGATCGTCCCCATGAGTGAACCTCTCCTGCAAGACGCCCCCGAGACCTTCGCTGCGCCGCTGCTGACCGGCGCCCACCGCGTCATCAGGGTCCTCGACGGTGCAGAGGGCCCGTTCGACGGAGTGCTGGTGACCGACGGCGACCGCGTCGTCCTGCGGCGGAGTGCGGAGGAGATGGCCGGGTGGGAGGGGTGGCGATTCGCTGGCGCCCAGCATGTGCTGGGCCCTCTCGACGTCGCGCGGCGGGGGCGAGGGCACGATGTGCTGCTGCCCTGGTGCACCGAGCGGGTGGGCGAGCTGGTCGGCCGGCGGACGAGCCGGGGCCGCCCGCTCTCTTCGGGCGAGGCGACGACGATCGTCGCGAGTCTGCTGAGGGGGACCGGCGAGCTCGTCGCCGCCGGGCGGAGTGACGCGCGGGGGACGTGGTGGCTCACGGACGACGGGCGGCCGCTGTTCGCCATCGGCGCGGGGGATGAGGCCATCGCGGCCGCGGCGGAGATCGTCGACCGGATCGCGGAGAGCACGACCGACCGCCCCCTGATGCGCGTGCTGGCGCGAGTGGCGACGGGGCTGCGGGAGCACAACGCGCGCACGCCCGCGCGGCTGCTGCAGTCGTGGGAGCAGGAGGTGCTCGCCACCGCCGCCCCGCGGGCTCTGGCGAGCGACACGGGCGACGGAGACCACTCGGAGCCCGCTCGTGCGCGGGAGGTCGCCCGTGCACTCGTGCTCGACGGGCCCGCGGTCACCCCCACCCGTGTCAGCTTGCGCACGGCTCGACAGTCCGAGCGGACGCGGCAGCCGTGGCACGGTCGCTCGGCGGAAGCGCTGCGGGACATGCTCGCAGTCGCGGGCGGGGTCTTCGTGCGGCTGGGGCGCACCGCCGGCACGCTGGGCCGAACCGCCGGTACGCTGCGGGGCGTCGTGTCTTCCAGGGAACGGCGCCCGCGTGGCACGGCTGCAGCCGAGGGCACCCGGCCGCGTGCATCGCGCCGACGCGTGCTGCTCCTGGCGGGCGCCGGGGCCGCGGTCGTGCTCGCGGGCGGGCTCCTGTGGCCTGCGGGGGATGGCGCCGAAGGGGCGCGCGGTGCGACGAGCACGTCCACGGCCGTCGCCGCGGACACGGCGGTGCCGCAGCCGGACCCTGGGACCCCACGCACGCAAGCCGCGGCGTCCGCGTCGCCCTCCCTGGCGCCCGACTCTGGGGCACCCGAGCACCCGGCGTCCTCCACTCCGGAGCCCTCCGCACCGGTGGACAGCGGCGACCCGATCGCGGCGGTGTACCCGCTGCTTGCTGCCGTCGATGCCTGCCGCACCGCGGACGACGAGGTCTGTGCGGGCACGATCGAAGCCGGTGCGTCCGGCGTCGTCGCCGCGTTGGCAGACGCGGGACCCGACCCTCTCGTGGAGCTTGTGGACGAGTATGGCGGCGTCGCCGTCCTCCAGATCACACGGGACGAAGCGGAGGGCGGGGACGACATGGCGGCCGGTGAAGAGACCAGCCGCCGGATGGTTCTGGT